>ASPC01000001.1 GCA_000405345.1 Atribacteria bacterium SCGC AAA255-N14
ATCATTCAAAATATTATATTTTTTTTGTACCGCTTCTTTTGTGGTTAATTGGTATGGCAAAGAATAATGAGAACTAAAAGCATCTCCAAAAATTACATCATATTTTCCTTGTGTTTTGTTTAAAAATACCCTTCCGTCTTCATGATAAATAGTTAGCCTTGGACTTTCTTCTAATCTAAAGTATTTTTTTGCGAGCTCGGTGACCCTGGGATCAATTTCAACTACATCAATGGTTGCCTCGGGATATTTATGTAAAAATTCTTTGGGATATGAATACCCTGCACCGCCAAGCATCAATGTTTTTTTAAAATTCGGATTAAAATGTTTTGCCAAATGATAATATTTTGTGTATTCGTTAACTAATCCGTCACTATCTAAAAACATCGACGAATGATTCTCGTTGTTGATTCCCATCATTTTAACTATCTTATTTGTCCTGTAATCAATACGATCATAAATCCAAATACGATTATAGGCCGTATCAACATCTATAAATCCGCTTTTTGGGAACGTATAATTAAGTCCACTAATTACAAACCAACCAATAACAACAATAGCAAAAACAGACAGCTTGATCCAAATGCCTTTTTTTGCAGAAAGTGCCAACGAAATAACAAATAATGTTATTGATAAAATAATCAATAATTTATTTGTGCCGAAGTGTGGAATTAAATAAAAACCGGCCAAAAATGTTCCAAAGATGCTTCCACTGGTCGATATTGCATAAAGAGTACCTACCGTTGAGGCCGAAGTATTTAAGTTCTTTATTTTTAATTTTACAGCATAAGGAGAAACCATTCCCAAAAACACGCTGGCTGGCAAAAATAAAGTAAGAGATGCTAAAACCGAGGAAGTTCGGATATCTGTAAAATTATTTTGCAAAACAAAAAGCCAAAAGTCTTTTATTATAACCATCAGTCCAATTGAAATTGCCGCTAAAAAAATAATCAGGGATAAACTTTTAAAACTGGATTTTTTATCTGCAATTTTTCCGCCTAAATAGTAACCAAGACTAAGACTCCCCAAAATAATACCTATCAAGCTTGTCCAAACGAAAAGCGATGTTCCAAAATATGGTCCAAGCACTCTTGAACCAACAAGCTCAAACATCATAACGACCGCTCCACACACGAATACTACAATTTCCAAAAGATATTTACTAATTTTCATATTTTTATCTTAGGCCTTCCTTTCGGTTTTAATTTAAAAACTCTCTTAAGCTGTCCTTCAAGTCTTTCTATAAAATCATAACAGGCTTATTTCTGTTTTTATCTCGGCAAAATGATATAATATCTTCAAAATTTCAGTTATTGCTGGTTATGTGTTATTTCTCAACAACTTTCTCCACAGCTTTCTGTTTTTCGAAGTTTTAGGGCTGACAAAATCATTGCAGTGGCACACCCAACTCCGCTTTCCACCGTGATTGCGTTCATAGAGCAGTTGAGCTGACATGCTCCACATTCCATACATGCCTCAAATTTTACAATTTTAGCTGTATCTTTACCCGGAGTGAATACACCGTGAGGGCAGACAGTACTGCACATACCACAATTGATACACAGTTCTGGTTTGTATTTCAGGGTATTAATTGCTTTCCTTTGGACCTTTTTCTTTAACAGTTTTGTTAACATTTTTATGACCTCAATTTAATTAAATACATGACTATAGAAAAAATAATCCCCGAAATAAACATCGCTGTAAGAATAGGGATGTAGGTAAAAATTTCACGCCTAACGCCGGTTCTGGAAGTAAATGTGGTGGAGCCTGTGAAATTCAGAGCCAGAAAGGCTACTACGGGAGTCATGATCAGCATATTAATCAACGTTTCCCATGCAAGTGCCCAACCAAAGATGCCATTCATTAAATAGGCTGGTAAAAAATAAATCATCATTACTGCTACACCACCAAGCAATAATCCCTTTGTGATGAAATCACGGGTTGGGATCCATGGCAACAGAATGGGAAATAAGACAAGCCCGGTTATCAATATCCCCAAAATCTGTAATGATTTCCAAATTTCTCCGGTAAAAAGGCCTATCAAAATAGCGATTATCGCAATAAATAAAAAAGCCATGATTTCAACCGGGATTAGCTCCAAACGATCTCTTAAATTGAATCTTACCCTGCGCATTTCAGCAGTGGCAGTTCGCGTTTTTAAGTAATTGGGAAGATCAGAGCTACGTACAGGGCCATACTCTACTTTAAATCCCGAGCTTTTCCCTACCTCATGAGCACAAATCCCCGGGGCGCCCAGTTGTGGAAGTATAATCGAACGGTGATTGACAACTTTGGAAAGTTCAGTCATCTCGATTCGGTGCACTAACTCATCAGTATCGAAAGTCCCCTCTCCAGCAGCACACCAAACATTAATACCTCTGGTGTCTAACACCAGAATGTAACCATCTATTTCTTTTAAAGAGGACCGCAATGCATCAAAGCTCAAAGTATAATTTGCACTTGCAAAGACCAGTGATTCTTGAGTGGGATTACCTAACTTGTATAATCCTGGTTTGACCCGACGATGGTTCCTGCGCCATCCAAAACGCGCTAAAAAATGATCCCAACGATTTGCTAAGGTAATGATACTATCACAAACATAAAATTCTGTTTGTTTTTCCTCTATTTTCATTTGAATTTCCATATTCTTATATTTTAATTTATTTTCCTTTTTTCTTAGCTTTTATAAGTTATTTTTATTAGAATTCTAACCACTATTATTTTATTTTAGAATAATAGAATATTTCAGGAGGTTCAAGTGAGAACCTTTGGCGGTTTTTTCGGCAGGAATGTTATCATTGGCATACTTGGCAGCCTCGGGAAGCAGGTGCTCTCCCGAATCCTCAATCACTTGACTCGCGGGATGGGTCGCCAACCAGGATATTTCAATTTCCGGATTTTGCCTGCGCAGTTCCGCCGCAATGGCTAAATCTCTTATGATGTGTCCCAAACCCAATGATCCGCTTAAATATAAATTCTTTTTCGTTCCATTCTCACTCACCCCTCCAAGGTCAATTTTATATGTGACAAAGGACGGTTTTTTGTCACACTTTAATCCTTGATACTATACCTCGATTAATACCCAAAGCCTCAACTATCCGGTTAGGAAACTTTTCAGACTCTATCAGACCCCATAGGTTGTCCTCTAAAAGTTACCGAATTATTGATCATTAACATGTCTCTATTTATTTAAGAAAAAATAAAAAAAAGCCAGAAAAACATACTTAGATATTGCATCTGAAACCTCCTCTTATACTTTTCTTATATTCCATTATAACGAAACCCTTTATCGAGTGCAATTTTAAATTTAAATCCACTCTAATTTGAATAGGAACACATCCTAATTTTTTTATTTCAGCTTTTTGCGAAATATGTGACCAATTCCTTTATTTTTTTTATAACCAGGATTTGCACTGATTTCCAATTATTTTTTTCTCTAGGAATATTCATTTTCTTTCATTTTTACGAATAATATGTGATAAAGCACTATCTCCTATCACATTCTTGTTCCATATCACTTGAAAAATTTTTTTTAATAGCGTAATATTAATTCCAAGTAATCTTTCATTGCTTCCTTAATAATATGGGCATCAGTCTTTCCTTAAGATTTTTGATAGCTCTTTTATGTTTTAAGGTATATTTGTTTATATAGTATTGAACAGACCATATTTAATAAATTTTAAGGGAATAAGATGGAAATTTGGAAAAAAAATCTTTATGTCGTATTCTTTGCTGAAATGATTGTTGTTACCGGTATTACTTTTGTGATTCCCTTCCTACCTTTTTATGTAAGAGAATTGGGGATTAGCAATATAGAACAGGCAGCCCGCTGGTCAGGCTGGCTGATGGGAGCTCCGGCGCTGGCGATGATTATCGTATCTCCTATCTGGGGTTCTCTGGCAGATCGTGTGGGAAGAAAGCCAATGATAGAGCGAGCCATATTCGGAGGAGCAATCTCTGTATTTATGATGGCCCTGGCAACTAATGTCTATCAACTATTAATTATACGCATCATACAGGGTGTTTTAACAGGCACGATTGCTGCTTGTACTGCCTTGGTTTCTGCAAGTTCACCTTCAAAAAAGATGGGATTTAGTTTGGGATTATTACAGACCGGATTTTTTTTAGGTAACTTTTTAGGGCCTTTGTTAGGGGGTATTTCGGCTGATATTTTAGGTTTTCGAAATTCTTTTCGAATTACCGCTGCCCTACTCTTTATTGCTGGATGGCTAATCTTTTTCTTGGTAGAAGAAAATTTTACACCTGCAGCCAGGGAGAAACAGACCATTCCATTTAAAAAAAGAGTAGCCTTGTTTTTTAATAATGGACAATTATTCATCATGTTTTTTATACTGTTTTTAGTGCAGTTTTCGGTCAAGATTATTAGTCCTATTTTTCCTTTTTTTATGGAAACCATCGTATCAAATCCAAAAATCGTTTCCACCTTTACCGGATTAATGTTTGCCATAACCGGTTTGATGAGTGCTTTTTCTTCAATAAATGTAGGTAGGTTAATTGAAAAAAAACCGAGTAATTTCCTTTTAACCATCAGTCTTTTAGGAACAGGTCTTTTCTTTTTGTCTCATGCTTTTGTCACCAATACTACTCAGTTAATCTTGTTGAGAGTTGGCTTGGGTCTTTTTTATGGAGCAATCATTCCTATTGCCAATACCATTATCGGTCTTTCAACTCCTTCCCATGATCGAGGGAAAGTTTTTGGCTTTGCCAACAGTACTACTTACTTAGGTAATGTTTTAGGCCCTATTTCCGGTGGATTTATTATGACAACCTTTAGTTTGCCAGCTGTTTTCGTCTTTACCGGAGGTCTATTATTATTGGCAGGACTTGCCTTGCCCGTAGCAATTAAAAAAATTGAGAAAACTTCACTGGAAAAGGATAAAAAATAACAACTAAAGAGATGGTTAATACCAAGATTTCGGCGCGCAATAGCCCTATTAGCCTCAGCACATTGTTAAGCAGATTATCAAATTGGTAATCCCGGTATGATGCGACCCTTAACCAGTTTCTTGTAATCCAGATAGGGCTGTCCCAGCGCGCTTTCCAGACTTTTCTCCTCAACCAGAACGAGACATAAAAAAGCGATCCACCATATGGGAATCAGCGCGACGCCGATGATTGATCCGAACATCACCGCGAATCCGAGCGAGAAGAGAAGGTCAGTAAGGTAGATGGGATTCCTGACAATGCCATAGATGCCATTTGTTTTGAGAACCATTTTACTGTCCGGAGCGGTCCGCCAATTAATGGACATGGCAGGAACGCCAAAAACGAAAGCGGCCGCGAGAAAGATTCCGCCAACGATCCAATTCCATATACCTATTTCAAAACGAGGCTGGGAGCAAAAAGGTAAGACAAGTACGATTCGAGACAAATCGCAAACCATGATGGTTGCCACTCCGAACGCAGCGTTTTTTCCCATCTTTGTTCCGCTGACCAGGGCGGTGCCGACAAGCAGTCCGAACATGCCGACGAAGGCCCAGAAGAAAGGATCCGTGAGAATAAACATAATATACCTCCTATGTAATATTCTCCTCATAACTAATGAATAGACTGCGAATTTGCTATCTATTATGCTATATTACTTGTTTTGTAATATATCAATTTAATTATTCTACTTATTATTAAGTATTATGGCGCACAACGTGTATTATGGCGTTAGGTCTTGCAATATCACTTTTAAACATAAGACGCCAAGGAAATCAGTAAAGTCTTTCTCGGTAAGGAAGATCGCCTGCCTAGCATTTCCTCTGGAGGTGAGATGATAAACTGCTCCTTAACCAATCTTCTCCAATCATCCAATGATTAAGATTTTTCTTTTTTATGAAATACCTCTATGGCCCATTTGCCTGACAAGGCAGAAGGAGGTAACCCGCCACCCGGGAAAAGCCACTGTCCTGCCAGTATGAAATTAACAAGTCCTTTAATCAATGGATTTATTGTTTTATTCGTATTACTTTTTGTTGGCATAAAACCTTCATAGGCTGCCCGATATACGCCAGTGTATTTTACATCAGTTAAAGGAGTGGCTACATCTACAACCTCGATAAAATCTTTTATACCGGGATAAGCCTTTTCAAGCAGCGCTATCGCATCTTCTTTTATTTTTTCTTTTTCTTTTTCATATACATTATCTTTCAGATGTTCCCATATCTCATAAGGGCTTTGAAATTTAAGAACAATGGTCGTTTTCCCTTCAGGCGCCATATCCGGATCATAGCTGTAGTTTGATATTGAATAAGAATCAATTTCTGTAGCTCCTATTTTAGCCGGAACCAGATAGTTGTTCATCATCTGTTTTTCCTTGATCTCTTTTTTAATACCAAATGAAACCTGCACCAGGGGTTTGAAAAGTGGCCAATTTTCAAAGGCATTCTTTATATCTTCAGGAATATATTTACCATCAAGCATATCGTAAATAACCGTATGTAAATCACAGGCGGCGATAACATAATCAGACTTATGGATAGTGCCATCAGAAAGCTCCACACCAACAGCTTTTCCATCTTCGATGAGTATCTTCTTAACCCTTTTCCCAGTTGACAGCGTACCACCAAGTTTTTGGTATTTATTTAGAATCCGTAATGCAAAATTTAGGGAACCACCTGCTGGATATCCGGCATTATTGTCTTTAAAGAGTGAAAGCATCATCAAAAAAGCAATCGCAGAAAAATTTTCGTCACTATATATTTTCTCTAGAAAATGGTGCAAAAATTCATTTTTAAACCCCATTTCTTTTATAAACTGACCACAGCTTTTTTTACCATATTTAATCATGAGAATCATGGCTGGCAACATCCTTAAAAAAATCTTTAACATGGGAAGAGTTCTTCTTAGCGGTTTAGGCTTCATAATTTCCTCTATATCACCGGAAAGAGAAAATTTAGCTATGATAGAAAACATCCTTGATATGGCTTCTTCATCTTCAGGAGAAATGCTTTTCAGATAGGCTTTCCATTTTTGCATATCTTTATACATTAAGAATTCTTGACCTTCATTGTCTACATTTCTGATAAAGACTTCAGGGTCAATGATAGGTATATCTTCTGATAATGCCCCCAGTTGTTTCCACAGTGTATTCATACTTCCTGAAGATGAACCCATAAGCCACCCAATGCAATAATCAAACATGTAACCCTTTCTCTTCCATGCTGTACACTGCCCTCCGGGAATAGTATGCATTTCAAATATTTCAGTTTCAAACCCATGCTTCTGACCAAAAACACCTGCTGAAAGTCCTGCTATCCCACCACCAATGATGATTATTTTACTTTTCATTATTAGTCCTCTTTTCCTAAAATTATTTATCTTACTGGTTTGTGCTTATTATATCAAAAATCTGTTTATTTTATATTAATTTGAAAGTAAATAGTTATCTTGGAAATAAAGGGGTCAGGTCTCAACATTTGACATTCATACTTCCTTTAAAGCGGTTATCACCCTTTGCATGACCTCTTTTATTTTATGATTAACTTCGGTTTTTTGTTCAAATCTTTTAGCAGTCTGGGAAACGGCTGAATAATCCATCTTAAAAAGTTCACCTATTTCAGATAAGGAAAGGGGGGTGAATCGCTTAATGAGATAGATAGCCAAAGAGCGATTCAGGTTTCCTCTTTTTTTATCAAAGATTATCCTTCTTTCAATAGGTAATGCTTGAGTCATTTTGGTAATAATCGTATCCACATCATATTTAGACAGAAAGCGGGTAGAAGGAATTTCCCTTCTTCGGCCTAGATGTTCTATCTTTTCTTTTACCCTTTCAATAAAGGTTTCACTGCCAAGAGCGATATGGTGATAGGATTTCTTAATGGGATCTTTCATCTTCTGATTTTCGCTAACATACTCTCGATATTTGCTCATTGCTTTCAAAGTATCATGGTCTATAGATTTTAGTACAAAAGAAGGATCAGTTATATCAGATTTTCTTAAATTTAAGTAATCCAAATAGCTGCTCCAGGAATATTCTTCTAATTGTTTTATGATTCCGGCACGTAAGGGATTGAGATGAATATAAGCTGAGAGGGTAAGGGCATAATGATCGGCTTCCACCAGAATAGATTTAAACCGGCCTTGAAAAAGAGGACCGATGATTTGATGTTTATTACGAAACCAATTGGCATAAGCACTGTTGAGATAATGGATACCTTGAGACAGGTTGGATTTATTCGTTTTAATAAAGAGATGATAATGATTATCCATGAGGCAATAAGCGTAACAAATCATCGAATATTTTATGAGCATTTCTTTTAATCTTTTTAAAAATATCTCTTTATCCCGAGAGGAATAAAATATATCCTCTCTCCGGTTGCCCCTGGCGGTAATATGATAAAAAGCATTTTCAAAAGATAATCGTAAAGGTCTAGTCATAATAAAATGTTAGCACTTAGATAGAGTTATGTCAAATGTTGAGACCTGACCCCTTGTTCTATGATTAAAAATGTAACCAGGGGTGAATCTACTACCGGTCATTACAGAAATAATATCTATCAGGTTATTTTTCTTGAGGAGCTCACAAAGCATCCGGATCCGGGCAAAATAATAAATTTTGTTGGTAGCAATATGATACTTTCTTTGGTATCAAAACGATACCCTAACAATACCAATCTTAACATTACCAATTTAACAGCAACAACAAAGAGAGAAAAAGATGCTGTTGCTGCTGTTAATTTTAAAAAATTAAAAGAGAAAGGAGAAGGAAAAATTGATTTTGCTTTCTTTTCTTTAGATAGATTTCCACTATCTGTTAATCTTACTTTTGTTAAGCTATTTGTGGTATAATAATTTGTGTGTGACTCCTCTTTTCTAAAATTTATTCTAGGTATTATACCCTATAAGGATGTAAATAATGTCAAATAGAAAACCAATAGTCTTAATATCAAGTTATTATCCAAGGTTATGTGGTATTGCCACATTTTGTGAAGAAGCCAGAGAATTTATCCAGAAAGAAAATCCGGAAAGAGATGTTCTGGTAATAAGCCATACAGACGGAACCGGCGAAGGGGTTTTCCCTTTAATAGATACTTCGAATCGTTTTTGGTGGAGGCCGGTAGCAAAAAAAATTAAAAAACTGTCTCCTTATGTAGTGCATATAGAACATGAATATGGCCTATATGAGCATATAGACAAAAGAGGTATTGGGGACAGAAACCAGGGATTTATAGAATTTTTAGGCTCTATTAATGAATTCCCTATTGTGGTAGAGCCACATACAGTGCACGGTAGGTTAAAGGAATTTGAAGAAAATTTTATTTATCAACTATGTGAAGACGCTGATGTAGTTTTATTTAAGAGTGATTATCTAAAGTGGAGACTACACTGGACTTTTAGTCAAAGAGGATGGAAAATGCCCAAGAATATCATGATTGTCCCTCATGGAGCAAGGGCAGATAAAAATTGGAGTGAAAACGATATTCCAAAATTAAAAGAGGAGCTTGGTTTAAATAAAATTCCCTATCTAAGTAATAATTTAGTAGGATTGGTGGGTTGGATACAATCCAATAAAAGATGGGATATATTAACCTCTATATGGGAAGAAGCCCTCGAAGAAATAAGAATCAGAACCGGTGAAGACTGGGATTTACTTGCTGCAGGTGCTATGAGAGATAAAGCCCATCTAGCAGATTATAATCAATATAAAAAAAACTTAGAAATTTTGGAAAAGGAAGGGATGGCACATTATTATGAATTTATTCCAAGGGGAGAAATTTACTATAAAGTAATGGCAGTTTGTAATTTTATCGTATTACCAACAGTGGATGAAACACAGTCGGGAACACTTGCCAGAATTATTGCTTTAAATAAACCTTATATTACCACAGCTCCATTGGAAGGATTGACAGCTCAAACTCTGGAGAGCGAAGGCGGATTATTGTTTACCAATAAACAAATGCTAAAAGAAAAAGTTATTAGGTTGGCCTGTGATAAAGATTTGAGAAAAGAGCTCTCCGAAAATCTCAAAAAATATTTAACAGAAGTTGTATCCTGGGAGATAACTGCCAAAAAATATAAAAAAGCATATAGACTTGCAAGGCTTAAAAAAAATACAGGGGAAGACATAGGTTTACCCCCGGAATTTTAGTTTTATTTAATGCTTTTATTGGTAGCGGAGACTTTTAATTATACAATCAGATACCTTTAAAAAATCTTAAAAAAAGTTTGGCTTTCTAAAAAAAAATCTCCAGGAGATATTATTTTGGACAAGCTCAGAAAAATTTTAAGAGAAAAAAATAAGTGTATCAATAGTACATTTATATCCTCATATACCCCAAGAAAATGTGGAATTGCTACCTACACAAAAGATTTAACTCGAGCTATTAACCTTATAAATCCACACTCTAAATCTGAAATTGTGGCATTAATTAGACCGGAAGATAAAATTGATTATCCTCCAGAGGTTAAATTAAAAATTAGCCAATACGAAGTTGATTCCTATATTAAAGCTGCTGATCATATTAATAAATCTAAAACAGATATAGTTGTTTTAGAACATGAATTCGGATTATATGGCGGTGACTTTGGAGAATATATTATCAAATTGATAGAATTGATAAAAAAACCTCTAATTGTAACTACTCATACAATTCCTGACAATAATAGCGAAGGATACGGCTTGGTTTTAAAAGATGTGCTCAAATTTGCAGAAAAAATAATAGCTATGATGCCC
The DNA here is from genome assembly GCA_000405345.1 of Atribacteria bacterium SCGC AAA255-N14. Next base: position 10,679 of record ASPC01000001.1, read on the forward strand.
GAAAGTTTGCAGAAGCTTATAAAAAATTATAATTGTCCAAAAGAAAAAATAGAAATTATCCCCCACGGTGTTCCTGATATACCTCTGGAAGCTACTGCTGAGCATAAAAAGATAAAGGGATTTGAGGATAGGATAATCCTGGGGAATATAAATCTTCTATCAGCGAGCAAAGGACTTGAATATACCATAGAAGCTTTAAAAAAAATAAAGGAGCAATTCAATAATGTTTTATATTTAATAATTGGTCAGACACATCCGGTTGTATTAAAAGCAGAAGGAGAAAAATATAGAAAATTTTTAAAGGAAAAAATAAAGCAGTATGATTTACAAGGAAATGTTAAATTTATCAATAAATATTTGTCTTTAAAAGAACTGGTAGTATGGTTAAAAATTATCGATGTGTATATAACTCCATATTTAGACCCGCAGCAATCCGCTTCCGGTGCTTTAGCATATGCAATTGGGGCAGGGAAAATATGTATTTCAACGCCATACTTATATGCAAAAGAAGTTTTGGCAGAGGGAAGAGGTATAATTGTACCTTTCCGAAATTCTCAGGCCATTGCAGATGCGGTCATAGATATTTGCGAAAACCCTCAAAAGAAATTGAGAATGGAAAATAAAACATACAAATTCGGAAGATTAATGACCTGGTATAATGTAGCTCTGCAACACCTGGAATTGTTTGATGAGGTTTTAGGAGAATTCTTATGGACCCACTTAAAAAAATAAGATCAATGACTTCAAGTATGGGAATTTACCAGCATGGGAAACTAACTAAACCTGACCCTAAATTTGGATATGCCCTGGAAGATCAAGCACGAGCTCTTATGGTCGCTGATGAATTTAAAGATAAAAACTTAAAGGATATTTATTTAAATTTCGTTTTAAAAGCACAAAGAGAAGATGGCTTACTATATCATTTTTATTACGAAAATAATGGTAAGGGTTTATTTAAAAATGAAGAATATGGTTCAAAACCTAATATAAAAGAAGCTTATGGCTTAACATTATGGTCTCTTTTGGTAACAAAGAGCAATCAAAATGATGATATTAAAAAAATTATTAAAAATTTAATTGAAGATGCCCCTAATTGGACTTCAATAAGAGCAATATCAGCAGCTTTATTGGGTTTACTAAATCTTAATTACCAGCACGGTTTGGAAAATGAATTAAAAGCAAAGTTACATAATTTTTATTTTGAGACATACTCTGATGATTGGATATGGTTTGAAAATTATTTGGTATATGCAAATGCTCTCATCCCCTGGGTACTTTGGGAGATTTATTTAAAAAGAAAATGTAAAATCAGTTTTGAAATTGCCAAAAAAACAACAGACTTCTTAATAAGAAATTGTCAGGAAAATAATATTCCTTCTCCCATCGGAAATAAAGGCTGGTATCTTAAAGGTAAAAATAAAGCCTTATTTGACCAACAACCGATTGATGCAAGCTATATGATTTGTTGTCTTGAAAAAGCTTATTATGCAACAGAAGATAATTTCTATTTAAATTGGGCTAAAAAGTGGTATAAATGGTTTTTTGGAAATAATATAAATAATATTCCTCTTATAGATGAAAACTTCGCATCTTATGATGCATTAAATCCGGAAGGTGTAAATTTAAATCAAGGGGCTGAATCAAATATATGCTTTTTGATGGCATTTCTTGCTGCTAAAAGATTAGAAATTATTAAATGATCTGAAAATCGAGGAGCGAATTTGCACTATTGATTTATTTGATAATTATATAATAGGACAATAGATATGAATATAATTAGATCAGAAAAAAATCCAATTATAACGCCAGAGGACCTAAAACCATCAAGACCTGATTTCAAGGTGGTTGGTGTTTTTAACTGTGGCGTTACCAGGTTTAATGAAGAAATATTGCTTCTGATGAGAGTTGCTGAAATGCCAATTAATAATAACCCGAAAAAAGAACTTGTACCTATATTAGATTTAAAAATAGATAAAGTTATAGTGAAGGAATTTAATAAGACTGATCCTTCAATAGATTTCTCGGACCCCAGAATTGTAAGGACACCTACTAATCAATACCTTACATCAATTTCCCATTTAAGGATTGCCAGGAGTAGAAACGGTATTGACTTTAAGATAGATGAAAAGCCTGCCCTATTTCCTGAGAATAAATATGAGAGATTTGGCATAGAAGATCCAAGGATAACCCAGATCGATGGAAGATATTATATAAATTATAGTGCAATATCCGATATAACCGGGGTGACTACCTGTCTAGCATCCACGACTAATTTTGTTACATTTATGAGACACGGCGTAATCTTTATGCCTGATAATAAGGATGTTGCAATTTTTCCTGAAAAGATAGAAGGTAGATATTATGCCTTGAATCGTCCCGTATCTGCTGAATATAGGGTAAGAGACATGTGGATATCCGAATCACCTGACCTTTTTTACTGGGGCAACCATATGAAATTGATGGGCACAAGAGAAAAATACTGGGACAATGAAGGGATAGGATGTGGTGGCATTCCGTTCAAAATAGAAGAAGGCTGGATGGAAATATACCACGGAACATCAAAGATTAACAGGTACTGTCTTGGGGCAGTACTATTGGATGCTACTAAACCCTGGAAAGTTATAGCGAGAAGCGAAAAACCAATCATTGAGCCTGAAATGGATTATGAATTAAATGGTTTCTTTGGAAACGTAATTTTTACCTGTGGAAATTTATATGAAGAAGGTAAGGTAAAAATATACTATGGCGCCGCTGACACTTGCATTGCATACGCAGAGATTAAATTAAAAGATATACTTAATCAGTTAAAATAGTTTAATAAAAGCAATAAAAATTTATAAATGAACTAAATAATTAATCTCTATTTGTTGCAGCCTTACAAGTATTTATTATTAGCTTTATAGACTCATTGACCTACTCTCAGGTTTCATTATAATCTTATGATCATACTAATGATCATACCAGGTTATAAGGTCATCAGAATAGGCTAACCAGATATCCGGTTCTCTGCGGTGAAACATCACATACTTGCCTTTGATCTTCTCGGGGAACAGGGAAGCATCTTTATTGGGTTCATCAAGGACTATGTCTTGTCTCTCCCAATCGATAAGATTTTTTGAAGTAGCCAGACAAATTCTGAAGTCTTCCGGAAATCTACCCCCGGTATACATCATATAGAAAATATCATCTATTTTAACTATTCGGGGGTCTTCCGGTCCCCTCTCCTCCCGTTCTACATTATTTAGTAAAATTGGCTGCTCCAAGCGGTTGAAGTGAATGCCATCTTTGCTTACTGCATAACCAAGGCGATTAATATAGGGTCCCTCTTTTCCATTGGGGGCAATATCGGTTGCTCGGTAGATCATATGTACCAAGCCATTATCATATATGGCGGCACAGTTAAATACGGCAGCTGCTTCCCAGGGATGCTCTTTTTTGGGTAATGGGATGGGCTGGTCTGATAGTCTTTTTAGTTTTATCATTAAATAAATCCCAGTTTGTTTATTATTATTTCCCGACTTATTTTAGGTACTGACATATTGTACTGCTTCTCCGATATGGTTTTTCAATAATAAGAGTAGATTATTTAATAGGATCTCATCGTCCTAAGTAGAGTCTCTGATAATTAATTTTGGCTGGAAAATAATTCTTTGACTTTTATGATTCTCGGGATCTTTTAACTGTTGAGCCAAAATTTTTATTGCCCCTTCTGCCATCTTTCTTACAGACTGGCTAATCGTTGTTAGGGCTGGATAATAGTACTCTGATAGTGGAATATTATCAATTCCGAGCACTGCAATATCCTGGGGTATTTTTAGTCCTTTTTCTTGAATAGCATGATAAGCTCCTATCGCTCTCTGATCACCGGAAACAAAAAGGGCATCGGGAACTTCTTCTTTTAAAATATTCTTCATCTTTTCATAAGCAAATTTGGGGTTCATAATTCCATAATCAATATGCCTTAATTCACTCTTGATATGATAATCATTACAGGCTTGAATAAATCCCTTTGTTCTATCCTGATTTACAGTGAAATTTTCATCTCCCAGAAAAAATCTAATAGACTTATTCCCTCTTTTTATAAGATGCTCAGCTCCTAAATAACCCGCCTTTATGTTATCAAGATTAACAAATGAAGTAGATTCATAGGCATTATCCCTACCGACAATAACAAAAGGGATATCCCTTTCCACGAGATAGTCAATCCGACGATCAGTTTCCCGGGTATCAAAAATTATAGCACCATCTGCAAAACCATTTTTCAGCAAATAGAAACCATCGTGTTTATTTTCTTCAACTTTGTAAGCTGAAGACTTTGAAACTATTAACTTATACCCTAATTTATTGGCTTCACTATCTAAAAACCGGATAAAAACATTATGGAAATTTCCTATATAATTTGCCGCATTTTTTTCTACAAAGACTATCAAAATCCCGGTTGTTTTTTTTCTAAGTGACCTGGCGATAAGATTAACCTGGTACCCGGTTGATTTGATGATTTTTAATATTTTCTCTCTTGTTTCTTTCTTTACTTTTTCTTCTTCATTTACAACCCTGGAAACCGTCCGTGGAGAAACGTTGGCAATTTTTGCGATATCTTTAATAGTATATTCCTTTATTTTAAATCACCTCCACAAATTATTATACCACTATTTTTAATTTTTCTTCTAAGCTTTCATGGGAAAAAAATTCTCTTCCTAATTGGAAATTTTCTTCAACCATCTTTTCTCTGCAATCTTTATCTATAAGTAATCTTATACATTCTCCGGCAGCATGTCTAATTATTTTTTTTTCCACTTTTGCCAGACCGCATTCATCAAGCCCATATTTGTCGCCCAAAGAAATAACCTTGAATCCTTTTCTTTTGATATCTTCTTTATAAACATCATATTCAAATACTAACATCGGTTTTTTGGCGAATAAACCTTCTAAAAATTGATTTCCCCATCCCTCCTGAATACTCGGATAGGTTACAATATCTGCAAAAACATATGTATCCCATAAGGAATATATCTTATTATTATTTTTAACACACCTTGAATGTTCAACCAGATTATTTATAAACAGCAATTCTACATTGCTTTTTTCAGCCCTGGTTTTAAGCCTCTCAACATAATCATCTGCGGTCTCTATCATTCCCGCTAAAACGAGTACTATCCTGCTATCTTCTTTAAAACTTTTCCCATTATATAATTTTGCTTCTTCAAGTATTTTCCTGTTTTCTTTTCTCTGCATTTCCTCAACCACATCTATAGCCAGTTCAATTGCTTTTCTATTAGTTACCCTGGTTGCCTGCAGCATAAGGATATCATTATCTTTAATGCCTAATTTTTCTCTAAAACCTTTATTGTAATCATCAACTTCCCATAACTTTTCATTAAAATCAAATATATTGGGTATAATAATAGAATCCAGACCTCTTCTCGTTTTTAATTCTTTTTGAACAATACTATTAATTACTACATGTGAAATCAAATCATCTTTTGGGGGATAGTATTCCTCCAGAACTTTGCGAACGAAATTGCATGTTGGATGAGAAAAATTTTTCCTTTCCCAGTAAAAATCATGATGATGTCCGATACATCTAATGCCCAATTCCTTAATGACGTTAGTGAACGCCATAGCAGTAGGGATGCTTCTGCCGATTGATAAAATATTATTGGGAATAATTAAATCTCTCTTATTTTCTATTAAGATTTTTTTCAAGGCTTCTTCAATTTTCAAAGTTTGCTTTCTTACGGCTCTTATTAATTCATCCTCATCCTGATAGTCTTCTAATTTTAAGTAAGCATTTCTTTCGATTTTCAAATCCTCTTCAAATCTATAATTCATTTCCGGTATAATATAACCATCAGATGTACCTGTACTGCCGGCAATAAAATATACTTTATGCCCCATATTTTCTAAAACCTTTTTCCATTTATCCATCTCCAGGGAAACTCCATCAGTTTCGCCAACCCGGTAATGACATAATGCTATATTCATACTATCCTTCCTTTGTACAATAATTCTATATCCCCTCATGACTTTCATAATCAAAAACCAATATTTTTTCCTGTTTAAAATTAATAAAAAATGTGTCCCCGGATTTGATTTTCGTTTCACCCGAAACAATATCATCCTTTTCGTCAACGATAACATTGAATATAGAATCATGGTGTGTAATTTTTATAATGCCATCGTTGACATTTTTTATATTAACCTAATAGTAAATAAATTGCAAATTTTAAATCACTTTTTTTCTGCAGAATAAATTTAATAGCAGTTAGCACAACTTAATATTATTTAAACTAATTACTCCCCCTGGTATATCCTCATTTTTAAAGCTATCCTCAATTGGACTGCATCATCAAACTTTTTTGGGTCTAAACCGGTTATTTCCTTAACCCTTCTTAATCTATAAAGTAAAGTATTGCGATGTACATAGATAGTTTGGGCAGTTTTTGAAATACTTAAATTATTATCAAAAAAGGCTTTTAAAGTTTCCAGTAATGTTTCGTTTATTTTCTTCTCTTTGTTATTTTTTACAGAATAAATAGTTTTTCCCATAAATTCTTGCTGACTTTCTCCTTTTATCTCTGCTAACAGCTTGCCTACGCCCAGATTGTCTACATGATAAATATCTCCCGCTCCCTCCAATTTAGTCCCTACATCTAATGCCTGGGTAGCTTCTTTAAATGATTTACTTATCCCCCGAATATCTTCATGATATTCTCCGATTCCGATGGTAACCTTAAATTTCATCTGCTGAGAAATATTATCTTTTATTCTCTTTCCCATTCTAAATAATTTTTTTCTTAAAATTTCATCTGAATCTTTTAGATTAATAGTCTTTAAAACTACAAATCTATCCCCTCCTGTATAAGATGCAATTTCCTGAGGAGTATCCACAAATATCCCTTGAATGGTTTTTAATACATCATTTTTTAATCTTTGTAAATGAATTTCTCCTTCTTTCGATCCTTTGAATGCCTGCAAGCTCTGCTTAGCGGTCTTTTCAAACCGATAAATATCCATGACCAAGGCTACCCGGGGAATTAGAATATCATATCCTACAATCTGCCCCCGAGTTATAAATAAATCCGGATTATTTCCCATCCTTCCGAAGATTAAATCATGAATAAAATTTTCCTGAGTCTGTTTTTCTAATTGTATTTCTTTTAACAAAAATTCCTGCTGTAACATCATCTCAACAGTCATCTTTATCACTTCGCCAAAAGGGCTGACTTCGTTTGGCTCACCGGTAATACCCACTACTCCAATAATTTTGTTATTATGTTCTATGGGGAGATTGATCCCTGGTTTTGCTCCCACTAAATGATTTATATCCTTGGAATAAATTTCCAGCTTCTTCCCTTCTTTAATTACCTGGGCTGCCCCCTCATGAAATTGATTTAAACGACTTTTATCGCCTGACCCGATAATCACTCCTTTTTCATCCATAATATTAATATTTTTTCCCAAAATACTCATGGTCTTATCAACTATATCTTGTGCTAATTGATGGGTAATCTTCATCGATTGTCACCTCTAATTCGTATTGCGTATTGCGTATCGCGTATCGAGTTAAAAAAGGGAAAGAAAATAAATTAAAAAACAGTATTGCACCAAATATATCTTATTAAGTATATAATATCGAGTCAAGAAAGAGAAAGAAAAGATCAGCAAATTGTCTTTTATAATTAGCTTATTCGATAAAATAAATAAAAATCCTTCTTTTTTATTATATATGCTGATTTAAAAATTACAACATTAGACAAAAAAGAGAAATTTGCTTTAAAAACATATAATATATATAATAGAAAATATAAAAGTTCTTTAATTCTTAAACTAAAAAACTAAAGGTTTAAAGAGATAAAATATTTTGTGGTTATAAAAAGTGAAGATTATTAAGAAACTTCCATTGAAAAATTAAAAAAATTCGGTTCAGAAATTAAATAATAAAAATAAATTTAAAAATTTTTTAATAAAAAAAGAGGATTTTTAAAAATAATGTTGAATATATAAATATTAGGTATAAATTTTTTTGGTAAATTTCTTCGACTTTATCCGTAAAATTATAAAATACAAAAAAAAGAAAGGATGATAGATATGTATAGAGAAAATTTGAAATTAAGTTTTGTAATCTTTTTAATAATTTTATTAGCCCTTTTTACTACCACTGTCTTTGCCAGCAGTGAAACAGAAAAATTATTGCAAGAAATTATAGAAGGAAAAACTATGAAGCCTGATATCTTCGCTTTCATCAATATGGGAAATTTTTATTGTTCATTAGATCTCTATGAACCTGCGGAAAAAGAATACGAAAAAGCTTTGGGCTTAGACGAAACGAATATATTAGCCAGGATAAATCGGAGTTATGCTTTGTACAAAATGGGGGAAAGAGAATCAGCCCTTATCAATCTATCTCAAATTATTATCGAAGACCCCAATAATGCCTTTGCATATTTTGTAAAGGGAATGATATATAAAGATACGCTCGAGTATGATCTGGCAATAATAGAATATGAAAAAGTTGCCGAGCTTATTCCTCAAAATGACAAACTTATTTCCGAATTAGCCCAGCTCTATCAGGATAATGACCAATTCATTAAAGCAACAGAGACATATATAAAATTGGGTAAACTTAAACCCAGCCCTTATATCCTGGACAATTTTTTAGCTTACCGGAAAAATGCTGCTTGTTATTTAAATTTAGGTGATTATTATAGTAGTGTAGGAAATATTGATGAAGCTGTATTTGCCTATAATAAAACTACTCAATTTAGCGAAGATAAACGGTCAATAGCTATAGCATATTATCAATTAGGACTTATTGAATTAAAAGGTAAAGAATATGAAAAAGCCATAATAGAAAAAGTATTATCCCAAACTACTTACCCACTTAGAATTAAAGATTTCACTTTTGACAATTTTGCCCAGGCTTTCATTGAAATAGGAAATATGCACTATAACGCAGGAGAGCTCCAAAAAGCTTATCAAAATTATGAGTTGGCTCTTCAGTTAGCAGATTCAAATTATATCCTCTCGGAGGCACATTATAAATTGGGCTTATCTTATTACCGCAGCCAGGATTACGAAAATGCTGTAAGAGAAGGAGAAATTGCCTTAAGTCTGAATCCTGAATATTTATCTGACCAACAAAGATTAATTGACCTTTTAATTGCTAACGCCTGGTCTAATTTTACTAAAAAAGAATAAAATAGTATCGAGTATATAGTATATAGTGAAGAAAGGAAGAGATAGGATTCGGGAGTCAGTAGCCAGGAGCCAGAATACAATATAGCATATAGAATAAATTAAAATATACCGATTCTTTATTCCCTCTCCCCTCCGAGGGAGAGGGTTAGGGTGAGGGGGAAATAATAAAACCGTAGTCTATGAATTACAAAAGAAGGGCACAATTCATTGTGCCTCTACACCTAAATCCTAATTTTTTTAACGCGATACGCAATACGCGATACGAATTACTATTTACTATGGACTAATTTAATTGGTCAATTGGTAAATTAATAAATTAATAAATTCGAGGTGAAAAAATGAAGGCGAATAAAATAATTAGTGGTTTAACTTTATTGCTTATAGGAATAATTCTTTTAGCAAATACTTTAAATATATTAGAGTGGTCTGTTTGGTCAAACATAATTAAACTCTGGCCTCTGCTTTTGGTAAGTTGGGGTATATCTTTAATCTTAAGAGGAAAGAACCTTTCCTTCCTGGGTCCGTTAATCATATTTTTAGGAATTATTTTAGGAGTAGCGTCAAGTTATATGGGAATCGGTTTGGAAGGAGAAATGGTAAGGGAAGTAAAAACTCTAAGCCGAGAAATAGTTATTGAAGTTGAAAAGGCTCCGGAAACTGGAGTGGCTTTGGAAACTGAAATCACCCCAGGAATCGAAACGGCTCCGGAGACCGAAATATCCTCCGAAACAGAAACATCTTTAGAAACAAAAGAGTATCCTGAAATCGAAAGAGCTTCAATTGGATTAAATCTTGATGTAGGGAAACTTACTATGGGTGAATCTACCCCACTACTTTATGAATGCATCTCCCATTATCGCTATAAAGAATTTGAACCTTTTGAAGAATACTCTACTACCGAAGAAGAAGCTAACGTTCTTATTCATCATTCTCCAGTTAAGGGAAATTTTCGTAATCCTGAAAATAAGTGGGAGTTAAAATTAAATAATCAAATAATATATAATCTATCTATTAAAACAGGCGCTTTCGATACAGATTGTAACTTATCGGCTTTTAAGGTCGAAAAACTTTACATAGAAAGTGGGGCAAGTAATATCAACTTGGTTGTACCGAAATATAATTCTAAAATAATTATTGATTCAGGGGTATCCAATATTGATATTGCCATTCCTAAAAATGTGGGAGCAATAGTGAATATTGATTCGGGAATTGCGATAAAAGATCTTGACGATTTTATTAAGAGAGATAGTATGTATATTTCCAATAATTACGATAGCTCAGAATTTAAAGTGGATATAGAGATTGATTGTGGAGTTTCCAACATAAATATTCATTATACAGATATTCCTTAAGATAATATTATAAACAATTATTACCAGAAACTCATTCTGGCTAATCTTATGTTTATACTATCTACTTATTTGATGGCTGTATGACTAAATGTTTGGAAATATAAATTTAAAAGCAAGAACTTTTATTTATTAAAAAAATCACGGCTTCTTTTGTTTCGTGAACTATTTTTCGCTTTCTTTTCTTAAATAAACTACTTGTCTGGGGAAGGGAATCTCTATGCCTTTTTTATCAAAAGTATCTTTGATTCTTCGTTTAAGTTCTCTCTCTGCTCCCCAATGAGTCATCGCTTTAACTTTAATTGCTATCCTTAAAGCAACATCTGATGAACCGAGAGATAATACCCCCTGGACAATTGGAGGCTCTAAAACAATATCTTTATTCTCTTCAGCCCATTTATTAGCAATTTCTTCCAAGGCTTTCATTCCTCTTTCTGTATCCTGTTCGTAAGCTACCCCCACCTCAACAATAGCCCTCATGTACCCTTTATTAAAATTACCAAAACTAGCAATTTCTCCATAAGACATTACTCTTAACTCACCTGAAAACTTCCTTAAATGAATATTCCTTAAACCGATAACTTCCACTGTTCCGGAATGTTCTCCTATATTAACAGAATCTCCTACTGAAATTACCCCCTCAAAAAGTAGAAAGGCACCTGAAATAACATCTTTCACTAGAGATTGAGCTCCAAAACCAACTGCTAAACCAACAACTCCGGCACTAGCAATAATCGCGGTAGTGTCTATCCCTAATTCTCTTAATACAATTACTCCGGTAATAAAATAAATTACATATTTAGAAACACTCTGCAAAAGCGGAATAAGAGTATTTGCTCGAGAAATCCTCTTCACATAATTTTTGGATTTTTTTAAAGGGGTTAAAGATTTTTCTATTAGTTTATTAATTACGGATAAAGCTATCTTTGCTACCACTAATATTATAATAATAGTTATAAATTTTCCCCACCACAGAATAAGATTCTCCGGACTAAAAACTCTTAATACCGCTTGCCAAAAACTGTTCATATATTGTGTAAACATTGATAGTTCTCCTTTTTAATTTATATTGACCACAAGGCCAATTCGCTAATTTGTAGAACCGATATCTCGCCTGCCTTAATTCACCAATTGACCAATTAGCCGATTGACCAATTAAATTAATTTACCGATCCCCCTATTTACCAATTGATTAATTAAATTAGTCGATAGTATTTAATTAGCGTAGAGCGTACAGCGGGTAGCGTATAGGCACGGGGAACAATTGCGGGAAAAAATACGAATACTAAAGACGCAAAGATTTCCCACAGTCTGCCCGTAGGACAAGCGTCTCGCCTATCTAAAGTAAATTTATATTTTCCTGAAAATTATTTTCTCATTTTTTTCATCCAAATCGGTTTCTAATTTATCCCCCTCTTTAAAAACTCCTTCTAAAATTTGCAAGGCCAAGGGGTCTTGAATGTACCTTTGAATGGTTCTCTTTAAAGGTCGAGCACCATAATGAGGGTCATATCCTTTTTCAGCTAAAAATTCTTTTGTTTCTTGAGTAATTTTTAAATAAACTTTTTTAGTTACTAATCTCTTTTTTAAAATATTGAGCTGGATATCCACGATTTTAACAATCTGCTCTTTATCTAAATTGTTAAAGATAATTATCTCATCAAGTCTATTTAAAAATTCTGGCTTAAAGTGCTCACGAAGAGAATCGTTTACTTTTTGCATAACAGACTCTCTATTCCCCTCATTCATTTCGTAGATCCACTGACTACCGATATTCGAAGTCATAATTAAAATAGAGTTTTTAAAATTAACTACCCTGCCCTGTCCGTCAGTTAGACGGCCATCATCTAAAATCTGCAACAAAATATTAAAAACATCGGGGTGAGCTTTCTCAATTTCATCAAAGAGAATAACTGAATAAGGTTTGCGCCTGACAATTTCAGTAAGTTGACCACCTTCTTCGTATCCTACATAGCCTGGTGGAGCCCCGATTAACCGGGCTACACTGTGTCTCTCCATATATTCAGACATATCGATACGCACTAGAAAATTTTCATCATTAAACAAAAAATCAGCCAAACTACGAGCGAGCTCAGTTTTACCTACTCCTGTAGGCCCCATAAAAATAAATGACCCTACTGGTCTATTGGGATCCGCTATACCAACTCGAGATCTCCTAATAGCATTAGAAACTAACCTAATCGCCTCATCTTGTCCAACAACTCTTTGTTTAAGCTCTTCTTCCATCTTAACTAATTTATTTGCTTCCCCTTCCAGCAATCGACCAACTGGTATGCCAGTCCATTTGGAAATAATTTCTGTAATATCCTCTTCATCAACTTCTTCTTTAAGCATTTTAGTTTCTTTTTGTAGAGAAGCCAGCTTTTTATTTTCTTCTTCCAAATCTTTTTGAAATTTAGGTAAGACCCCATATTTTAATTCTGCAACTCGGTTAAGATTACCTTCTCTCTCTTCTTTCTCAGCTTCTATTTTATTCTGTTCAATACTACTTTTTATTTTTTGTATTCTCTGGATTGATTCCTTCTCATTCTTCCATTTTAATTTCATCCCATCTCTTTTTTCTTTTAAAGAACTTAGTTCCTTTTCTATTTTATTTAAATGTTCCTGAGAAATAGAATCTTTTTCTTTCTTTAAAGCATGCTTTTCTATTTCTAATTGAATAATTTTTCTTTCCACTTCATCTATCTCTATAGGCATACTATCGATTTCCATCCTCAAACGGGAGGAAGCTTCATCTATCAGATCAATTGCCTTATCTGGCAAAAATCTATCGGTAATATAGCGATTAGATAATATGGCTGCAGCAACTAAAGCTGAATCTTTAATCCTTATTCCATGATACACTTCATATTTCTCTTTTAATCCTCTTAAAATAGCAATAGTATCTTCTACTGAGGGTTCCTTTATTAACACTGGTTGGAATCTTCTCTCCAATGCAGCATCTTTTTCGATATATTTTCTATATTCCTTTAAAGTTGTAGCTCCGATACAATGCAATTCGCCCCGAGCTAAAGCCGGCTTTAACATATTGGAAGCATCTATTGCTCCTTCAGCTGCTCCTGCTCCCACTAAAGTATGGAGTTCATCAATAAAAACAATTATTTTACCTTCCGCTTTTTGGATCTCTTTTAAAACTGCCTTTAAACGATCTTCAAATTCACCTCTATATTTTGCGCCAGCTACCATAGAACTAATATCTAAAATCAGTACCTTTTTATTTTTTAATCCTTCCGGAATATCTCCACTTACAATTCTCTGGGCTAAACCTTCAGCAATTGCAGTCTTACCTACTCCCGGTTCACCAATTAAAACAGGATTATTTTTAGTACGCCGTAAAAGTATTTGCATAACTTGTCGTATTTCATCATCCCGCCCAATTACCGGATCAAGTTTCCTTTCTCTAGCTAAATCAGTTAGATCACGAGCATATCTTTCTAAAGCTTGATATTTTTCCTCTGGATTTTGATCAGTTACCCGCTGATTTCCTCTAATATTCACTAAAGCCTGATAGATTTTATCTTTATTAATCCCTTCTTTTTTTAATAAATCACTAACCCTGCTCCCATCAGTTTCAGTTAAAGCTATTAATAAATGTTCCGTACTGACAAATTCATCCTTTACTTTTTTAGCTTCTTGTAGGGCAGTATTAAGCACATCGTTTAGTTCATTACCTATATATTGTTGTGTCCCGGAACCGCCACTTACCTTAGGAATTGCCTCTAATATTTTTTCTAACTTAGCTTTAATATCATCTGAGTTAACCTCTAATTTATGTAAAATAGAAGGAATTACGCCTTCTTTTTGATTAATTAGAGCTAATAAAAGATGTTCACTTTTTATCTCTTGATGGTTATAACTACCGGCGCTTTGTTGAGCTTCTCCAATAGCTTCTTGAGCTTTTATAGTAAACTTATCAAATTTAATCATCTTATTTATCTCCTTCTTAACTATAAGGATATTAAAAAATAATTCTTTGACCAATTAGATTTTAAAATATCTTTAACAGCTTTTCAACCCATCAATTAAAATATCATTCTCCTCTTTATTCCCTACAGTTATACGTAAAAAATATCTGGAGCTTGAAAAAACGGGATCCGAAACCGTTTGGACTAAAATTCCTTGTTCTAATAAATTATTATAAACCAAGTCTGTATCTTCTTTAGAGCCCGCCTCGACCAAAACAAAGTTGGTCTGAGAAGGATGGGCTTTAAAGGGGGTAATTTCGTTTATTCTGTCTATTAATCTTTCGCGTTCTCTAATAATTTTCTCTATACTATCTTTTAAAATTTCTTTATTTTCAAAAACCACCTGGGCTGCAAGTTGAGAAAAAGTATTTACATTAAAGGGGCTCTTAACTTTTCTTACTTCATTTATAATTTCAGGATTAGAAAGTAAATACCCCACCCGTAAGCTGGCTATACTGTAAGCCTTGGAAAAAGTCCTAAGAATAACTAAATTGTCGTAACGGGATATAAGGGGTACAAAAGTCTTTTTTCCAAACTCATAATAAGCTTCATCTACTACTACCAGACAACCCGATTCTTCAATTATCTTTATAATCTTATCCTCGGCAAAATAATTTCCGGTAGGGGCATTGGGATAGGCTAAAAAAACTATGGAAGAATTTTCTTTCTTAGCTTCCTCTAAAATCTTATCCTCATTTAAACTAAAATTGCTCTGGCTTAAAGGAATCTGTACAAAATTAGATCCATTAACAATTGAATAAATTTTATACATGGCAAAAGAGGGCGCAGTAGTAATAAGCTTTCTCCCTTTTTCCGAGAAAGCCTTAATTAAATAATCAATAAGTTCATCAGAACCATTTCCTATAACTATATTATCTCTGGTTAAACCCCAAAAAGAAGAAACGGCTTCACTTAATTTCACAGAATTTGCGTTAGGGTAACGAGAATATTTTAAATTTTTAGCTTTCCATAATATTTCTTCAATAATTTCTTCTGGTAAACCATAAGGATTTTCATTAGCATTTAATTTCACTTTATAAGGCATTTCATGAGGATCGTAAGGTTTTAGTTCCTTTAAAGTATTGCGATAAAATTTTTTGTCTTTTTTCATATCTTATATTATTGCTCCCTTCTTACTATATTAAATAAATGTCTCCTGATATGATTTAAAAATCTATTTCAATCTCTCTATTATTTCGATTTAGTAAACCAGTAGTCAATTCTGCTTTGCACTGCTCGATTAATAATTTTGCTAATTCATCTCTTGCTTCCTCTATAATCGATTGAGGAACTGCCCCGATTCCATCGATATTAATAACCATTCTTTTGGTATTTTCAGTAATTTTACTAAAATCACCATTTCGCCAATTCCATCTCCTACACATCACCTTCAAAGTTTTATCATCAAAATAAATTACCTCTCCGGGTTGAGGATTTTCTTCTTCTTCACTACCCAAAGCAACAAACCATTCATTCCCCTTGGCAAAGCAAAGATGCAAATTTCCTTCTATTTTATCTGCATCATCACCGCCGCAAGGGATAAGATATTTTATAGAAATATAATTAAATAAGGCAACTACTGAGTTAATAAAAGGAAACCCTCCGCCCTTTTCAATTCTTTTCAAAAGTGCTTTTATGGAGGGTGGAAACTTGTGCGGGTCAGAATTAAACTTTAAATGTGCTTCATTCCAGGCCTTTACAAAGGGATGTTTAATTAAATCTTCCTTCATCCTCTTTTCAATCTCTTTATTTAAAGGTTTTTTTATTCTTTTGTTGCCGAGTGCATTTTCTATATCTCTAACAATTATAATCCCTCTTTTAAAATCAGGAAATTGAGTAAAGATTTCTGAATCTATAATTACCTTTCTCATAATCTATTTATTTTCGCCTTTCCCCTAAAATTTATATATTTTTCCTTAATCTCTTTTCCTTAAAATTGTTCTTTGAACCTTAATTAATTTGATATTTTTTTGTTTTATTTCTTTTCTAAGCTCCTGATTTGATCCCGTAATTTAGCAGCTTCCTCGTAATTTTCTACCTCTACTGCTTTCTGCATCTTTTGTTGTAACTCGGTAAGTTTTATTTCTTTTTCATTCTCTAAGGTTATTTTCTCTGTGGAAGCCTTATTTAATACTTCTTCAGTTACATAAATAGGGGCACGTGCCCTCAGAGCTAAAGCAATAGCGTCACTCGGTCTGGCGTCAATTTCTTTTTCCGTTTGATTTATTTTTAATTTAACTGAAGCAAAATAAGTATTATCCTTAATATTGCAAATTACTACTCTTGTTACAACTACACCAAGGGAATCTAAAATATTTTTTATTAAATCATGGGGTAAAGGTCTTACTGGTTCTACTTTTTCCAAAGCTAAAGAAATCATCTTTGCTTCGTAATGCCCTACCCAGATAGGAAGCCACCTTTTTTCAGTTTCATCTTTTAAAATTACCACAAAACCTTTTGTCACCGGGTCAATTGCTACACCGGAAATTTTTACCCTTATCATTTTTATCCCTCTTTTTTATTTTGTATTTTAACATATTTTACTTTTAGTTTTAAGAGTTTTTCTTTTTCTCTATATATTATATTCTACAACAAATATAAAATCCCTGCATAAATATTATTTTTTTTTAAAAATTTTATCAGTTATAACTTAATTCACCGATAAATTAATTGACCAATTGACCAATTCTCCAATTTACCAATTAAGATAAAAAGGCACGATGCAAGAGACATGCGAGATACAAGCGATTACAATTGACCGACTCCTGAATTCTTTTTTACGATATACGATTCACGAGATACGAGATACTGATTTTGATTGATTACCCTTTAAAGAAATGTTATAATTTTTCAAGTTATAAAGATAATATTTTTTATTATATTACAATAAATTTTATAAAAATAAAATATCTTTAACTTCAGGAGGAATATAATAAATTTGCTTAATTTATGGCTCTTATTTTTAATATGTGCCCTGATAATTATTTTTACGGGAATTAAACTGACCCGTTATGGAGATATAATTGCTGAAAAAACCGGATTGGGAAGGGTCTGGATTGGAGCTGCATTAATCCCATTGGCTACCTCTCTTCCTGAACTTACTTCCAGTTCCGGTGCCGCCTGGATCAATGCCCCTAATTTAGCTATCGGAAATATTTTCGGCAGTATTATGTTCAACTTATTAATTATCGCTATAGCAGATTTTGCTCATGGTCCCGGTCCACTCCTTAGAGAAGTATCTTCCGGCCAAATTCTAACTGCTATTTTAGGAATATTTCTATGTGCAGTTGCTGCCTTGAGTATGTTATTAAAATCATCGTTTCTCTTTGTGGGAGTTGGCATAGACTCCCTAATTTTAATCATTCTGTATTTTTTAGGTATTGTAGTAATATTCAAATATAGTAAAAAAACTAAACCTGATGATGTCCTGGGAGTCCCTGAAAAAAATTATGCTGCCTATTCTTTATCTTTGACCAACATCAAATTTTTAATAGCAGCTATAATAATAATCTTTACTGCTATGAAGTTAGCACAAATAGCCAATAGTTTAGCAGACCTTACCGGATGGGGAACAACTTTTATGGGCACTATAATGTTAGCCATCATTACTTCTTTACCAGAATTAGTTACCGCCCTTGCGGCTATTAGAATAAAGGCTTATGATCTTGCGGTAGGCATTGTCCTGGGAGCAAATATTCTTAATATGACCATACCTTTCTTCTCAGATATATTTTATGACGGCCCGCCAATTTTAAGTGTAGTCTCACCCCAGCATATTATTAGTGCTCTAATAGCTATAATTCTCACCAGCATTGCCATCGCCAGCATAGTATATAAACCAAAAAAAGCGGTATTTAGTTTAGGGATTGCTGCCTGGTTAATTTTCTTAGTATATTTCCTGGGAATTTTCTTAATCTTTAAAGTAGGAATAAAAATTTAATTTCGAGAATATTATTCAATTTTTACCTTATAGTTTAAATATCCGCTAATGATTATTAAAGATGCACCAAGTATAGTAAATAAATCAGGAATTTCCTTGAAAAAAAATACTCCCAGTAAAGCACCAAAAATAATTTGTAAATACAAATAAAGAGATACCAACTTCGCAGGTGCCATTTGATACGCTCTAACAAGAGTAAATTGCCCACCCAAACCCGCTAATCCCAGCAAAAACAGAACAAACAAGCTTGATGCATCAGGAATAATAAAATTACCTTGCCAGAGTAATATTCCCAAAGATATTAAACCGACACTATATCCAAAATAATTAACTATTACTAAGGGATGGTCGGTTAACCGCAAACTGCGTGTAGCAACGTGGGAACCAGCTGTTGAGATTGCTCCCAATAAAGCGATAACTGCCGGAAATATATCTAAGCGAAACCCTGGCTTAACTACTAATAAAGCTCCCAAAAATGCTAAATTAAAAATAGCAATTTTTTTAAAACCTATTTTTTCTCCTAAAAATATACTTGCTAGGAATATTGTAAAAAATGGGCTCAATTGCTTAATAGTAACTGCGTCGGTTAAGATCATGACTTTAATGGTATAAAAATAAATTACTGCAGCAAAACCGGTAAGCAAACTTCTAGATAATAAAAGAGGCTTATTATTCCCCCAAAAAGGTATTTTTTTATTCTTTAATATTAAAGGGGTTATTAGCATGGTAGCTAAATTTCGGAAAAATATTATTTCCATCACGGGAAAATGCCCTAAAAGTTTTACCATTACCGCCATTAAGGAAAAGCAAATTGTGGCAATAATCATCATTAAAATCCCTAAATTAGATTTATTTTCTCCGCTCTTTTCCAAACTTGACAATTTAATTTTAATAATTATGAGCCACCTTTACATTTTTTATTTTATATTTTACGCAATATAAAAATATAATAAGCAATTATCTATTTAAAGTAAAGAAAATACTACTCGAAGTGTGGTTTTTGCAAGAATCAAAGTATTAAAAAATTAAAGTTCAATTTATTCCAATTTTTAAATGACAAATTTTATAATTTTATAATTTTTTGACTTTTTTTAATATATATGTTATCTTATTAAAAATTTAATATTTGTACCTCACTTTTTCCTTAAGTGAGGTGGAGGCGCGAGCAATAATTAGTACTGGTGATAAGATGAGCATCTTTGATTCGCCAGAAAAGGTATTCTCGCCGAAGCGTAAAGATAACAGCCCTAATCCTTACGCTGGGTTTATGGTTAAAAGCCATAAGACTGTCATCAGAATCTATACCCCGGTTTCTGGTGGAGCGCTATCTCATCTGATGAGAGAAATGGGAGTAAATTTAATTGTTAGATTAATTTCAGGCAATTGATGAGCATAGCGTTTGTCAATTGCTTTTTTTATTTTTCATAATTATAAAATTTAGGAGGATGCAATGAACTCAAATAAAATGGTGTCTCAAATTAACAGAGAGGGCTTTTCCCTAAATAATTCCGGAAATTTAGAATTCGACCGATGTGAAATTATAAAATTAGCTCAAAAATATGGAACCCCCTGTTATATCTTTTCGGAAAATATAATTAGAAAAAAATGCCGGCAATATGTTAACGCATTTTCTGGAAGAAATGTTACTTTTGAAATACTATATGCCGGAAAGGCTTTCCTGGTTAAAGCAATGTGTAATATTTTAAAGGAAGAGGGTTTAAGTTTGGATGTTTCTTCTGGCGGAGAATTATATACTGCCCTATCAGCCGGATTTCCTCCGGAAAAAATATTTTTCCATGGGAATAACAAATCCAAAGAGGAAATAGAATTCGCTCTTAAAGAAAAAGTTGGCACCATGATGGTAGATAGTGAATATGAGCTCGACTTGATTGAACAGATTGCAGAAAGTTTAAATACAAAAGTGAGAATAATTCTCCGGGTAACACCGGGCATTGATACTCATACCCATAAATATATTCAAACCGGACAGGTAGATTCAAAATTTGGAATCAGTATCGACCGGGTACCTGGTTTTATGAAAAAAGTTTTATCCAAAGAACATATTAGCTATAATGGTTTGCATTTTCATCTTGGCTCACAAATCTTTGATCTATCTTCTTATACTCTCGCCATTAAAGAAATGGTGAAACTGATAAAAAAGATAAAAGACCTCGAGGGAACAGATACGCTAAATTTGAATTTAGGTGGGGGATTGGGAGTAAAATATTTAGAATCTGATTTGCCTCCTTCCATAGAAAATTTTGTAAATTTAATTGTCGATAATGTAGAAAATGAGATACGAAAAAATAATCTAATGATGCCCAAAATTTTAATAGAACCGGGTAGGTCTATTGTAGCTGAAGCGGGTATCACTCTGTATACTATCGGTAATATAAAAGAGATACCGGGGGTTAGAAAATACCTTATAGTGGATGGTGGTATGGCTGATAACCCTCGACCTATTCTTTATGAAGCAAAATATGAAGGCGTTTTAGTAAATAAAATAGACAGCGGCCTATCTAAGGAAGTGGTTACTGTAGCCGGAAAATGCTGTGAATCAGGAGATATTTTAATAAAAGATTTGAAACTTCCTTCAGCTTCACCGGGGGATCTTTTAGCGGTATTTACTAGCGGCGCTTATCATTATTCTATGTCAAGTAATTATAACCGGCTTCCTCGACCAGCGGTTGTCCTGGTAAATCAAGGGAAAGATGACTTAATGGTAAAAAGAGAGTCTTATGCTGATATTGTAAGAAATGATACTATGCCGGAATGGCTTAAACAAAAAAGTATATAAAGGTGATATCTATGAGAATAATAGTAAAATTTGGCGGAACCAGCGTTCAAGATCCTGAAAGAATTAAAAAAGCCGCTCAATCAATGATTCAACAAGCAAAAAAAGGATATGAAATAGTAGCTGTGGTTTCAGCAATGGGGAATACCACTGACACCTTAACTTCTTTACTTAAAGATTCTGTCAAAGATCATATTGAGGATAGAGATTATGCTGATTTTGTTTCTATGGGAGAACGAATAAGTGCCAGGGTTCTTGCAGCTACCATTAAATCTATGGGATTTTCTTCTAAATATTTTGATCCGGCAGATAAGGATTTTCCTATAATAACTGATGAAAATTTTAATCAGGCTAAAATACTGTCTGCAGAGAGCAAAAAAAAGTGTCAAAAAATAATCGACCCACTGCTAAAAAAGGGTGTTATTCCTATAGTATGCGGTTTTTTAGGTAGAAGTTATGAGGATGGAAGCATAACAACTCTTGGCCGGGGCGGTAGCGATATCACTGCTTTTGCCCTGGGAAACTTTTTAGAAGCCGATGAGGTAATAATCGTAACTGATGCAGTAGGAGTTTTAAGTGCTGATCCCCGGATAATAAAAGAACCCGTAACTTTAAAAAAAATAAGTGTGGAAGAGATGGGAGTCCTTGCTGAAGGCGGAGCAAAAGTTTTACATCCACAGGCCTTAAAATACAAAACGGATAAGATGAAAGCAAAAATAATTCACTTTCAAAGCGGAAACTTAGCAGCAGAAGGTACGGAGATAATTGGGGCTTTTAAAAGTAAATTAACTCTTTTTAAAGAAAAACTAACTATGTTAACTATCCTGGGAACTGAAATTTTTAATACTCCGGGACTATTAAAAAAGGTAATTACTCCTATCTCCGATAATCATATTAGTCTATACGGAGTTTCTATCGGGACAAAACATATTGGGATTTATGTTACAGAAAATTTTACTCAAAAATCCTATGACCTAATCCATCCTATAGTAATCGAAGATGAAAGATTAAAATCAGTTACCTTAAAAAAAGACATTGCCTTAATTATTGCCAGAAGTAGAGATTTTATAGAAACACCTGGTATTATCGAGAGAATTACCCGGCCCTTAGCTGAAAATAATATAAATATAATTGAAATGACTACTATCAAAACAGATATTTTAATCTTTTTGGAATGGAAAGACAGAGAGTTCGCCTACAATATAATCAACAAATCATTAGAAAAGGCAGGAATTGTGGTAACTAATTGAATTTAGCATGGAGCTAAATTCGTATCGCGTATCGAGTATTGCGTAAAGAGAAAAAGAAGTTACAAGATACAAGGTACAAGTTGCAAATAGGGGCATATTGCATACGCCCTCATTATCTAGAGGCACTGCGTGCTCCGTGTCTTACTTATTTCACGGCAAAGCCGTGACGCTACCGATAACTAAAAACTATTTAATTGGTAAATTGGTCAATAGGTCAATTGGCGAATTAGTACAGGCGAGACGCCTGTCCTACGATATACGCAATACGATATACGATATACGAAAATAAAGGAGGAACAGAAATGTTTAAAGGATCTTTTGTAGCTATGATCACCCCATTTACCAAAAATGATGAGGTCGATGAAAAAGGAATAAAAGAATTGGTGGAGTTTCATATTAAAAATGGAACCAACGGTATTGTCCCCTGTGGTACT
Source organism: Atribacteria bacterium SCGC AAA255-N14 (assembly GCA_000405345.1). Next base: position 33,633 of record ASPC01000001.1, read on the forward strand.
ACCGGGGAATCCCCTACTCTTTCTCATGAAGAACATAAAAGAGTTGTGGAATTAACTATAAAAGCAGTAGGAGGAAGAATCCCGGTCATTGCCGGAACCGGCTCAAATTGCACTAAAGAAGCTTTAGATCTAACTTCTCATGCTAAAGAAGCGGGGGCAGACGGGGCTCTTATAATTACCCCTTATTATAATAAACCTACTCAGAGAGGATTGTATCTACACTTTAAAAAGATAGCAGAAGAAGTAAATATACCAATTGTAGTCTATAATGTTCCTTCCCGAACCGGAGTAAATATGCTGCCTGAAACATTAGCAGAATTAGCCGAATTAAAAAATATTGTGGCGGTAAAAGAAGCCAGTGGAAATTTAGATCAGATGACCCGAATAATGGAATTATGCGGAGAAAAAATTACGCTTCTTTCCGGAGATGATAAATTATTACTTCCAGTCTTATCCATTGGGGGCAAAGGAGTAATCTCGGTGGTAGCCAATATTATCCCCCGGGATGTTTCCGATGTAGTCAGGGAATTCGAAGAAGGAAATTATCAGGAAGCTAAAGAACTTTTCTTATCTAAAGTCTATCCCTTAAGTAATGCCATGTTTTACGAAACTAATCCTATCCCGGTTAAAACCAGTGCCCGGTTAATGGGGCTACCTTCCGGCGATTTACGGTTACCTCTGAGTCCAATGAGTGAAAATAATCTGGCTAAATTAAAAGTAGACTTGATAAAATTTGGTTTACTGGAGGAATAATAAATGATTAATGTTATTGTCTGTGGCGGCTGTGGAAAAATGGGTTCCATGGTAGCCCGGTTAGTTCGTCAAAACGAAGATATGAAATTAGCAGGCATAATTGAATCCCCTTCTCATCCTAAGAAGGGAAAAGATTGGGGAATAGTAACGGGCCTGGGAGAAACTGGAATAATTATCAAAGATAATTTGGAAGAGATAATTCAAAATACCGACCAGGTGGTTGAATTTACCAATACCCAGGTTTCTCTAAAGCATCTGGAAATTGTTTCTAAATATAAAAAAGCTATGATTATGGGCACTACCGGGTTCTCCTCAGAAGAAATCAAAGAAATTAATAAATTAGCTCAGGGCATTCCTTTTCTTCTTTCACCAAATATGTCTTTAGGAGTAAACTTACTATTTAAACTTGCAGCTGAAACTGCCGCTGCTTTGAGCGATGATTACGATATAGAAATTGTGGAAGCACATCATCGATTTAAAAAAGATGCTCCCAGTGGAACGGCAAAAAAGTTGGCCCAAGAAATTGCGAAAGCTAAAGGGGTGAGTCTGGATGAAGTAGCAATCTATGGCAGAGAAGGAATAATTGGAGAAAGAAAAGGAGGAGAGATTGGCATTCATTCTATTAGAGGCGGCGATATTACCGGAGAACATACCGTCATCTTCACTGCCTTAGGAGAAAGATTAGAACTTACTCATAAAGCCCATAGTCGTAACACTTTTGCCTATGGCACCATCCAGGCTATAAAATTTATAGAAGGCAAACCCGCAGGTTTTTACGAGATGAAAGATGTGCTGAAGATATGAAAATAAATTTTGTTAAAATGCATGGTCTGGGAAATGATTTTATTTTAATAGATTGCTTAAATAAATCATTAGGCGATACCTCATTTCTTTCTTATCTGGCAAAAAAACTTTGTGATCGTAACTTTGGAATTGGAGCAGATGGATTAATACTTATCTTAACTTCATCTAAGGCAGATCTAGGAATGAGAATTTTTAACTATGATGGCAGTGAAGCCCAGATGTGCGGAAACGGAATTAGATGTTTCGCTAAATATACTTACGAAAATAAATTGGTTTCAAAAAATAAATTCACTGTAGAGACCTTAGCAGGTATAATCACTCCTGAACTAATTTTTCAAGATTTAAAAGATAAAAAAGTTTTAAGAATTAAAGTTGATATGGGCACTCCTAAATTAAGAAGAAGAGAAATACCTATGACCGGTGAAAATACTCCCACAGTAGTGAATGAAACATTGAAGATAAATTCCGAGCAGACTTTTAAAGTCACCTGTGTCTCTATGGGAAACCCTCATTGTATAGTCTTTGTAGATGATGTACAATCTATACCAGTAGAGAAAATTGGCCCAAAAATTGAAAATCACCCCTTCTTCCCTGAAAAAACTAACGCAGAATTTATTCAAATTATAAATAATAAAGAGTTAAATTTCAAAGTATGGGAAAGAGGAGTAGGAGAAACTTTGGCTTGCGGAACCGGGGCATGTGCAGCTTTAGTAGCCAGCGTTTTAAATAAAAAAACCGATCGGGAAGCTACAATTCACTTACCGGGAGGAGATTTATATATTCACTGGGCTGATGATGAACACATTTACATGACCGGACCGGCAGAATTAGTATTCAAGGGAGAAATGGAAATTTAATTGACCGATTAGCCGATTCACCAATTTGCCAATTAAAGATATAGTTTGCAAGTTGCAGGTTACGAGTTTCAAGTTTGAAAAAAAAGAAGTTGGAGTGTATTGCTTACACCCTCAATAATCTATATAAAACCATAGGATAGGCGTCTCGCCTGTCTATCATTTTTTAAAAATTTTAATAGAAAGGAAACTTATTAATGAAAATAGCACAAAGAATTCAAACTATTCCCCCTTATTTATTTGCAGAAATCGATAAGAAAAAAGAAGAAGCCCTAAAAAGAGGGGTTGATATTATTAATTTAGGTATAGGTGATCCTGACCAACCAACACCTGATAACATAATTGAAAAACTGAGAGAAAGCGTTAAAGACCCCAAAACCCATGATTACCCACCCTATGCAGGAACAGCTGAATTCAGGCGGGCAGTTGCCTTATGGTATAAAAATAGATTTGGGGTTGATTTAGACCCGGATAAAGAAGTTATGGCCCTTATCGGCTCCAAGGAGGGGATTGCCCATGTCTTTCTAGCTTTTATTGACCCGGGAGATTTCAGTCTTATACCTGATCCCGGTTACCCGGTCTATAAAACAGGAACTCTATTTGCTAATGGCTTCCCTTATACCATGCCCTTGTTAGAAGAAAATGATTTTTTACCTGACTTAGAAGAAATAGATGAAGAGATTGCGCAAAGAGCTAAATTAATGTTTATCAACTATCCTAACAACCCTACTGCTGCTATAGCTGACAAAAATTTCTTCGAAAAGGTAGTAAAATTTGCTAAAAAATATGATATCTTGGTTTGTCATGATTTTGCTTATTCCGAGATGACCTTCGATGATTATAAAGCCAACAGTTTTCTGGAAGTAGAAGGAGCTAAAGAGGTGGGAATTGAATTTCATTCTCTATCCAAAACTTATAATATGACCGGCTGGAGATTGGGTTTTGCAGTAGGAAATAAAGAAGCTATTTCAGCTCTCTCTGTTATAAAAACTAATATCGATTCAGGTGTATTCAAGGCAATACAACAAGCCGGGATAGAAGCCTTGACCGGTCCTCAGGATAATATAGAGAAGATGAATAGCATTTATACCGGTAGACGAAATGTAGTAATAAATGGACTAAATAAATTAGGATGGAATTTAAAGCCGACTAAAGCTACTTTTTACATCTGGATTCCCACTTTAAACAAAATGAGTTCTATGGAATTTTCTAATCTCTTATTAGAAAAAACGGGGATAATCGTAACCCCTGGAATCGGTTATGGAGAATACGGGGAAGGATATGTAAGAATTGCCCTAACTGTTGAAGAGAAAAGATTAGAAGAAGCAATGGAAAGAATGGAAAAAGCTGGTATTGCTCGAGAATAGATATTTTTTACAATTGATTTTATATTTTATTAGTCAAGTGAGAATATTCTCCGTGCTTCTTTAAATAAGGAATTAATCCCCAGCTTTTTAAAATGCTTAAGAGCTGGGGAGGATATTTTTCGATTGATATTTTTCTTTCCGGGTTATATAGGTTATATAGAGTAATTAAACCATCCTGCAGATTTATCTTTATTAAATCGCCATATAGTAATTTCCCCGAAGCATGCGGTACAGCAAAGGAGTGGAAACTACGAAAAAGTATACCGGTAGATCCCCAAGCGGGAAGTTGAATAAGTTCAGATACATATGCACCATTGCTAGGGTGAAAAAGACGTTTGAGGCAAAGGATACTTTGTATCTACGGTAGATATAAACGAAAAAGTGATCCGCTAATACGTAAAATCGTAAGAAAAGGAAGAAATAGGACAAGTAAAACTTGAGTTTTGAATGTACCGTTCCTGTAAAGGCGTAGGAATCAATAGTAAAGATCTTTAATGTATTTTATCTTATAAGGAAAGTTTAATCGCCCCTTTAACATACTTTAATTCCATCACATTCTTTAACCTCCAACTATCATTGGAAATAATTTTATATCACAAGATTTATCAACTATATAATTATCGTCTATAATTGAATTTTCTATTATTACTAAACTAATATCAATATAGTTAATTTCTGCGTCTTTCAAAATTTTACAAATTTTTACTGGACTAGAATAGCTAAATTCTATCACTTCAGATAAATACTTATTTTTTAGATCGCTTTTTAATATAAGTCTTACCTTAAACATCTTTTTTCCCTCTTTTATCCATAATTCAACTAATTTTCCATAGATAAGAAAATATTCTCATTTAAATAACACTTACGGTTATTAACTTATGGCTCAAGCTTTATCAGTACTTGTTAACAATTAATAAATACTATTGGTCTCAGACTAACATTAAATTTGGGGTCTGCTAAAAGATTATCAAAATATACTTTTTTATTTAATTTATTTGATTCTATTAAATATCTAATCTACAGTTTAGTAAACTTTTTATTCGAATATAACCATCCGCATAGACATGGGGATTGAATTATAAAGTTTCTTACAAAAGTTATAAAAAGTTATAAATTTTTAAGTTAAGACAAAAATTTCTTATTGTCAACATCTCATCATAATAATTTTAGCACAATTACATTAAATCAAATATTCCTTAGTAAGCTCTTCTATTTTGCAACCTTATTTATCAACATACAAATAAAAAATAGATATTAACAAATTTTACTATTTTACTTTTCGAGAATAAATTGGTTTTTGTTTAATTCTTTATCTATTTTTTATAATTTAGCGAATAATGCAAAAATACTTAATGATAAAGCGACATTCTCTTGTTCTACAGTGCAAAAAAATGTTGCTTTATTATATTTGATTATTAGAATTTCCGAATTTATCTTACACGTAACTTTGCATTTTTTGTAATATTCTCTACAATTTCATCAGGTAAGGCAGGTACAAAAACACAAAGCATTTGCATGGTTTCATCACTAAAATTCCTGCAATCGTGCTCAACACCGGCTCGGGCATATATTATAGTGCCAGGTACTATTTTAAATGTTTTTCCGTTTTCTTCTCCCTCACCTCTACCAGTTATAATGTATATCACCTCATCAACTAGATGAGTATGGATACCAGTTTTCCCTGAATGAGGAGCTATTGTGGACATTAATACTGTACAATTTTCTATGTTTTTATCCACCTGAGGTGAAAATAAAATTTGTAGACTTTTTTCTTTTGGTGCTTCAACTTTAAAACTTCCTATCTCCCATAATCTTTTATTAGACATCTTTTTCTCCTTTTATTTTTTACTTATAATAAATACATTGAGTTTTAGCTTTTCATTTTTTTTCTTATAAATTTCATATATCCAATTCTTTTATTTTTTCATTTGTAGGCACTCCCTCCTCATTCCATCCCCGATAATCATAATAATCACTAAGCAATTCTCCTAATGGGGGAAGTTTATCTCTATCTCTTTTTAGAGTAAGGAACCTTGGAGGTAAGGTATCATCTTTCCTGCTTACTCCACATCTTACATTGTAAAGTCTTTGTAGATTAAATACTCGTTCTCCCGTTTTCATAAACTCTTCAATATCCAAATTTAAACCAGTAACATAATTTAAGAAATTTACCATGGGACGAACTTTTATTGCACCAGAAGTATGCATAAATTTACACATGACTAATGCATCAAAATTACACATTAAATTTTGGAGTTTTATTGTAAACTCAGCTTTCCCCTTTACTTGATGTCTATCCTGAGGTTTATCTATTCCTATATCGGGTTGAGTGCATGACATTTCACATGCATGCGATTGACTTCCATTATGACACGGCCCCCTATTAGTGGTTGCGTAAGAAAGAGCTTGGCTAAAAAAGCAACGCGGGTCATGATAGGAAGGCTCTAATCCTTTGGTATGAATGGCAAATTCTATAGAATTTTTTCCTATTCCAAGAGCAGCTTTTTTTACACCCTCTCCTAATAATTTACCTATATCTTCTCTTTTTGCTATTTTTTCAACCATATTTACCAAAGCTTTGCCATCACCCCATTTTAGCTCAATACCACCGGTATCTTTTTTACTAATTAAACCTTTTTCGTAAGCTTCCATAGCAAAGCCAATTACCCCTCCGGTTGACATAGTATCTAATCCATATCTATTACATAATTCATTTGCTTTGGCAATTGCTTCAAGATTGTCTACTAAACAATTACTTCCTAATGCTGCAAGAGTCTCATATTCTGGACCTGCACCATCTACTGGAGCAAAAGGACCTTCGGTAATTTTAACTACCCTTCCACAAGCAATTGGACAATCTCGACATGCATATCTTCCTGTTAAAATAGTTTTAGCCATTTCCTGACCGCTTATTTTTTTTGCTCCCTCTTCCCAATCGGATAGTGCCCAATTCTTATGAGGGAAATTTCCTAATTTTTCGTAATTCAATATTCCCCCACCAGTACCAAACTCACTCATTCCTTTACCAGCTTCTTTTATATGAGGAAGCATTTCTTTTATGTAGTCTTTAAGTTTTTCGGGTTGATTAACAGAAATTTTTTGGGTTCCATACACTACAATTGCTTTAAGATTCTTAGAACCCATCAAAGCTCCTCCACCACATCTTCCAGCCACACGAGCGTGCTTACCGTCATGAACTATACATGAAATCTTTATACTTTTTTCCCCGGTTGGGCCAATAACTGCTGTACTTGCCTTTTCGTCTGTTTCTCCTTTTAAAATTTTATCTACCTCATATGTGTCTTTGCCCCAAAGATGATTTGCATCACGAAATTCTACTTCTCCATCATGAACCCATAAATAGACTGGTTTATCGGATTTTCCGGAAATAATAATTCCGTCAAAACCTGATCGTTTTAACTTTACTCCCCAACTGCCACCAACACTAGAACGTGCAAAAATATTGGTAAGTGGAGATTTAAAGATAACCTCGTGTCTTCCGGCCCCAGGGACTCCAGTTCCCGTTAAAGGACCAGTCATAAATATTATAGGGCTCTGAGAAGACAAGGAATCCGTTAGTTCAGTTGTTGCTTCATACAAAAATTTAGCACCTATGCCACTACCACCAATATATTTTCTGATAATGTTTTCATCTAATTGCTGAATCTCAGTAGTAAAATTATTAAGATTTACTCTAAGAATTTTATTAGTATAACCTCCGTACATATTTATTTTCCTCCTTTATTTTTATTTAAATCGAGTAGGAAGTAGATGATTAATTCATATGTCGTCCCCTTACATCAGTAATGGTTGGTACTATCAACCCCCATATCGGATTTTCCCCGACTAGTAATCATCCATGCTGGGCGCACATGAATCTCCCCGCGGCAGCAGAGCTGCGGAGAATTAAACCCTAAGAGATTAAAAATAGAGATGAAAAACACACATGACCAAAGACGAACCTTTAGCTGTTGTAGATTTTGTTATTCAAGAATACGAGTCTTCTATTTTATACTCAAACTACTTCCTTTTAGGAATTACCGGTACAAGTATATATGGAAACATAAAACTTTTTCTGAAGTAGCTGAAAGAATTTCCTTTTTTATAGAGGAGTGTATAATAAGAAGAGATTTTATTCATTTTTAGATTAACGATCTCCAGATGACTGTAAGAGGTTATCGGCTGAGAATAACTCTCGTGAATATATTTGATTATTAATATTCTACAAGAATAGGTGACGCAAAAATGATCAATTTTTTAGGTTAAGGTTGTGCATTACTCAAAATTTGTACAATAGATACCAACGCCTTTACAGTCGTGGTGCTTTCAAAACTCAAGCTTTGCTTGTCCTTTTTCTTCCTCCTCTTGTGATTCTACGTATCTTCGGATCGCTTTTTCGTCTATCCCTACTGTAGACACAAAATACCCTTTAGCATAAATACCATATCTTTCCCACTATAGCTTTTTTAAGAAAGCAAACTTTCTGCTTAGAGATCTGCTGGTATTCTTTTTAATGGTTTCCATTACTTTACTTACGGCATGCTTGGGGGGGATTACTGTATCCAAATGAACATGATATTTTTTTATTCCTATCTCCATGTATTCCCAATTAGGATAATATTTCCTTATTTCCTGAAGCTTTACTTTTAGATAACTTTTTATTCAGGTTACTAAAATCATACTTTGCTACCGGGTTATCCAGACAATATAATATTTTAGTCTTATATACAAAGTGTTTTGTAGAAATTAGGTCGTCTATCCTCAAAAATATTATTAAATTTGGTTATATTTTTATTTGAAGCCTCTTTTTGCTCAATATCGTGAACATAAATTAATTCCTTTTTAGAATCGGCTCTATGTTCGCTGGTTGACAAATTACTTCAGCTCCTAAAATAACTAAGGAACGAGCTACTTCAGGAAATATCCAATCAAAACAAACCATTATTCCAAATGAGTTTGTTTCATGTCCCTATCGTTCCTATAAGTTGTTTAAGCGTAGAGGTTTCTGTCAACCGGGAGATTTGATATTTGATATAAGAATTGCATAAACCTAATTCTATACATCCGCCAGATTATCAGATAATTCAAATTCATCTGCCAATTTCATTAGTTGGGAGAGCAAGCTTTCACTTACGGGGATTCCCTCTTCAATCATTCTCGGCCTTTCTTTAAATCCGATCTCTCCTGGTAGTAATATTTCGGTACCGGATTTCATAGGTGTCGAGTCTTTTATTTCCCTAATACGCAGGTCCATCTCTCTTTTGAAATCCTCGACCTCCCTAAATAGATCTACTCGCATTGCAATGAAGGTCTGTCCGCTGTTCGTCGGAGTATGAAAGTCCTTGTTAAAATCGATAACAGAACTTCCGAATGCGCTAGTATTGAGTACCCCTGCCAGTGCTCCCACCACAAAGTTAAGACCGTATCCTTTATAACTGCCGATGGGTACGAGGAACCCTTCTTCAATAAGTTTGGGATCGGTTAGAGGACGCCCTTTACGATCGACCATCCACCCTTCGGGTAACTTCTCCCCACTCTGAGCATGAACTTTCACCTTCCCATAGGAAACAACCGTGGTAGCCATATCTAATAGAATCGGATATTCTTTGCCCGCCGGGATGGCAAAACAAATAGGATTCGTACTAAGTAAGCGATCCACGCCTCCCCACGGCGGCATGTGATTCGCATTACCCACGGCCATGTACATACCGATCATATCATTTTGAAGTGCCATGGAAGCATAGGCTCCACCGGCGCCTGCATGATTGCTATTTCTAGTTCCTACCCACGCCATTCCATTGTCCTTTGCTTTTTGAATTGCTAATTCAACGGCGTGACTGACGACCACTTGCCCTAGCCCATTATCTCCGTCGACGAGAGCACTGTTGGCTGTTTCTCTCACATGTCGTATGTTCGGATTCAAATTATAGCCTCCTTCCTTTACCCTCTTCATATATGCAGGAAGACGGAAAATACCGTGTCCGTGCATGCTTTGGAGATCCGCCTCTATCATACGCTGAGCACAAATATTTGCATGTTCTTTTTGGGCACCCTGCGATATAAAGGCAGATTCAATAAAATTTGTTAACCTTTCAACCGAAATTTTCTTTTTCTCAGTACTCATTTTACACCTCTAGAGTTTAGATTTTGTATTATATACCATTACCAATATTTGATTCTAAATACTTAAGCAATGTCATTTTAACCCTTCTAATCCATTCCGATACATCTATCATTAAAAGAGTCACTATTCTTAAAAACCAAAAAGTTTCGCTGCATTATCACGCATGATACGTTGAAAATCTTTTTTATCAAAGTCTGCTTCATTCAGTTTGCCAAGAGGGTCACTCAGACCCATATCGAATGGATAGTCTGTTCCAAGGAGTACTCGGTCAGAACCGACTTGACTTACCATAAAACGCAGAGAATCCTTCGAATGGGCTATAATATCGTAGTAGAAATTACATAGATAGTCGGATGGTGCGTTTTTCGGTTTTTTGCATTCCTCTCTTACAGCGGAACCGTGATCCCATCGGCCTATGAGGTAAGGTACCATTCCACCGGCATGACAGAGTATGATTTTCAGATTGGGAAACTTATCGAAAATACCGCTAAATATCAGGCTGCCGGCAGTTAACGTCGTATCCAACGGGTTTCCTACTAAATTACGTGCATAAAAGCTCTGCATTCGGTCATATCCGGCTACATCAATAGGATGGGTAAGCACAACAGCATTTAGCGCCTCGGCTGCCTCAAAGAACTCCCAAAACTCTTCTTCTCCGAGATATTTTCCCCTAATATTGGTTCCCAGGTGCACGCCGCTCAACTTGAGATCACAAACCGCCCTCTCCAACTCTTTTATCGCAAGTTTAACGGATTGAAGGGGGACATGGGCAAGGCCTTTCATATGTCCGGGATATTTCGCAACCATTTCGGCTGTGCTGTCGTTCAAGAGCTTATCTACTCCTAAGACAAGCTCAGCCTCACCATGATAATGCATTGCAAAGGGGATTGGTGCGATTACGCATTTTTCGATACCCATTTCTTCCATATCTCTATAGCGTTTATTGAAGTTTGTCAGCTCCTGGCTTATCGGTATCCAGGCTTTTTTGTCGTTTCCGGGCACCGGAAATTGTAATATATCCCCTTCCTCGGTTTTAGAATAAGATGCCAAATCCCCGAGTTTTCCCTCTTTGATATAATCAATGTACGCTGCCGGTATCCAGTGTGAATGGACATCTATACCTTTCTTTTCTTTATTATTCATATTGAACTCCCTTTATGTATGTGTCTTATTATACTTTGCTAAAAACATGTTTTATACTTCATTCATTATCCGATATTTGTTCTCTTTTTCTCTGTAAACCATTATATACACCGTAAAACAACATAACGACTACCAGTACTAACAAAGTTACAGAGATAGGGCGGGTCACAAATGTACTCCAATCACCTTTAGAGATTGCCAAAGCCTGAACCAGATACGTCTCGAGCTTGAATCCCAAGAGGAAGGCAATAGCCATGGTAGGTGTATTAAATCCGTATCTCTTCATCAAAAATCCAATTACTCCAAAAATCAAACCAGTGAAGACATCAAAATAACTGTTGTTGATGGCGTAGGCCCCGACAAAACACATAACAACCAGAATAGGTAAAAGGATGTTTCTTGGAATCATAACAATTTGAGAAAAAGGTTCAATCAATAATCGTCCGACAAACAACAGCACAAAATTACCTACCACAAGGGTTGTGAGAATTGCATACATTATTTCCGGATTATCCACCATCAAACGAGGTCCCGGTCTCAATCCTTGTACAACAAAGGCTCCTAACAGGATGGCTGTAACGATATCTCCCGGGATGCCGAAGGTAAGCAGCGGAACCAGCGCACCGCCGTTTACCGCGTTGTTTGCAGCCTCTGGTGCCGCGACCCCCTCGATAGCTCCTTTTCCCATCATCTTCCTGTTCTTTCCAGTTCGCTTCTCGATAGAGTATGCCAAAAAAGCCGCAATGGGTTGAGCAAGGGCGGGTATCATTCCGGTTATAGTGCCTACAACGGTCCCTCTTAGGATAGGTGGGATTATTCTCTTTACTTCTTTACCAGTTAACCCGGGTCCCTTATCCTTAGCAATAGATCCACTAAGTGAATCTTTTTTCCTGTTAAAAACAGCAGCCAAGACCTCTGAGAATGCAAATAAACCTATAACTAAAGGTACAAAACTGAACCCACCTGTCAAATACAATGATCCGAAGGTGAACCTTCGTAAACCAAAAGCGGGATCCGTTCCTATGGTAGCCAGGAAAAGTCCAAAACCCATTGAAATTAATCCTTTGATTGGGTTACCTCGGCTTACCGTTGACATGACAATGAGACTTGCCAATATAAGAGAGAAAAAATCAGCGGCTCCGAACATGAGTGCAACTCTGCTAAGAGGTTCCATCACAAAGAGAACGAAAATATCGGCTAAGAACTCACCTGCGGCAGAGGCGATTAGTGCAACTAGGAGTGCTTTTTTAGCAAAGCCTTGTTTTGATAGAGGATATCCGTCATAGAGGGTCGCAACCGAGGCTCCTGTCCCGGGTACGTTGATGAGAATCGCAGGAATCGACCCCCCCCCATATTCCTCCTTTATAGATGCCAAGTAAAAAAGGTATACCTATCATTGTGGGTAAAAAAAAGGTAAAAGGAACTAGAATTGCCATAGCCATAGTAGCTGTAAGACCCGGCAAGGCTCCAAACATCCCTCCAAGAGCTACACCAAGTATTAGCATACCGATAGTTAATGGAGAAAATGCAATTAAAAAACCAGTAATTATTTGTTCAAACATCTTACTCTCCTCCGTATCTCTCTTTTATTGTATATAATTAAAGCAACATTTTATTTAATAACGAACTAAAATAGAATAACCTGAGAAGAAAATGGTAATTTCATTAAACGAACGAATATAAGATATACAAAAAAAACAATAAGCAAGCCCACGATTATCATCTTCTTCCACTCTGTGATTCCATAATATCTAAACAAGAACAACAATAGGGCAAAGGTACTCACTAAATAACCGATGCGCTGTACTCCTACTGCATAAAACCCCCACGCTGCAACTGTAACCCAAAAAGCCTTGAAATCACCCTCATCTTTACTTTCACTTTCCTTTAATTTTGTTACGGATTTCTTATGAGCAAATTCCATCAATATGAGAAGCAAACCACAAATACCGATTAATGCCAGGCTGATGATTGGAAACAGCTTATGTCCACCTGGTAGGTTCTGCATTACTCCCCAGGCTTTCGTTAATGGTGGTATTTGTGATGGCATGAGTATAAAACCAAGAATAGCAAATATAACAAAACCTACACCTGCTATAATCTCATTTCTATTTATATGTTCAAACATTATCCCATCCTTATTTAATGTGAGGTTGGAGTATTACTCCAACCTCACAAATTTTAAGATTTTCATTTTTTACAAGAAGTATAAGTTATCCTTATTCTTCTAAATATCCATTTCTTCTTCTGAAACTTCTCCTGCTCCTTCAAATATCTTTTCAAATTTTTCTGTTTCTTTTTCCCAGAACTCCGCGAAATCCTCGTGTCCCATGTAGAATACTTCCTCACCCATCTTTTCGACAGTTGCTATGAATTCCGGGTCACTACAAATTGCTCTGAAACCTGCATCGAGTTTAACCACAATTTCAGGGGGAGTATCTTTAGGCGCAAGGACGGTTCTCCACATCTCCCATTCCACTTCCGGGTATCCGATTTCTTGTAGTGTTGGAAGGTCCGGAAATGAAATGATCCGCTCGGCAGAGGTTACGGCTAGAGCATCCAACTTTCCGTCTGCTACAAGATCGATTATTTCGTCGGCAAATGCTCCACAAAGAGGAACCTGTCCGCTCAATATAGCCATCTGAGGATCAGCACCACCCTGCATGGGAACATGGTTAAAGGTAACTCCGGCAGCATCCTGAAAAACCTCAAAAGCAATATGTCCGGAATTAAACATTCCGGAAGAAGCAAAGGAATATTCTCCCGGATTTTTCTTAGCATCCTCTATTAATTCTTGAATTGAAGACCACTTGCCAGGTTCAGCAACAATAATTTCAGGACTGTAATTGATACGGGCAACGGGTGCAAAATCATCCTTGGTATAACCAACATCCATAACAATAGGAAGAACAGTATTGCATCCGTTACTTCCGAATAGCAATGTGTATCCGTCTGGAATAGCATCCTTCACATAATTGCTTCCAACAGCGCCACTACCACCAGGTTTTAGTACTATGGTAAGGTTCTGACCTAAGTGCTTTTTTGCAAAGTGCTCAATGATACGAGCATGTGCATCATGAGATCCACCAGCACCGAACGGAATTATAAGAGTAATTGGTTTTTCTGGAAATTTATCTACGGCGCTTTGCGCAAAAACACTTGATGTAACAAACAATACTAACAGGATAAATAATACTACTTTTTTCATCTTTTTAATCTCCTTTATTTTTTTTAACTTTAGATCCTTTCCTAAATTCCTTCTTTATGTTTTTTTGTGAACTCACCTCCTTACTTCTAATATATGTGAACTCACCTCCTTTCTTTTAATATATTGTGCCATTCGGAAAACTCTAAAACCCTTGTCTTATAAGGCTTTTCAAGTGTCTTTATTTTATTCTTCACCTTCTAAAATTTTCTTAGAGCCTATTAATATATTTGATTATTTTTAGATCTACTATTATATTTTTATACTTTATCCCAGTCTTCTGGCGGATACTTATTTTCCGAATCATCGATAAACACAATCCGAGCTGCTTCTTTAGAAGGTACACCTCCATAAGTAAACACCAACTCAACTTCTTCTGTTTTGCTCGGGTTTGCTACACCATGGATTAAACCTTCAGGCGCATACAGAAAAGTCCCCGTAGGACATATAACTTTCTTAGCTTCGGGTCCCAAAAACGCAATCATAGGTCCCTTTATAACATACATTGCAGCTTCAGCATTAAGATGAAGGTGTCTATCATTACAAGTGTTTGGTGGAATTACAGTACGACCCATACATACCCTTTTTGAGCGACATACCTTATCATTTATACCAAAATTTATATTCAATCTTTTTTCGTATTCTGTATCGGTTACAACATCTGAATAGTGACCAGCAGCTGCTGGGATATTAGTTAATTTAGATAGGTCTTCTAGTTTTACATATTTTGCCATTATTAAAACTCCTTAAATTTAATTTTATTTAAAATTGTAAATTACTTAATCATTAATATTCTAATCTGCTAAGCATATTGACTTACTTTAATATTATCATCTTGACTTAATAACGGTTTAATTTTTCCTTCTCTTTCTTTCTCACACATCCACTCCAAATTCCCATTTCAATACATCTAATCAAAATCTTCATAGCTTTACTATAGCCCCTTGTATCTTTTTTTTGCTTCGTTTAATATTCTTCAGTCAAAAACTTACATTTACACGGCAATAATACCATAGCATTTTCCCAGTTAATTTTTTTTATATCAAAATAATAATTTATCTTACATTTGATTTTTTATTTATTATTAATTCTCAACTATATTTCTATTACTATTCTAAGAGCTTTCAACGAAGAATCTTTAAGCATTTCAAATCCTTTGGTTAAATCTTTTAAAGGTAATTTGTGAGTAATAATAGTTCCGATATCTATTTTACCTTTCTTTGCTAAATCTATGGAAGTAGGCCAATCAATTGGTTGCATGGCTCTGCTACCAACTATTTTTAGGTCCTTATAATACAGTGAATATGAATTAAAATTTTCTATCCCTTGAGAGTTGATTCCAAAGGCAAGGATAGTCCCACCAGGGCGAACTAACTCAGTAGCCATATTCATTGTTACTGATTTTCCAACACATTCTATAACGTAATCTACCCCTCTATCTTTAGTAAGTTCATAAACTCTTTGAACCACATCTTCATTAAATACATGATCAGCTCCATTCTCAGAAAGGGTAACGTATTCTGCATAAGTCCCATCGAATTCACGGCCAAATAAACCTCCGTTTTTACAAATATTTGTATCACCCCTCATGCAATCAAGACAAATTCCGCAATATGAAGTGGGATTCATTACAACTTTGTCTCCCACTTTTAAATTTTTTACTCCCTCTCCCAATTCTACAATTTCTCCTGCTGATTCATGGCCTAAAATTCTGGGATAATCAACTTTTGGTCTGCCTTCGAAAATTGCGATATCTGTACCACATATTGCAGTTGCTTTTACTCTTACTAAAATTTCTCCATACTTTGGGATAGGCTGCTGAACATCTTCAATAGATAGATTTTTTGGTCCTCTTAATACTGCTGCTTTCATAGTAAAATATTCTCCTTCTATTTACGCTAAAACCTATATCTTTCTGCAAAGTTGCACTATAAACTAACATAATTCTTGTTTAGGCATTTTTAAAATTAAATCATCAGCTTCTAACAATAATTGTGTAACTATTCTAGTTCCCATATCATATACATAGGCACATGAATCATCTTTACTGTGAAGCCGATGGAAAGGAAGTAGTATTCGACAGTATATACTGCCTAATTGGTCCAAATAACGCTGGTGTAAAAGACGAACCAAATAACTTATTTTACTGCAATCTTCTTCACTCTTTACCCTGCCATATTTAAGACCAAGTAATATTATACCTGACTCTAAGATCCCACACCTATCACGATAACCGCCTCCACCACCACGAAACCCAGTCGTAATACGTAATACTTCATCAGACAAATGCATATTCAAAGCATCATTAATAGCTCTAATAGAAGATTCTGAACAATGGAAACCTATTCCATCTTTCTTTTTATGCATTACAAACCATTTTTGACGATATTCATTTGCTCTCCGGGCAGCAAAATCAATAATTTCCTGATTTGACATACTATAATTCCTATTCTTAATATTTATCTTAATATTTAAAATATTCTACAGAAAAGCTGATGATTTTTTTATAAAATACTATCAGCTTTTCTGTATTGCTTTACTTGAGTCCTTCTCTAAAACTGAGTTCTATATTTTTCAAAACCAGCCTGGTGAGGAGCTAAGGTTAAAAGTTGAGCTCCTTTATCAGTAATAACTATATCTTCCTCTAATCTTACTGTTTGCTTCAGTCCTGGTTTTCCAGCAAAAGTTTCAATAGCAAAGGTCATGTTTTGTTTAATTTCTGCTGGATAATCTAAAGAATAAGCTCTTGAAACCCACATACCTTCATAAAGATCTAATCCAATACTATGGGCAAACTGCTGCAAGCTAACACTACCGTATTTATCATCTGCATATTTATGGAACTTTTCTGCTACGTCTTTGGTTGTATTTCCCGGTTTCATTTCTGCTATTCCCGCATAAAGGCTGTCATAAACTTCTTTATATAAATCCTTTTCTGCTTCAGTCCAATTATCTCCAACCTTAAAACAGCGGACAAAGTCTACAAAATATCCACCCGGACCTATTGCATTAATATCAACAATAACTAAGTCTCCATATCTAATCAATCTATCTGTATGCCATCTTCTATACGGGTTGGTATTTCCACCAGAAGCACAAATTATATCATATACAAAATCAAATCCTTCTTCATATAAAAATTCATTTACTTTTGCAGTAATATACGATTCTTTTACTCCTGGTTTTAACCATTCATTCTTAATTTTCCACATTGCTGCATCACCATAAGCGCTGGATATTTTTAGCAATTCAATTTCGTCTGTGGTTTTTATTGTTCTCGCTGCAGACATGGCTGGCCAACAATTTACCAAATTTAAACCTGAATTTTTTAAAGTTTCATAAGATTTCAGGTCCATGATATCAATGCCTATCTTCTCTTTTTCAACCCCATTCTCTTTTAACACTTTCATTACACCAGCGGCCATCTTTTTTACCATCATATCTTCGGCACCCTCAGCCCATTTCCAGGTTATTGCAGGCCTAATATTACCTTTTAGCCAAGGTGCATCTATCTTAGCGCATTCTAAATCAGAGCCAATCGTTTCAAATAGCACCGGATCACCACCACGGGGCAACACTGCATATCGAATGAAAATATTATTCTTCCAGTTACCCTGGAAAACGCTTGTAACATATCTTATATTTTCACCTTTAAACAGTATCAGAGCACCTAAGTCAAATTCCTCCATCTTTTCCCTTGCTTTTTGTAATCTTTCTTTTCTTAGTCGGTCAAAATTTACTCTCTCCTGCCAATCAGTATGACTTACACTGTAATTCCTTCTGGGATCGTACTCATGTTGGCTACCTAAAAAACTCAAATCCATTTTTCTATTCCTCCTTATGTTTTATTTTTTATTTATTTTAAAAAAAATATTATTATTTAATTTGAAAATTCTTTTACTATCTCTTTAAACTCTTCTTTACTTAAAAGACCTGCTTTTATATAAGCTTTTTCCTTTACTTTCAGTAATATTTCCATCTTCTTTTCTTCGCTTTCCACAGTTAAATTTAGCTCCCTTAACCAATTATCAATAGAAGGTATCCCACTATTCTTGCCCATTACAATTTTTGATTGATTATGTCCAATTAATGAAGGCAAAAAAGGAGAGAGTTCTAATGGGGCTGTATCTTTTACGTTTTCGTACCAAGCGGAAATTATTCCTGATTCTATATCATATATTGTATCTCCGAATATTGGCCTATTCTGTCTTACATTTAATCCTGAAATTTCTCTTAAAAATTTTGCAGTTTCATAAATTTTTTCATATTTAATGCCAAGATCTATGCCGTACATAGTTAGTAAACTTAAGACAATATCTTCATAGGGTGCGTTCCCTGCTCTTTCTCCAATACCGCAAATAGTAGTATGCATTACCTCAGCACCTGCTGCAAGAGCCATGATTGTATTAGCTGCACCTAGTCCAAAATCATCGTGAAAATGAACTTCAATGGGCTTGTCAATTCTTTCTTTCACTCTTTTTATTAAGTTTGGTACTGCATGTGGAGCTAATCCTCCAAAAGTATCTACCACTGCAAGAGCATCCATATGCCCTTCAGTAGCAACTTTCTCAATCAAGGTTAAAACCCAGTTCATATCAGCTCTGGTCATATCAATGGGGAAAAATACTGTATATAGACCCAATTCTTCTGCATATTTAGTAGCTTCAACTGAAAGATTCATTGCTTTTTCTAAAGACCACTTATAAGCATTTTTTATAATATGTTCACTGGAAGGTATTTCAACAATTACACCATCAACACCTGTGTCAGCAGCTTTTTTAATATCTTCTTTCATGCAACGTGCAAAAGCAAATATCTCTGGACCAAAATTCCTCTTTACGATCTCTTCGATTGCTGATTTGTCTTGATCAGATACTGCTGGCATACCCGCTTCTATTCTATCAACTCCCACTTCAGCTAACTTTTCTGCCAATGCTACCTTTTGGTCTTTATTAAAAATTAAACCTGCTTGCTGCTCTCCATCTCTTAACGACACATCATGAATTTTTATTTTTTTTGCAAAATTAAAATTTTTAGTTACTACTTCTTCGTAGTTCCATGGACTTACAAACCATTTATCTGTCTTAAATGTTTTTTTCTCCATTTTATTTATTTTTCCTCCTTTATTTGTTTTTTTAGTACTTCTGGATTTACACATGATTTGGGCCTTTCCCCGGTTAATATTCTTACTACTTCTTGAACAGCCTTATATTGCAAATCTTTTAGAGCTTGCTCTGAATAAAATGCTGAATGCGGAGTGATGATTACATTTTCCAAATTTATTAGTGGGTGGTGGGAATTAAGGTTTTCATCTTCCAATACGTCTAAGCCTGCTCCTGCTAGTTCTCCCTCTTTTACAGCTTGGGCTAAATCATCATCTTTAATCAATCCACCACGAGCAGTATTTATTAAATATGCTGAGTCTTTCATCATTTTAAATTGTTCACTTCCAAACATTCCTTTTGTTTCTTTAGTAAGAGGAGCATGTACTGTTATAATATCGCTTTCCTTAAGCAGTTCTTCTAATGTTACTAATTTTACGTTGTATTTTGCTGCTATTCCTTTATCAACATAAGGGTCATAAGCTATAATGTTAAATTTATAAGCGCTTACTTTTTCCACTAACCTTCGAGGAATTTTGCCAAAACTTACAATACCTAACGTTTGTCCTTCTAATCTATACATAGGACGATAATCTTTAAAATCCCACTTCCCGCTTTTTACAGTTGCATTCAGCTGGCAAATTTTTCGTGTACATGCCAAAATCAATGCTAGTGCATGGTCCGATACTTCTTCTATACAGTAATCAGGTACATTGGTAACAATAATTCTCTTTTTAGTTGCAGAAGACATATCAACATTATTCACACCTATACCATATCTTGCAATTATTTGGCACTTTTCCAGGGATTCAATTACTTTTGGAGTTAGTTCTGCGTAACAGTTTAATATTGCGTCGGCATCTTTGGCAGCTTCAATAATACTTTCTTCATCACTTCCTGTACTCTCAATTAAATCTGCTCCAATTTTTTTTAACTCTTTTCTTTCTGTTTCTAAATTAGGAAATACATAATCCGTTACTACTACTTTAAATTTCATTAATTTTTTTCACCTCCCTTCTACATTGTCATATTTTATTCACTTATTTTAAAACATACTATGATGGGGTATATAGAATATCTGATTATCAGACCATAGCTATTAAAAAAATAATAATTTCATAAAACTTAAGATTTTTTTATTTCCAATACTTCTAAGCTCATCAAGGCTTTTTCGACATCATCAATATGAGCAAACATAGCTCTTTCAGCCTTTAATACATTTTGCTTCTTAATAGCCTCAAATATTTGCTGATGGTATTTAAGAGAACGTTTCATTATTCCTGGATATTTAACCACTTCTTCCTGAGCCTTCCTAAGAAGTAAACGAACAGCAATGAAAATCTCATAAAGAACCCTATTTTGTGCTGCTTCTGCAATTGCTTCATGGAATCTTATATCCGCAGTAACAAAGTCATGGGTGTCATGATTTGCTTTCTCGCTCATTTCTTTTAATATATTTCCAATTATTTCAATATCTTCTATTGTTGCTCTCTGGGCAGCAAAACCCGCTAATTTTACTTCTAATACTTCGCGTGTTTCGAATAAATCTTCAAAATCAAGATGTTTCATAATTAGCATTTGAGTAAGAGAGTCAATAAAAAAATTAGAAACATTTCGGTTAACAATAGTCCCCTCTCTTACTTTTTTAATAATCCCGGCATAAGAAAGGGCTTTCATTGCTTCTCTTACTGTTGTTCTACCTACAGAAAATCTCTCTGCTAATTCTCTTTCTGAGGGTAGTTTATCCCCGAGCTGTAATCTGCCTTTAATAATTATATTTTTGATTTGTTCAATTATTTTATCGGGCAAATTTGATCTTTCAATTGGTTTAATTTCCATTATTTTTCTTCCCTTAATATATGATTTGGTATAATTGTATGACCATAACAAAATCATACATAGTAAATACACAATTGTCAAAAATAATTTTATTAATATTGATGCTTATTAAATCAAAAATAAACATAATTTAGTAATAGTAAGATTCCTCTAAATATTAATTTCAGATAAAATACTTTTTTGTCTTGGTACAAATTGACCCATTCCGGGTTTTCCAATTACCTTACCATCTCTTAATACAATTTGACCTCTAACCATAACAATAACCGGAATACCTTTTACCTTAAAACCATCATAGGGAGTCCATTTACATTTGGAAACGACTTTATCGTTGGATAATATTTCTTCTTTATCCATATCTAATATTACAATGTCAGCATCTGCACCAATCTCTATAACTCCTTTCTTAGGGTATAAACCATATATCTTGGCAGGATTTTCACACATTGTTTCCACAACTCTGGTTAAATTAGTTTTACCATTATTCACCGCATTAAGCATAAGTCTTAGTGAAGTTTCCACACCAGGTATACCGTTTGGGGAATTCCATATATTCTCTTCACCTTGTTTTTTAATTTCTTTTAGATGTGGGCAATGATCTGAACTAATTATTGATATATGTCCTTCATTAAATAAATTCCACATTTTTTCAACATCATCTTTTGTTTTCATGGGAGGAGTAAATTTAACCCAGGGGCCCTTTTTAATAAGGTCATCAGTGGTTAAATAAAGGTATTGCGGACATGTTTCGGCAAATATAGAGAATCCTTCATCTCTTGCCTCTTTTATCTTCTTTAATAAAGTGGGTTGACTTACATGTGCAATTGTTACTCTTGCACATGTTTCTTTTGCTATAGAAATAACTGTTTCAACTGCGATTTTTTCAGCTAATGCTGACCTCCATTCAATTTGAGACAGATAGTCTTTCCTGCCTTCTTTTTTTAATTTTTCCTCGTTAGCAATAAGTATACTATTATCTTCACAATGTATTAAAGCAATCGCTCCCAGGGAAGCAATCTCTCTGAATGTATTAAACAAAAAACCTGGATACATAGCTTGTACGCCATGTAAATCACAGGTAAACATTTTAAATCCCGTGACACCTCGTTCCCACATATCTTTAAGTTTATCGATATTTGTCGGGGAACAACCACCTTTTAACCCAAAGTCAACTACTGATTTTGTAGATAAATAAGATATTTTTTCATTTAGTTCTTTTATTGAATAAACTGGGGGAACTGTTCTGTGATGGGTTACTACTGTAGTGATTCCTCCATAAGCAGCTGCTTTTGTTCCGGTTGTAAAATCTTCTCTTTCGGTATATCCTGGATCCATCATATGAGTATGGGTATCTACCCCACCAGGAATGATATATCGACCCTTTGCATTAATAATTTCTTCAGCTTCATAATTATTCGCATCTTTTAATAATGCGACAATTTTACCATCTTTAACCAATATACTACCTTTAAATTCTCCCTTAGAGTTTACAATTTTACCATCTTTAATTAGTAGAGTTCCTTTTATCATTTATCAATACCAATCCCCACAAATATTTAAATATTAAATACTTCTTTTTTTCGTCAACTGCAGCATAATCTCTGTATATTTATAGCCTGAAATGAATCCACTCTAAGTAGATTGACTAATGCCTACACCATCCAACGTCCACCATTACTATCTATTGTAGCGCCAGTGATATAACTCGCTTCATCGGAAGCTAAAAATAATACCACATTGGCAACATCCTCTGGTTTACCTAATCTTCCTAAAGGTATAGAATCAAGGACTCTCCTTTTCTCTTCTTCACTTTTTGCATTCCAAAGAGCTTCAACTCTGGGACCACTTGTAGTAATTCCCGGAGCAACTGCATTAACATATATATTAAATTTTCCCATTTCCTTAGCCAAATGACGAGTTAAACCACCAATCCCTGCTTTAGCACTAGTATATTGTATGCCAGCTAAACTTGCAGTTGCTCTACCTGCAAGAGCAGATATATTAACAATTCTTCCTCTTCCTTGTTTTACCATATAAGGAACAACAGCTTTACAACAGAAAAAAGTTCCTTTTAAATTAACATTCATCACAATATCCCAATCTTTTTCTGTTACTTCCTCAAATTTTGCTTTGGTGTGCAAGGCTCCACCAGCATTGTTCACCAAAATATCAACCTTGCCCCATTCTTCAATAACCTTTTTAACTGCATCTTCAACTTGAGCTTGTTTGCTAATATCACACACAAACCCAATACATTTATTACCTAATGCTTTTATTTCATTCACTGTCCTATTAATCTCTTCTTGATTTATATTAATTATTACCACTGATGCTCCTTCTCTGGACAATCTTTGAGCACAAGTTTTTCCTAAGCCACCAGCAGAACCGGTTATAATTGTAACTTTTTCTTTTAATCTTAATTTGTTTTCCATTTTCGTAACTCCTTTGAAAATTTTCCTTTAATATTATTGTGTTTGGTAGCAGTTATTTTACATTTTTTAAGCCAAAATCTGTAGATACCCTTTTTTACGAAGGCCCTCTTCATTAAATACTGAGTGTGGTTTTTTCCCACTAAGGAAATCCACCACTGCTTGTGCTGCAGTTATATGAACTTTCATTACGCATTCCCTTGATAATGCTGATGAATGGGGAGTAAGAATAACATTGTTCAACCTTAAAAGTGGGTTATCTGTAGAAGGAGGTTCTTTTTCGAAGACATCAAGTCCAGCTCCAGCGATTGAACTTTTCTCCAATACCTCAATTAAGGCCTTTTCATCAACCAACGGACCTCGGGATGTATTAATAAGGTATGCATCAGGTTTCATTAAGTTCAACATTTTAGCATTCACCAGATGATGGGTTTGTTTCATGTAAGGAACATGAATGGAGATAAAATCAGCTTCCTGAAACACCTGATCTATATTTGGATACAATTCAATACCCTCTATCTGCTTCACATAAGGATCATAGGCAATCACTTTCATATTAAATGCCTGGCGACATTTATCCGCTACAAGTGAACCGATACGTCCTATGCCTATCAGACCTAATGTTTTACCTTCGATATCCACAGCTTTACCAGTATTTCTAGTTTTCCAATTGCCTTCACTCACAGCTTTATCCATTATTTTTAGCTGTTTTGCCAGGCCAAGCAGTATTGCTAAAGTTTGTTCAGCGACAGAATTTGAGTTGACTCCAGGAGTATCACAAACCAGGATCCCTTTTTCGGTAGCAGCAGCCACATCAACATTATCAACTCCCGCTCCGGTACGTGAAATTATTTTAAGTTTGGGAGCAGATTCAATTATTTCTCGGGTAACCTTGATATTTGTTCTTAAAATGATTCCTTCTACATCCACCACCATTTTTCTTGTAGTTTCTACAGTTGAATCAGTTAGAATCACAGGCTCGACTTTGCCTTCCAGAATTTTCATCCCGGCTGGATTAATCGCTTGCGAAAGTAACACTTTTTTCATAATAATCCTTCCTTTTCAAGGACCCCTTTCAAGTCTACTTTCTGCTTATTATTTAAAGGGAATAGTGGAATCCTGGGATTTCCGCCATAATAACTGAGCAAATCCATAGCGGCTTTAACACCAGCAACTCCATGTTTTCCTGCAGCATTGCTGCTGAGTTCACGCGCATAGACATCCAGTTTTTCCGCTTCTTTCATTTTCCCTGATTCAAAGAGTTCCTGTAATTTACAGCACATAGCCGGAAGATAATCGGCCATGGAAACCACACCACCAATAGCACCAATTTTAAGTCCGGCATATAATTTATTAATGGTCCCGGCAAGAACATAAAAATTTGCTCCCTTAGGAACAGCATTAACGTAGATAGAAATGTCTTCCTTTGAGGTATCTTTCATTCCTGCAATATTTGAATGTTCAGCTAACGCTGAAATTAAATTCGTCGAAAAGACAAGATTAGCTGCAAACTTAGGAGCGTTATACATCATAATTGGAATTGGTGATTGGTCAGCTATCGTTGTATAATAGTTAATCAACGCTTCGTCAGTCATATTCTTTACAAAATAATGAGGTGGTAATATCGTGCCGAAATCTACTCTTTTGTCTGCAATTTTTTTGATAAATTCAATCGTCGCTTTTGCTGACTCTCTCATAACCCCAACAATTAAGGTCTTATCCGGAGACATGTATTTTTGATAAACATCAATGATCTTAATAGATTCTTCATCGGTTAAACTTCTAAATTCACCGTTACTTCCAAGCGGCATATAACCTCTTAATTCGGTTTGATTATATCGCTCAATATTTTCTGCAATTTTGTCATATGCTACTTCTTCATTGAGAAAAGGAGTTGTATTCGGTGTAAATACTCCTGATAACTTTTTTTTATAATCTGTAATCATTCCAAAATCCCCTTTATATTTATTATTTTAATTCCTTAATTCCTTACTCTATATCTTTGTTAACATCGAACTTCCCATTGCTAAAATCGGTGCTTACCGGAATTAACAAACCTAATAATTTTCTTATTTTTAAAGTAAAATATCTCCTTTGAATATTATTTTACTTCTTCTTTTCTAATCGAGCGGTAACAAAGTTTAGCATGCCTAAAGTTCTATCGGAAAATTCTTTTGCCGTGGCAACAACAGCAGGATGATCAATAAATTCATCTGCACTAAGCCCATCTTCCAAGTAAGCTTGTTTAAAATAAGGAACTTTAAGCAACTTATCTATTACCTTTTTTGGCACTTCTTCTTCTATTTGATTACTAAATTCTAAATCATCACATTTTAATATTAAGGCTTTGATAAATTTGGGAGGGCAGGTGTAAACAAAATTTCCGCCAGCGATTTTTTCCAGGTGCCAGACCGCAACTGTTTGATCATCAGTAGGCGGAGAAAGCCTCATAGAGCAGGCTAACATCTTACTGGGATGTTTTTGTTCTTTGAGTATTTTATGCGCTTTTTTAATGATCGCTATTTCAGCCCATCTAACCTCGGCTTCAGAAAGTTCGATACCGACTTCACGGCCTTTCCCTGGAAGATCTCCTAAATCTCCGTATCGGGCCATCATATCCGTTATGACTGATCTCCATCTGATTAGGTCGACTTTGTTTTCCTTGGCAATTTCAAGACCTTCTTTTACTGCATTGGCGCAAGCTATAAATTGAGGAAGAATAAAAGATAAAGTATTATTGGTTGCTATTCCTTTGGAAGTTAATATTTTTATTACTTCATAGCCCTGTTTTGATCCAGGAATTTTTATCATTACATTTGGAGAAATCTTTGCCAAATCATATGCTTGTTCCAACATCTTTTCTTTGTTATCTACATCTCGAGGATCTACTTGAGCAGAAATATACCCATTTTTATGATTGGATTTTTCAAAGAGAGGCAGATACATCTGTGCCCCCCGTTTAACTATTTCCTTGTAAGTCATCCAAAATAGCCCTTCTTGGTCTATTCCCGGGTTTTTATCTATCAAGCCATCTACAAATTCTTCCCAGTAAGCTTTTTGTATTTCAAAAACAGCCATGGATAAAGAAGGATTTGTGGTAACGCCCCTGAAAAGCATATTTTGCGGATCTTCTGGATTGTAAAATTTCTTAAACTGTTTCTGTACAATCTCTTTATCTTCTT
>ASPC01000002.1:0-7500 GCA_000405345.1 Atribacteria bacterium SCGC AAA255-N14
ATCAGAATCAGGCAAGAAAAATGCAGTAACTAGAGAGGAGGTGCCACCAAAGAAGAAGATCCAGGATAAGGTTAAAACTAAAGAAGATTCCCCTATTCAGGCTAAAGAAGTATCCACTGATTTAGATTTTAACCAAGCGTGGCCTATAATTTTAAATAAGGTAAAAAAAACTAAAATGGCTGTCTATTCTTTTATTATAGCTAACAATTTGATCACTATTGAAAATAATAAATTGATAATCGGGTTTAATAAGGAATATACCTTTCATAAAGAGAGTTTAGAAAAGCAAAATAACAAGATTTTATTACAAGATTTAATCAAAAAAGAGACCGGCAGGGTTTTAGCTATAGAATGTATTATCAACGACAATGGCAAGGGGGATTCTTTTTTAGAAGCTGAACAAGAAAATAAGAAAAAAGTCGCGAAAACAAGGAATGGAGAGAACAAAGAAAGAGCAGAAAGAGCAGGAGAAGAGAAAGATAATATATTAATTAAAGAGTCGTTAAATTTATTTGAAGGAACCATTATTGAGGAAAAATAGATTATTTTAGAGAAAGGAGGAAGAAGAAAGCAATGGATATGAAATTTCTTATGAAACAAGCGCAAGTTATGCAGAAAAAGATGGAAGAAATGAAAAAAGAGTTGGCTCAAAAAGAAGTCAAGGTTTCTTCTGGGGGAGGGATGATTGAGATTGTAGTAAATGGCCAACAGGAAATTAAAGAAATTAAAATAGAACCGGATGTAATAAATGCAAATGAAAAAGAGATGTTAGAAGACTTAATTTTGGCAGCAGTCAATGAGTCAATACGTCAGTCAAAAGAACTGGCTGCTCAAGAAATGAGTAAATTAACCGGGGGTATGAATGTTCCCGGATTATTTTAAGAGGAGGCAAAGGTGTCATTTAGATATACTAAACCTTTTGCTAGATTAATTGATGAATTTTCAAAAATGCCGGGCATAGGTCCCAAGACAGCCCAGAGATTAGCTTTTTATATTTTAAAGAATTCCTCGGAAAGTGTTGGAAGTTTAGCTAAGACAATATTAGAGGCCAAAGAAAAAGTTAAACATTGTTCGATTTGTGGTAATATAACCGACCAAGAGATATGTGAAATTTGCCAGAATATTAATAGAGATAAGTCTATTATATGTGTCGTAGAAAAGGTAAGGGATTTGATTGCCATAGAAAATACGGGGGAGTATAAAGGTTTATATCATGTTTTAGAAGGAGTAATCTCTCCTTTAGACGGAGTGGAACCGGAAAATTTAAAGATTAATAATTTGTTAAAAAGGTTAAAGACTGAAAAGATAAAAGAGATAATATTAGCCACTAATCCCAATATTGAAGGAGAAGTTACCGCTTCTTATATTACTAAATTAATTGAACCTTTAAATATAAAAATAACCCGCATTGCTTATGGTGTGCCTATAGGGGGAAGCTTGGAATTTGCCGATGAAGTGACTTTAACTCAAGCTTTAATGGGAAGGCAAGAAATTAAATAACTGTTAATTAAATAATTTTATAAATTTAATATTTTTTGATAAAATAATATTGCATAGATCTGTTAAAAAAATATTTTAAAAAATGGAGGAAACTAATATAATGACTAGAAAAAAAATTACTATTGACGGGAATACCGCAGCTGCTCATACAGCATATCATCTAAGTGAGGTAGTAACCATATATCCTATTACCCCCTCTTCACCTATGGGTGAATTTGCTGATCTTTGGGCTGCCGAAGGAAAACCTAATATTTGGGGAACGGTTCCTCAAGTGACTGAAATGCAAAGTGAAGGAGGTGCATCGGGAGCTGTACATGGTTCCTTGCAGAGAGGAGGCCTTACTACAACTTTTACCGCCTCTCAAGGGCTTTTATTAATGATTCCTAACATGTATAAAATTGCCGGGGAATTAACCTCTACCGTATTTAATGTTGCTGCTCGTTCAGTGGCCTGTCAGGCCCTTTCCATATTTGGTGAGCATAGTGATGTAATGGCAACCAGAGCAACCGGCTTTGCTTTACTTGCTTCCAATTCAATTCAGGAAGCTATGGATTTTCCTTTAATTGCCCAAGCAGCGAGTTTAGAATCTCGAGTGCCTTTTCTTCATTTCTTCGATGGTTTTCGTACTTCACACGAAGTTTCTAAAATTGAACTTTTAACTCCGGAAGAAATGAGACCTTTAATTGATGATGATTTAGTAAGAGCCCATAGAAAAAGAGCACTTTCTCCTGATAATCCTTTTATTAGAGGGACAGCACAAAATCCGGATGTATATTTCCAAGCAAGAGAGACAGTTAATCCTTATTATATTGATTGCCCGGATATTGTGCAAAAAGTTATGGAAAAATTTGAGAAGGTTGTGGGGAGAAAATACGAACTGTTCCAATATTTTGGCGCCCCGGATGCTGAAAGGATTATCGTATTAATGGGTTCAGGAGCTGAAACAGCGCAAGAAACAGTGGAATATTTGATGAAAAAAGGAGAAAAAGTAGGTTTAATAAAAGTTCGTCTTTTCCGGCCATTTTCCATTAAACATTTTATTAATTCTCTACCTAAAACTGTAAACACTATAGCAGCCCTAGACCGCACCAAAGAACCGGGGAGTATTGGAGAACCATTGTATACCGACATAGTAACTGCAATACAAGAAGGGATATCTGAAGGAATAGCTCCTTTCAAAAAGACTCCTAAAATAACCGGAGGAAGATACGGACTCTCTTCCAAAGAATTTACTCCCGCTATGGTAAAAGGAGTATTTGAGGAGATGAAAAAAGAAGTTCCTAAAAATCATTTCACGATAGGGATAAATGATGATGTAACACATACCAGTATTTCTTACGATCCTGATTTTTCCATAGAACCTGCTGATAGAACTCGGGCAATCTTTTATGGTCTTGGTTCAGACGGAACTGTAGGAGCGAATAAAAACTCTATAAAGATTATTGGCGAAGAGACCGATAATTATGCTCAAGGTTATTTCGTTTATGACTCTCGAAAAGCTGGTTCACTTACTATTTCTCATCTAAGGTTTGGACCGACTCCTATTCACTCACCTTATTTAATTAATCAGGCAAATTTTGTAGCCTGTCATCAGTTCTCTTTCTTAGAGCGTTATGAGGTATTGAAAACTGCTCAGCCAGGGGCAATATTTCTGCTGAACAGCTCTTATTCTGCTGGTGAAGTATGGGATCATCTGCCTTACTTAATTCAAGAAACCATTATCGAGAAAAAGTTACGTTTTTATGTAATCGATGCTTACAAAATTGCCAAAGAAGTAGGCTTGGGAGCAAGGATTAACACTATAATGCAAGTATGTTTCTTCTCTCTTAGTAAAGTAATTCCTATTGAAAAGGCAACTGAGGCTATAAAGAGATTTATAAAAAAGAGTTACGGTAATAAGGGAGAAAAAATTGTAAATACTAATTTTGCCGCAGTAGATAATGCCCTTCCTAACCTTCACGAGGTTAAAGTTCCAAATAAAGCTGATAGTAAATTAGCGAAACACCTTTCTGTTCCGGTAGAAGCACCTGAATTTGTGCAAAAGGTAACTGCAAAGATAATTGCCGGACAGGGAGATGATTTACCTGTTAGTGCTTTTTCTCCTGATGGAACTTTTCCCAGTGGTACTACTCAATGGGAAAAGAGAAATATTGCTCAGGAAATTCCTGCCTGGGATCCTGATACTTGTATCCAGTGTGGAAAATGCGTGATGGTATGCCCTCATGCAGTTATTAGAGCTAAGGTTTATGATCCAAAATTACTTTCTTCTGCACCAGATAATTTTAAATCTGCAGAAGCAAAAAATTCTCAATTTAAAGGAATGAAATTTACTATCCAGGTTTCTCCTGAAGATTGTACTGGATGTGGCCTTTGTGTGAATAACTGTCCCGCAAAAAATAAAACCAATCCTAAACTGAAAGCATTAAACATGGTTTCTCAACCTCCTGTTAGAGAACAGGAATCCAAAAATTGGAAATTTTTCTTGGGAATTCCTGAAGTTGACCGAAAAGAGTTAAAACTTAGCGCAGTTAGAAATGTTCAGTTCTTACAACCGCTTTTCGAATTCTCTGGTGCTTGTGCTGGATGTGGAGAAACTCCGTATGTAAAGCTTTTAAGTCAACTATTTGGAGACCGTGCAGTTATAGCTAATGCTACCGGGTGTTCTTCTATTTATGGAGCAAATTTACCTGCTACCCCATGGACCTTTAATAAAGAAGGTAAGGGGCCGGCTTGGTCTAATTCTCTTTTCGAAGATAATGCTGAATTTGGTTTAGGTATGAGACTAGCTATAGATAAACAGCTTGAATATGCCTTAGAATTATTGGACAGACTTTCTTCTGATATTGGGAAGGGTTTAGTTAGTGAAATTAAAAAAGCTGATCAGTCTACTGAGGAAGGATTATACAAACAGAGAGAAAGAGTGAAAACATTAGAAAAGAAATTGAAAAAAATAGATAAAATAGAAGCAAAGGACTTGCTGAGCTTGATAGATGTTCTTACTGAAAAGAGTGTATGGATTTTAGGAGGAGATGGATGGGCTTATGATATAGGTTATGGAGGATTGGATCATGTTATTGCCCAGAGGCGTAATGTCAACATTTTAGTGTTAGATTCAGAAACTTATTCTAATACCGGTGGACAGATGTCTAAAGCGACTCCTCTCGGGGCAATTGCAAAGTTTGCTGCTGGAGGCAAAAGGACTTTCAAGAAGGATCTGGCAATGATGGCAATTTCCTATGGAGATGTATATGTAGCTCGAGTAGCAATGGGGGCCAATGATGCGCAAGTGATTAAAGCTTTCCAGGAAGCAGAGGCTTTTAACGGCCCTTCTATTATTATAGCTTACTGTCATTGTATTAGCCATGGCTTTAATTTGATTCATGGTTTAGAGCAGCAAAAGCTAGCAGTTCAATCGGGATATTGGCCTTTAATAAGATATAATCCTAATCTTGCGAAAGAAGGAAAAAATCCTCTCCAATTGGATTCTAAAGCTCCGAGCATTCCTTTGGAAGAATATACATATAATGAAAATAGATACAAGATGCTTACACGGACCATGCCAGAAGTAGCTAAGAAATTGTTAAAAGAAGCTCAAGAAGGGGTTTTAGAACGTTGGAAGAGGTATGAACGTTTAGCTGCAACTTATGAGAAAAAATAAAAAATAAATTTTAACAGATAATTTCTTAATATAAGATAGTAAATATTAGATAAAAAGAGATACCGCAAACTTTTTTAGCTTTGCGGTATCTCTTTTGCCCATAATTTCTTTTTTTATTTCTTTAGACGATACGCAATATAGTATACTCGATACGAATAAAAAACAATAGTTGTTTTTATATTTTTTTTTACTATAATATAAATAGATTAATAAAACGCATAAGAGAGGAGGATAAAGTAAATTGATAGAAAAAGGTACTTATAAGCTAAAAAAAGGTTTGGCTGAAATGTTAAAAGGTGGAGTAATCATGGATGTAGTGAATGCAGAACAGGCGAAAATTGCCGAAGAGTCCGGCGCTGTGGCTGTTATGGCTTTAGAAAGAGTTCCAGCTGATATCCGAGCGGCAGGTGGTGTAGCCAGGATGGCTGACCCTAAAATAATAAAAGAAATAATGAAAGTAGTAACTATTCCGGTAATGGCAAAGGCAAGAATCGGACATTTTGTGGAAGCCCAGCTACTAGAGGCTTTAGGGGTAGATTACATTGATGAAAGCGAAGTATTAACGCCTGCTGATGAAAATTATCATATAGATAAATTGAATTTTAAGGTTCCTTTTGTATGTGGAGCAAGAAATTTAGGTGAAGCCTTAAGAAGAATAGGAGAAGGTGCTGCCATGATTAGAACTAAGGGTGAACCGGGAACAGGAAATATTGTAGAAGCGGTAAGACATATGCGCGAGGTTATGGATGAAATAAGAAGATTAAAAAATATGCCTAAAGAGGAATTGATGAGTAAAGCCAAAGAATTAGGTGCTCCTTTTGAACTTTTGCAAGAGGTAGCCCAAAAAGGAAAATTACCAGTAGTTAATTTTGCTGCCGGGGGGATAGCTACCCCTGCTGATGCTGCTTTAATGATGCAGTTAGGTGCAGATGGAGTATTTGTAGGTTCAGGTATATTTAAATCAGATAATCCTAAAATAAGGGCAAAAGCTATTGTAGAAGCTACCACCCATTATGATAATCCTAAAATTATCGCTCAAGTTTCAGAAGGATTAGGTGAAGCAATGAAAGGAATAGAGATTTCTCAAATTGCCCCGGCTGAACGAATGCAGGATAGGGGATGGTAAACTAAGAATTAAATTAATAAACAAACCAGAGAGGAGCTGAAAGGAAAACTTGAAAGTGGGAGTATTGTCCCTACAGGGAGCAGTAGAAGAACATTTAAGAATGATAAAAAGGTGTGGATTTGAGGGAGTCAAGGTAAAAACAGTTGGAGATTTAGAAAAAGTAGATAGATTAATAATACCCGGAGGCGAAAGTACCACTATTGGTAAATTAGCTAAAATATACGGCTTAGACAAAGAGATTAGCAAAAGAGGAAAAGAAGGGATGCCTATATTTGGAACTTGTGCAGGAATGATTTTGTTAGCAAATAAGGTTGTAGGCAATGAGCAGATAAGATTTAAATTAATTGATATTGAAGTAGAAAGAAATGCTTTTGGAAGACAGGTAGATAGTTTTGAAGTCGATTTAAATATAGAAATTTTTACCGGAAAACCTTTTAGGGCAGTATTTATTAGAGCTCCTTATATTAAAAAAATAGGAAAGGGAGTAAATATTTTAGCTAAATTTAAGGGAAAGATTGTGATGGCCCGCCAGAAAAATATTTTAGTATCATCTTTTCATCCGGAATTAACTAATGATCTAAGAGTACATAAATACTTTCTAAGCGATCAGTATTAGCGTATAGCGTTTAGCGTAGAGCGTATAGAATAGCATATAGTATGTAGTATATAATTTATAGTAAAGAGGAAGAGTGTAGAGCGAAAAAGGAAAAGCGCAAAACGTAAAATAAAATTCATGAGTCAGAATCCAGTATTCAGAAGAAAGAAATAAAAGTCATTGTAATCGACTATAGGGAGCGTGGCAATCTCGTATCCCTACCCGCTATACACGATACAAATTATTTCTGACTTTTGTATTTCATCTTTTTCTTCTTTTTCTTAACTATACGCTCTACGCTATACGCTCTACGCTATACGCGATACTAATTTTTTCTGCCTCCTTTTTCTATCTTTTCTTTCTCTTTCTTAACTCGATACTGTATACTAGATACTCGATACTGTCTTTCCCTTGCATTTCTCCCCCGGTTATACTATAATTATCATTGCCAGAAGTACTAATTTAAGCAGATAAAAAATATTTAAATTCTTCTAAAAAATATGCGGAATAATCCTTGACAACAACCTTTAACTTTGTTAGTATGGAATCTGTCACTTCGGAATTTATAGTGATACATAAGAAAATGGGGTTTCAGGGGTTTCTCCTGAATTCCCTCTCTCT
>ASPC01000002.1:10000-51605 GCA_000405345.1 Atribacteria bacterium SCGC AAA255-N14
CAAACCTATGGTATCCTTACCTGAATAAAATAGGGTAAGGAGGCGAAACGGGGGGAACTGAAACATCTAATTACCCCCAGGAAGAGAAAGTAATAACGATTCCCCAAGTAGCGGTGAGCGAAAAGGGAAGAGCCTAAACGGTAAGGGCGTGATAGTCGGTAGACGTTGCCCTTGCCGGGTCGTGGGACCTGATCTGATTCTACTACCGTAGAATCGAAGAGTTAACAAGTCTTTTTCTAGCCGAAATGACATTGGAAAAGTCTACCCTAGATGGTGATAGTCCAGTAGGCGAAAGGGAAAGGCCTCTTTTTTCAGGCACCCGAGTATCATGGGATAAGGGAAGCCCTGTGAGAATTTAGGAGGACCACCTCCTAAGGCTAAATACTAACTGGTGACCGATAGTGAACTAGTACCGTGAGGGAAAGGTGAAAAGTACCCCGGGAGGGGAGTGAAATAGTACCTGAAACCGTATACCTACAAGCAGTGGGAGCACTATTTTTTAAGATTTATCTTAAGAAAGTGTGACCGCGTGCCTTTTGTAAAATGAGCCGGCGAGTTACGATACCTAGCGAGGTTAAGCAGCATCTGCTGCGGAGCCGCAGCGAAAGCGAGTCTTAAATAGGGCGATTTAGTTAGGTGGCGTAGACCCGAAACCGAGTGATCTAACCATGGCCAGGGTGAAACAGGTCTGATCGCCTGTGGAGGCCCGAACCCACTTATGTTGAAAAATGAGGGGATGAGCTGTGGTTAGGGGAATCTTCTTTAGTTTTAACCTTATCCTGGATCTTCTTCTTTGGTGGCACCTCCTCTCTAGTTACTGCATTTTTCTTGCCTGATTCTGATACATCTTTCTTTGTAGAGAAGTCCAATAAATACTCATCTTTTTTTTCTTCAACCTCTTTTAAAGAATAATTCTCACCTGCAGTAAATTTTATAACCAACATCTCTAATAAAATCCAGGGGTGGCGGGTATATCTCATCTTTCTTTCTGCTTCGGCCAGATAATTAACAATACTAAATAATTTTTCTAATTTAATTGTTTTAGATTGTTTTAACAAACGTTCCCTATCTTCGGTAAATATACCCTTAAGATTCAGTATTTCTTTTTGGCAAACTTTGGCTAAAGATAAATTATGAACATATTCCATTAAATTTTTTATAAATTGGGAAGCATCTTCTCCTAAATCAGATGTCCGGTTAATTATCTCTATCCCGTTAAGCGTATCATTCTTTATTATTGCCTCTAAAAACTCAAAAAAAACTTCTTCCTCAATTATTCCTAAAACCTCTTTAACACTTTGAGATGTTATATTTTTGCCACAATAAGCAATTATTTGATCTAATGCACTTTCAGCATCACGCATAGAACCCGTCGAACTTCGGGCTATTATGTTTAATGTTTTATCATCTATATTTAATTTTTCATCTTTAACAATCATCTTTAATTTAGCCACAATGTCCGCTAAAGATATCCTTCTAAAATTAAACCACTGACATCGGGATAAAATAGTACTGGGAATTTTATGAGGATCAGTGGTAGCAAATATAAAGATTACATGGAGCGGTGGTTCTTCCAGGGTTTTCAACAAAGCATTAAACGCCCCTTGAGATAACATGTGTACTTCATCAATAATATATATCTTGTATCTTCCCTCAGCAGGTGCAAAGTTAACTTTATTTCTTAACTCTCTAATGCTATCAACTCCATTATTAGAAGCACCGTCTATTTCCATTACATCCATAGAATAGCCGTTAGTGATTCTAATACATCTCTCACATTTATTACAGGGATAAGGAGTCGGCCCCTTTTCGCAGTTTAATGATTTAGCTAAAATACGAGCGGTTGTCGTCTTTCCCACTCCTCTTGGACCAGAAAAAATATAAGCGTGGGAAATTCTATTTAGAGAAATAGCATTAATTAAAGTTTGGGTAATATGTTTCTGCCCAATTATATCTTCAAAAGTCTGTGGTCTCCATTTACGATAAAGTGATTGATGTTCCATAAAATCTCCCTAATAACCTAATCTGAAGTTAGGTATAAATTCCCTTAAAGTTATCAATTTTTGCTTTATTAACAATTGTAATTTTAATGATCGTGCACCTACCTCCGATTTACCTCTCCAAGCGATACTAAGACAGTTTGCTCCAATCAGGTTTACCTGCGGCACCCAAAGAGATTTGCTTACCGCTGCTTCCTTCCGGATCTGACGGAGTTCACAATTCTTTGCTGCACAGGGCCCAATCTTCATCACCACTTATCTTAGCCGGCCTCAAAAAGATAAAACCTCGGGTAGGAATTCAACCCTGCTGTAGCGGATTGCAGGTTACAGGGCACCGCTATCTCCCCGTCTAGCACGACCACCTATTTTAATCCTAAAATATTTACTAAAATAATCATTTTAAAACTGGCGGAGAGGGCGGGATTCGAACCCGCGTGACAGCTTTTGGCCGCCTAATCGCTCTCCAAGCGACCCCGTTATGACCACTTCGGTACCTCTCCTTCATCTTTGCCTGCCTAATAAATAATAACCCTTATAATCGTTGGTGTCAAAAATAATTTTTTGTCAAATTTCCTGATTATCCCGCTAAATTTTATCCTAACTTCTATTAATTTAAAAACTACTGATTTTGGCGGAGAGGGCGGGATTCGAACCCGCGAGACAGGTACTACCCGCCTACTCGATTTCGAGTCGAGCGCTTTCAGCCGGGCTCAGCCACCTCTCCTTTTTAATTAGTCGTTAGAGTATATAGTATAGCGTGGAGCGTGGAGCGTACAGCGTACAGCGTATAGAAATACAGTAATAAGTGATTTGTAATGAGTAATAAGATTATATTTCTGAATTTATAAAACAAGTTACTTATTACAAGTTACACATTACACAATTTACTGGTAAACCAGGTAACTAGATAACTGAATTAATAGGTCAATTGGCAAATCGGTCAATTAGTCAATCAAATTAGCGTCTTTCCTGAAAGAATTTTTGCAAAATTAAGCTACATTCCTTTTTTAATACTCCGCTTACTACTTCCATTTGATGATTAAATCTCTTATCTTGTACGATGTTAATGATACTTCCTGCTGCTCCGGCTTTAGGGTCAGGAGTCCCAAATATTAATCTTTTAATTCTGGCCTGAAGCATGGCATAGGCACACATAGGACAAGGTTCTAAAGTAACATAAAGTTCAATATCCTCCAAATGCCAGCTTCCCAAGAATTTAGCAGCTTGTCGGATTGCTAATATTTCAGCATGAGCAGTAGGATCCTGTAACTCTTCTTTCTGGTTATGAGCCCGGGCGATTATCTTGTTTTGATAAACAACTACCGCTCCTATCGGCACTTCCTGACGGGAATAAGCGATTTCTGCCTCTTTCAGGGCTTCTTGCATCAAGCTAATATCTTTATCATTATTTTTTGGCATATTTTATATGAAGACTTTCCGGAAGTATTGCTACTGGTGCGCCCGGAGGGACTCGAACCCCCAATCTACTGATCCGTAGTCAGTTGCTTTATCCAATTGAGCCACGGGCGCATTATTAAAACAAAAGTTCCCTATTGATTTTATTATAATTTAAATCCTTAGTCAAATTTATTCGTATCGCATATCGAGTATTGCGTATTGCGTAAGAACCAATTAATTCAGTAATGGTTGGTCATCGATTAATAACGTAAAGCGAAAAGCGCAAAGCACAAAACCATAATTCAAAACTCTTAACTAGTCGATAGTGAATAGTCGTTAGTCGTTAGATTGAAATAAAACATACAAAATAAATTAGTTAAATAGTACAATTCTAATAATTTATTAACCAATCAACGAATCGAGACATATATTTAAATTTTAAATTTTGAGCTATGGTTTTGCGTTTTGCGCTTTTCGTTTTTCGCTATATAATATACGCTATCCGCTATAACACGCGATACGCAATACGGATTATTAGTGTAAACTTTAGTGGGGTAGTTAGATAGAAAGAAGAATGCTACTTTTTCTATCTTTTCTTTCGCTTTCTTAGCTCGATGCTCAATACTATATACTCGATACTTTGTTTTATTAATTGAAATATTCGATTAATTTTGTTATATTTAGTAAGCAAGTTTTTTAATTTTATTAAAGAAAGATAAATTAAAAAGGAATTGCATTTTGAATGATAAGAAAACCCCAGGATTTAAAAGATAAAAGAATTACTATAATGGGATTAGGATTAAATCAAGGCGGCTTGGGAGTTGCCCGGTTTTTAGCAAAGGCCGGTGCTAAAATTTTAATTACAGATTTAAAAACTGAAGAAGAGCTTGGACCTTCTTTAGAAAAATTAAAAGATTTCGATGTTAAATATATCCTGGGCCGACACCGGGAAGAAGATTTTATCAATACAGATATGATAATTCAAAACCCGGCCGTTCCTCACAATTCAAAGTACTTAAAAATTGCCCGAAAACATAAAATTCCCATTAAAACTGATTTAGATCTTTTCTTTCAGCTTTGCCCCTCAAAAAATATAATTGCCGTTGCCGGAACAAAAGGTAAAAGCACTGTATCTCAACTTATTTATCATATTTTTAAAGAAGCTCAAAAAGATGCAATTTTAGCCGGTAATATTGGTATCTCCGTTTTAGATATTTTAGAAAAAATCAACCCTCAAACCTGGCTAATCTTAGAAATATCTACCTGGCAGATGGAGGGGATAAGAAATCGTAAATTTCGACCGCAAACCGCAGTTTTAACTAATATTCTACCTGACCACTTAGACCGCTATCCTAATTATAAAGAGTACATCCGGTCAGAAAAATTAATCTTCAAGCACCAAAGGCCAAATGATAATCTGATAGTAAATTATGATAATGAGGAAACTATTAAAATTAAAAAAGAAGCCGGGTTACCAATTTACTGGTTCAGCGCTAAAGAAAAGGTAGAACCCGGGTGTTATTTAAAAAATGACAAGCTGATCTTTCAGTCAGGAGAATATAAAACAACTTTCGCTAAAATCTCCGACCTTCTTCTCCCCGGGCTACATAATCTGGAAAATATTTTAGCAGCGAGTACAGTAAGTTTTATTCATAACATCCCAGGAAATATTATTCTAAAGGCCCTAAAAAATTTTCCCGGAATTCCATACAGATTAGAATTTATCGGAGAAGTTAGAGGAATTAAATTTTATAATGACACCTGTGCCACCACTCCGGAGGCAACTTTAGCCGCTTTAGGATCTTTCACCGAACAGCCTGTTATTTTGTTCTTGGGCGGTAAAGATAAAAAATTAAATTATGAAAATTTTGGAGAAGCCATCGGGAAAAATAAAGAAATTAAAAAGATTATCCTCCTGCAACACCCCGACTATGACGCCTCTTTAAAAATACTTTCTGCCTTAAAAAAACACCTTGATTCAGAAAAAATTATCCTTACTTCAAGCTT
The DNA here is from genome assembly GCA_000405345.1 of Atribacteria bacterium SCGC AAA255-N14. The sequence continues at coordinate 15,406 of ASPC01000002.1, forward strand.
GAAAGTGGGAGTCGAAGCAGCCCTGCAACAGGCACAAGAAAATGACCTTGTTCTTCTTTCCCCTGCAGCAGCCAGTTTTGGAATGTTTGAAAATGAATTTGACCGGGGAGATCAATTTAATAAAATAGTAAAAAACCTCAAATAATCTATTTGTAATAATTTAATTTTCATAAGATTAAAATATTGGAGAACTTTTTACACCTAAATAGTTAAAAAACAGATAAAATTAGAGTAAATTTACATTCACCATGCCGAAAAGATAGAGTACCGCAATTATTAAGGGCTGATGGAGCAAATAGATTAATAAGGAATGTTTTCCCAAAAAACATAAAATTTTTATCCCTGAAAAGAAAGAAATATCAGCAAGTTGAAACCTTCGAGAGTAATCTGAGTAAAGTAAATTACCAAAAAATATCCCCATTAAAACCACTCCAAACCAAGGTAAAAGAGGGAAATAGTCAACCGAATAAAATTGAGCTGGCCTAAGCCCTAACCATGACAGCCAATAAAAATTAAAAGCAAAGCCCTTTAGATATGCCCCCAAAAATATACAAACTAAACCAATTGATAGATTCCAATAGCGGAGTTTCAGAAAAGGATAAGCTAAAATAATGGAAATTCCGATAAGATGAAGTATACCAAAAATTACAAAAGCCTTGCCTAAAAATATTCGAGTTACCAGGGTTATAATTAAACCCCAGGAAAATACCTTCAAGCCTCTTCGAAGATATTTTGTGAATAATTTATTTTTATCTTTATGAATTTTCTTAGTCCTGGAAAAACTGACACTAAGGGATACTCCGACCAAAAAAATAAACGTCGTAGCAGTTACCCGCGCAAAATACATCCAAAAGCCAGAATAAACATTGACATTATAATGAGCAAAATAGTACAAATTATAAAGTAGATGATAGAGCACCATCATAATGATGGCAATACCCCGCAGGAAATCTATTTCCCAGAATCGTTGTGCTACTTTTTTTTCTTCCATAAAACCTTTCTAAAAAGATAAAAGTTAGCTTTTTATCTCCCACTTTAATTTCACTCATATACAGTGCAGGCATGCACTTCGTAAGGTTTGATTTTTTAAGTAAATTTTATTGTTCTGCTAATTCCAGGGCAACTTCCACCATCTGGTTAAAGGTCTTCTGCCGCTCTTCTGAAGTGGTCTCTTCTCTGGTTACTAAACTATCAGAAACAGTTAAAATCGAAAGAGCATTAACTTTAAACTTTGCTGCCAGAGTATATAAAGCAGCTGTCTCCATTTCTACCGCCAATACCCCGTAATTTGCCCAATGCTTCCAGGAGTTAGGTTCATCGTGATAAAAAGTATCGGTAGTTAAAACACTCCCTACTTTTACCGAGATGCTTTTCTCTAAGGCAATATCATAAGCTTTTTTTAAGAGGTTAAAATTTGCAGTTGAAGCATAATCCATACCAGTAAAACGCATTTTGTTAATATATGAATCTGTTGATGCACTCATGGCCAAAATAACGTCTCTAATTTTTATATCTGGCTGCATGGAGCCACAGCTTCCGATTCGGATTAAATTTTTTGCTTTATAACTTGTAATAAGTTCATTTAAATATATTGATATCGAAGGTATCCCCATACCTGTACCCTGGATTGAAACTCTTTTTCCTTTATAAGTTCCGGTATAGCCATACATACCACGCACCTCATTATAACAGATAGCATCGGTAAGGAAATTTTCCGCTATATATTTTGCCCTCAAGGGGTCGCCGGGAAGTAAAACTGTGCTGGCAATTTCCCCTTCTTTTGCCCCAATATGTATACTCATAATTATTTGTCCTCCTGCTTAGATAGATTAAATTAGTCGTTAGTATAAGATTAGCGTAGAGCATATAGCGTTTAGCGTATAGTTGCGGGCTACAAGTGTAAGTAAAATACAATTAAGTAATTCTCCAATTTAGCAATTGACCGATTTACCAATTCTCCAATTAAGGCAAAGATAAAAACCAATTGAGCAATTAATTAACTAATAAATGTAGGGGTAGACCTTGCGTCTAGCCTCCGTAGGACAGGCGTCCCGCCTGTCTATTTCTTCAACACGGCACGCCGTGCCCCCACACCAACCTGGTATTAATAAATGGTAAGGTTTTATTAGTCACATAACCACTAGCTGACAAATATAATTTGTAACATGTGATAAGTAACCTGTAGTAAATACTTGTTTTTATAATTTCAGAAATTTAATCTTATCACTCATTACCATATTTCTCATCACTGTATCCTCTACGCTAAAAGCTGTACACTGTACGTTATATGCTAACATACGAAATACGAATTTAACTTTCTTCATTAAATCTTATTATACACTTCTCAATATATTGCCTAAACTTTTTACCATTCATCTTATCGTGCCTGGCATCATAAGTAACGTGATTTTTATTATAAGGAGAACTTTTTGCAAATATAACAAATGAGCCTTTAAAATATCTGGAAACTATTCTTGTACTTTTAGGCAGCAGAATTCTATTGCCCTTCTCATTATATCCCAGGTATCCTTTTCCCCATATTTCTTTTTCTACATAATGACCGGGCTCTAATTCGGTTACCTTTTCTTTTATAAAAGATGGGTTAATATCAGGGGTAATCGGCTTTAAACCGGCAGTTTCCAAGCGAAAATAAGCCCAACCTTCATTATTGGGGAAATAATTAAATTCCAGTACTTTCGGTTTAACAATTCTTACTGAATTCGGGGTACTAAATTCAATACACCCTTTCTCTGTTGATTTTTTTGCGCTCGTCAAATCATGACCTCCACCTGCGGGGAATAGAGTATGATTTAAATTGCCTGCAGAACCTAATTTGTTAAGAATAGAAATTATACTATCGGTATCCTTCCAAAGACAATTGTTTGGGATAGCTGTCGGAAATAATTCTCTGATAACTTTTTCCCAAACAATCAAATTTTCCGTTTCGAAATCACCTCTGTCTAATTTCATAATTTCTCCTCCCTTTAGATAATGTTTTTAAATATTTTCCATCTTATTAACAAAAAAATGCCGCAACCTTATAAAGGGTTGAGACAATTTTTAATATCTTCAGTTAGAATAAATAATGAATAATCTGTTTTGGTTTTACCAATATCGTAATAAAAAATACTACGATTTTCTCTTAAATCATGCAATATGGTAACCCTCTTAGCTTATAAAAAATGGCGGAGAGAGAGGGATTCGAACCCTCGGAGCAGGCCTTAACCCGCTCAATTGCTTAGCAGGCAACCACCTTCGGCCACTCGGTCATCTCTCCACTTAAAAGTATAACATAATAATTTTTTTCAGGCAAGAAAAACCGACAAAGATTTCGTATCGCCTATTGAGTATCGAGTATATAGTAAAGAAAGAAAAAGAGGATGGGAGTCAGGAGTCAGAAGTAGCTCTCAATGGTCTATATAAAACTATAATTCAAAACTCAAAATTTTTTTCTTAATATTAAATTTTAAGTTCTGTTTTTTGTTTCTTCAGTTTTTCATTTTTACAATATAGCATGCGAGATAAGATATATAAAAATCAACATACTATATACAATGCTATTATATTTAAATTTTAAATTTTTAGCTATGTCTTTGCGTTTTGCGCTTTTCGTTTTTCGATATATATTATACGCTCCAGGCTATTCTTCACGCGATACGATATACGATATACGCAATACGATGTTTCGACTTGCGATAAACACTAAAATATATTAGAATATGCTAAGTAAAAATGGATTAGAAGCCAGAAGACAAAATCCAGTATTCAGAATTATTTTAGTATATAAGGTAATATTACATTGTTAAGTTATTTTATATTCTTCTTACTCCTGACTACTGGCTCCTGAATTCTTATTTCTTTAACACGATACTCGATACGAATATAATTTCAACCCATAATAAAGGAGAGACTGAAAAAGTGAAGCAATATCAATATGAAGTAATTGTAGTAGGTGCCGGCCATGCCGGATGTGAAGCAGCTCTGGCCGCTGCCAGAATGGGAGCAAAAACACTCCTTATTACTTCCAATATAGACAATGTTGCTCTGATGCCCTGTAATCCCTCTATAGGAGGTCCGGGCAAAGGACATGTAGCCCGGGAAATCGATGCTTTAGGCGGAGAAATGGCTAAAAATACCGATAAAGCCACTATTCATATAAGGATGTTAAATACCAGCAAAGGTCCGGCTATGTGGGCTTTACGGGCACAGATAGATAAAAAATTATATACTCAGGAAATGATACACACTCTCCAAATCCAGAAAAATTTAGATTTAAAACAGGAGATGGTAACAAAATTAATAGTAAATAATTGTCAGATAGAGGGTGTAATAGTTAAAAGTGGTTTAGAATTTTCTTCTCCCACGGTAATTTTAACTAACGGAACATTTTTAAATGGCTTAATATATATCGGTGAAACTATCTATTCTGCAGGAAGAGCAGGTGAACTTGCCTCGATTGGTCTGGCAGAAAACCTTAAAGAGTTGGGTTTTAAAGTCGGAAGATTAAATACCTGCACCCCTCCTCGGATAGATAGGAGAACAATTGATATCTCCAAGATGAAAGAACAGAAGAGTGCAGATATCCCTTTGTCTTTTTCTTTTGAAAATAAAGGGGAAATATATAAGGATTTTTCAGTATTTATGACCCGAACCAATCAGAAAACTCATCAAATAATCCAGGATAATATCCATAGAGTACCCCTATCTAATGGTACCATCCGGAGTGCAGCTATCAGATATTGTCCTTCTGTAGAAGATAAGATAATTAGGTTCCCCGAAAAAGAATCTCATCAGATATTCTTGGAACCAGAGGGATATAATACTGAAGAAATATATTTACAGGGATTTTTTACCAGCCTTCCTGCTGATACCCAGCAGGAAGCTTTACATACTATTTATGGCTTGGAAAATTGTAAGATTATCCGCTATGGATACGCCATTGAATATGACATTATATATCCTAATCAATTAAAATACTCTTTAGAAGCTAAAGCAATTAAAGGATTATTTTTAGCCGGACAGGTTAATGGAACCTCGGGATATGAAGAGGCAGCCGAACAAGGATTGCTGGCGGGCATAAATGCAGTACAGCTGACACGCGGCAAGGAGCTCTTAGTACTGGATCGTTCAGAAGCTTACATTGCCGTGGAGATAGATGATTTAGTTACAAAAAGTGTGACTGAGCCCTATCGTTTAAGAACCGGGCTGGCTGAATATCGACTACTATTAAGGCAGGATAACGCTGATTTAAGACTTACTCCTTATGGATATAAGCTGGGGCTAATTTCAGAACAAAGATATAAATATTTTCTAAATAAAAAAACACTGGTTGAAAAGGAAAAGGAAAGATTAAAGGAAGTAATTATTCATGCTACTCAAAGGGTAAATGAATTACTAACCAAATTGGGCACTACCCCTCTATCTGAGGCAGCTAATTTGGCTACTTTACTTACCAGACCTGAGGTAACTTATAATCAAACTGCTTCCATCGATCCTAACAGACCAGAACTCCCTGCCGAGGTAACCGAGCAAGTTGAAATTCAAATAAAATATGCAGGGTATATTAAACGACAAGGAATTCAGGTAAAAAGATTTAAGAAATTAGAGAATTATAAAATACCTCAAGATATTGATTATTTTAATATGCATGGTATATCCCATGAAGGCAAGGAGAGATTTTCAGAAGTGCAGCCAATTTCCTTGGGCCAGGCTAAGAGAATACCAGGAATAACTCCTTCTGATATCGCCGCCCTGATGATAAACATTGAAAAGATAAAAAGGGTTAAGAGAGCATAAATAATATTAAATAAGATTAAATTCTCCTTTTGCCTCTGTTCCATAATTAATTACATCGGTTATAGGGCATTTTTCTTCTACTAATTTATGAAGTTTACGAACCTTTTCTTCTGGTGCTTCTGTTTTTATTTGGACTTCATATCTAATCTGTTTGAAACCTATCCTCTCTCTACCTTCCTTATCTACCCAACCACCATGAACCATATCCCCTTCTAAATTAATCACTAAAACTTCTATCTCTATTCCAAATTTTCTCGCATATGCACGATAAGTTGCTGCCACACATCCACCTAAAGCAGCTAATAGCATTTCAACTGGATTAGGAGCAGTGTTAGTGCCTTTCAATTCCAAAGGTTCATCGATGCTAACCTTAAATTTTCTTATTTCAGTCTCGGTTTTAAAATCCTCTATCCATTTGGTTTGGGCTTTATAAGTTCGAATTTTCATTTTTTTCACCTCATTTTTAACATAGTTATCAGGGTGTGCAATACGCCCCTCCTACATATTTCTCATTACGAGTAGACACAAGGTCTGCCCCTACATCTTTTAATTTCTAGCTTACGTGATACTCGATACGCAATATGATTCTATTCTTGTTCTTGATTTCTACTTTTTCCACTAAATACGATATACTAGCAACTAATATGTCTTGTATTTTATATTTTCCTTACCTTTATTACCTGCAACTGTACACTAAACGCTGTACGCTATACGCTAATTCTATACTAACGACTAAATTAATTGGTGCATTGGTAAATTGGTGAATTAACTAATTTTCCTGCTGCCTTTAAAGTATTCTGCATCAGCATAACATTAGTTATCGGACCTACTCCTCCCGGAACCGGAGTAATGACAGATACTTTATCTAAAACTTCCTCGTAAGCTACATCCCCCACCAATTTCCCTTCTACCTCATTAGTCCCTACATCAATAATCACTGCTCCCTCTTTTACCATATCCCGCTTAATTATCTCTGATTTTCCTACTGCAGCAATCAGAATATCTGCCTGACGGGTAAAGTAAGATAAATCATTGGTTCGAGAATGACAAATTGTAAGAGTAGCATTGGCATACTGTTTTTTTTGGAGAAGTATGAGCGCCATCGGCCTTCCTACAATACTACTCCTTCCCACAATAACGGTATGTTTCCCTTCTACTACGATATTTTCTCTCCTCATTAATTCATATACCGCATAAGGCGTGCAAGGCAAAAACTCGGGTTTACCTAAAGCCAGTCTTCCCATATTAATGGGGTTAAAACAATCTACATCTTTGGAAGGATTTACTGCTTCCTGAATCCGTTCCTGATTTACATGCTCAGGAAGGGGAACTTGCACTATAATCCCACTTACTTTTTTATCTTCATTTAAATTATCTATAAGTTTAAGGAGTTCTTTTTCGCTGGTCTTTCCGGGAAGACTGTATTTTTCAAAATCAATAGAAGCTCTTTCGCAGGATCTGGCAATCATTTTTACATAGAATAAAGAAGCAGGGTCTTCCCCGACAATAATTACTGCTAATTTGGGAGTTAATTTATTTTTTTTGATAAAATCTTCTATTTTTACTTTTAAAGATTCGTTAATCTCTTTTGCAATTTTTCTTCCATCAATAATCCTGGCCATAATAAATATCTCTCCTTTTTGTTTAATCCTTCTGACTCCTGAATTCTGGATACTTAATTAGTTATAATATACCATTATCAAATATTCAAATCAAAATAATTCTTACTATCATTCACACAAAAAGCCTACGGTTTTCCATAGGCTTTTTCTTCTTTTGCTTTTATTCATTTTAAATATTAAAAACTTATAATTTTTAATGACTCTTTGCGTGAATCTTTCTATCCCTGTTGCTAATTGCTTCTTTGATTATAAATTTTGCTTTATTTTTTTCAATATCACAAGCAGCACAAATTTCACCCACTAAAATCTTACGAGCTCTCTCGTATAAACCACGTTCCGTAGAAGATAGTTTTTCTACAGTATCTCGATGAGTGTAATTTTTTACTACCTGGGCAACTTTTAAGATATCCCCGCTATCGACCATCTCTGTTTGAGATCTTATCCTCTGCTTATAATTTCCATCCATTTCATCGTCTATCTTATGGCCTAACACGTTTAAAACCTCTGGCACAGTTTCAGGGTCAATAATATACCTTAAACCTATTTCATCAGCTTTATTAACCGGAACCATCAAAATCATTTCATTTACCATTAATTTTAAGATATAGTATTTTTCTTTTTGCCCCAGTACTTTCTTTTCTTCTATATTTTCAACATCTCCAACCCCAAAGGAAGGATGAGATACTTTATCACCAATTTTAAACATTTTTTTGGATTTTTTAAACCCGCTACTCACTTCCTATCTTTTTATTTTTTTGTATTATACCATTTTTTTACCAAAAATACAAAACTATTTTCGTATCGTATCGCGTATTGCGTATCGAGTATCGCGTGAAAACAAAGAAAAATATCATAGGAAAAAGAAGAAATATAAAAGACTAAAGTGAATTCGTATTGCTTATTACGTATCGCGTAGATAGTAGCGTAGAGCGTAGAGCGTATAGCGTATAGCGTAGAAGATACAGTGATAAGTAATGAGTAATTAGTGACAAGTTACGAGTTTCAAACTTAAAAAAAGAAATAGGGGTACATTACAATACGCACTATAAATAAAACGACTAACTAATAAGTTAAATTCAATTGGTGAATCGGCTAATCAATATTAACTGGTAAACCGGATAACCGGGTAATTAATACGTATCTCGTATCTCGTGAATCGTATCTCGTAAAGAGAATAAAACCCAAGAATCAGAATAAATTCGTATTGAGTATTGAGTTAAGAGAGAGTAGGTTAGAAATTAGAATTAAGTGTATAATTCTGAAGGAATTGGAAAGAGAATATAATATTAGCCAATTATCTATCAAAAAATTGATGGGAATAATTAATAATAATATAAGTTATTAATTTTATCTAACCATTTAGGAAAACAGATGGCAGGCTATATAATGATTATTTTCAAAACATTTTAGTTCCGGTTCTTCTTCTTTACATACAGTTTTTACATAAGGGCATCTGGTATGAAATCGGCATCCGGAAGGAGGATTTACGGGGCTGGGAACATCGCCCATCAAAATCTGACCTTTTTTTCTAAGTTTAGGGTCGGGGATAGGTATAGCAGAAAGTAATGCCTGGGTATAGGGGTGTTTAGGGCTACTAAATAATTCTTTTTTAGGGGCAGTCTCTACTATCTTTCCTAAATACATTACTGCGACTCTATCACAGATATGTTTTATTACGCTTAAATCATGAGCTACAAATAAAAGGGTAAGCCCAAATTCTTTCTGTAAATCTTGCAATAAATTAATAATTTGGGCTTGAATGGAAACATCCAAAGCGGATACACATTCATCGGCAACTATAAACTCCGGGTTAGTTGCTAAAGCTCTGGCAATCCCTATTCTCTGCCTTTGGCCGCCACTAAATTCGTGAGGGTATCTGTTTATCTGGTCTGGTAGAAGACCAACCTTTTCCATAATTTCAATGACTCTCTCTTCTCGTTCTTTTTTAGAACCGATCTTGTGTACTTCCATCGGTTCAGCAATCGTTGTTCCTATGGTCATTCTGGGATCAAGAGAACCAAAGGGATCCTGATAGATAATCATCATTTTTTTTCTAAATTTTAGCATCTCTTTTTTTCTTGTATGAGTTATTTCCTGACCATTAAAATATATTTTACCTTCTGTCGGGTCTAATATTCGCAGTATAGTTTTCCCACAGGTAGTCTTTCCGCATCCTGATTCTCCCACGAGACCAAGAACTTCTTTCTTCTCTATATAAAAACTCACATCATCTACAGCCCTAACTGCTATTTTTTTGCCTAAAGGTGATTTGCCTAACCAGAACCATTTTTTTAGATTTTTAACTTCTACCAATCTTTCCATTCTACTCATTTGCTCCTTATTGTCTTCTTGAATAAATGACATTTCACCAGATGAGAATTTTCTATCTCTATCAGCTCCGGCATTTCTTCAACACATCTTTTAAAACTGAAATCACATCGGGGATGAAACGGACATCCTGAAGGTAAATCAAGGAGATTGGGGACTATACCCGGAATTGCATCAAGATGTTCTGCCTCAACATTCATTCGGGGTATTGATTTACTTAACCCTTTGGTATAAGGGTGGAGAGGATTATTAAAAAGTGTATATACGTCGGTATATTCTACAATATGCCCGGCATACATCACCGCTACATTATCACACATTTCCGCAATGACTCCCAGATCATGAGTTATTAACATCACCGATGCACCAAATTCACCTTTTAATTCATTAATTAATCTTAAAATCTGAGCTTGAATGGTAACATCAAGGGCAGTGGTAGGTTCATCAGCAATAAGCAAGGTAGGATTACAGGATAGAGCCATGGCAATCATCACTCTCTGCCTCATTCCCCCGGATAACTCATGAGGGTAATTATCTATTCTTTTCTCTACATCCGGCATTCCTACAATCTTTAAAATTTCCATAGACTTTTTTCTAGCTTCTTCTTTATTTAACCCCTGATGTAATTGAATGACTTCCCCAATTTCATGACCGATAGTGAATACCGGGTCCAATGAAGTCATGGGTTCCTGGAAGATCATAGATATTTTCTTCCCTCTCATCTTTCTAATTTCTTTATCATCTAACTTTAAGAGATCCTCGCCTTCAAAATATATTTCTCCCCCTACAATCTTTCCCGGCGGATGAGGAATTAATCTCATAACCGACAAGGCAGTGACACTCTTGCCGCTTCCGGATTCTCCTACAATGCCTAAAGTTTCCCCTTGATTAATTTTAAAACTAACACCATCTACGGCCTTTACTGTACCTTCATGGGTAAAAAAGTGAGTTTTTAAATTTTTTATTTCCAGTAATGTTTTCATATCTTATCTTATTTTATCCTATTTCATAAATTTAGAGGAACAGAGAACCCTCCCCTGTTCTTTTTTTAAGTTTTAAGTCGGGGGTCTAAAATATCTCTTAAACCGTCTCCTAATAGGTTGAGACCTATAACAGAAAATAATATCGCTAGTCCGGGAAATGTTGCTGCCCACCATGCTCCACTCATAATATAGGAATAGCTCCTGGAGAGCATAGCCCCCCATTCCGGAGTAGGAGGTTGAGCACCTAAACCCAAAAAGCCAAGAGCTGCACAATCTAAAATGGCAGTAGCTAACATCAGAGTTCCGTATACAATTACCGGGGCGATACTGTTGGGCAGGACATGGCGAAAGATAATTCTCCAGTCGCTCGACCCGATTGCCTTTTGGACTTCGATATATTCCATCTCTTTAATATAGAGTACCGAGCTTCTGATAATCCTCGCCATCTGGGGAGTATAGACTATACCGATAGCCACCATTGCCTTCTCCAATCCTTGACCCAGAACAGTTACAATTACTATAGCCAGTAGTAATGCTGGAAAGGCAAACATAATATCAACTATTCTCATAACAAGTGCATCCACCCAACCGCCATAATAACCGGCTACCGTTCCAAAAGCTATACCTAAAATCATAGCAATGCCCACTGCTACAAAACCTGCAGTTAAGCTGACTCTGGCTCCGTAAAGAATTCTACTTAAAACACATCTCCCCAGGCCATCAGCCCCTAAGGGCATACCTTCTACTCCATCTTCACTCCAGAATCCCGGTTTTAAAGCCTTGAAAAGTTCCGGAGGAGAAGGAGTAGGGCTATTGGGAGCAATATAATTAGCTAAAATGGCACATAAAATGAGTATAATAATAATGACCAGTCCAAAGACTGCTGATTTATTATATTTAAGTCTTCTTACTAATTCTTGGGTTTTAGTCTCTCTTGTTCTTTCCATTTTTTTACCTATCCGTAATGAATTCTTGGGTCAATATAAACATAAACAATATCAGTTATTAAATTCACAATGACAAACATTAAAGCAAAAAATAATACACATCCCTGTACCACAGAATAGTCTCTCATATTTACTGCATTTACCACATACCTTCCGATTCCCGGCCAGGAGAAGACAGTTTCAGTTAAGATTGCACCGGCCAATAGTAAACCAAAATTCAATCCGATTACGGTAATTACCGGGATCATAGCATTTCTTACTGCATGTTTATAGATTACCATTCTCTCTGATAATCCTTTTGCTCTTTCTGTTCTGATAAAATCCTGCCTTAAGACTTCTAACATACTTGACCTGGTTACTCGGGCAATGATAGCCATTGGAATAGTAGACAGAGCAACAGAAGGTAAGATTAAATAACGAAGTGAACTGAAAAAGGCTGCAAAATTACCGGTAATGATACTATCCAACAGATAAAAACCGGTGATACGCTGGAAAGAAATCATCATACTTATCCGTCCACTGATAGGCAACCACCTCAGATATACCCCGAAAATCATCATCAACATAATCCCTAACCAAAAAACCGGCATCGATATACCGAAGATAGCGAGCCCCATAAAACTGTAGTCAAAGACAGAATACTGTCGAGAGGCAGAGATAATTCCGGCAATACTTCCGATAACCACGGCAAAAATCATTGCAAATATAGTAAGCTCAACTGTATTGGGAAATCTTTCCAATATCTCTTTGGCTACATATTCATTCGAAACTATAGAACGCCCCAAATCTCCTTGCAAGACCTGTTTAAGCCAGACCCAATATTGAGTAGTGAGGGGTTTATCTAACCCGTATTTTTCTCTGATGGCACTAATAACCTGAGGAGAGGCACGTTCACCGGCTATAGTCAATGCCGGGTCACCGGGAGCTAAATGAATTAAAGAAAAGGCAAGAATAGATACGCCTAATAGTACTGGAATCAACATTAATAATCTTTTGGTAATATACCACTTCATCAACTAATTCCTATCTTTTTTAAATTACACTTATACTATTATACTTTTTAATCATCATAATGCAACAATATAAAATAGAAATGTGCCTTCTCAGTCACATTTTTATTTTATTCAAATCAGGTTAAATTTTCTAAATCATACTAATAGGAAGGGATGAATAAAATCACCCCTTCCTATTAATTAAAATTTATACTAAAACATATTTTACTATTCTACTGTTACCGGATAGAAGAACTTTCTTGAGGTAGGATGAAGAACATAACCCTGTACATTTATTCTGAAAGCTAAAGTCTGCTTAGCATGAGCCAGATAGACATAACAAGCATCTTCATGAATCATTTCCTGAAATTTCTTATAATATGTTGCCCTCTTTTCGATGTCATAAGCTTGCAATGCTGCGGTAAGTAATGCTTGAGCGGTGGAATTCATATAGAAACCGTAGTTTCCAGAAGTACCGATTGAACAGACATTTGCTCCGTATAATACATTTAAGAAGTTGTCCGGGTCTCCGGTATCACCGGACCAACCTAAAAGACACATCTGAGCGTTTCCGTCCATAGTTTCCTGGAGATAGGTTCCCCAATCCACCGAATAAATGTTTACTTTTATTCCTACAGCCCCTAAATAGCTCTGAATCGCTTCCCCGATCTTGGGAGGATCGAACATATAAGGTCGGGATAAAGGCATTACATATAGAGTCACTTCAAAGCCATCCGAATATCCTGCTTCTGCCAGAAGTGTTTTGGCCTTTTCCGGGTCATAAGGATAATCTACTATCTCATCATTATATCCTAACATAAAGGGAGGCATTCCATTTGTAGCCTTAATGGCTGTTCCCATATAAAGATCATCCACTATCGATTGTTTATCAATAGCCATATTAATTGCCTGTCTCACCTTTTTCTTAGTAAGGGGCTCATAATATCCGGGGGTTTTAACCAGAGGTTCTTCTGCTATATCATGTACCGCATTTTCATTGGTATCAATATATCCGTATCCCGTATTTATAGCCATATATCCGATGTTCATTCCTGGTTCGGCTAAAAGTTTCAAATCTTTGTTAGCCTTTATTCTGTCAAAATCAGCAGGATTGAGATGTTCTATCCCCTGCACTTCACCAACTTCTAAAGCCATAAGTCTGGCAGAGGGATCAGGAATAACTTTAAAGATTAATTTATCCAAACTAGCCCTTTCCCGCCAATAGTCTTCATTAGCTTCTAAGGTAATATGGTCAGCTTTTACCCATTCGACAAATTTGAAAGGACCGGTGCCGCAGGGATTTTTAAAGGCGTCTTCTTTGTATTTTTCCGCATTGGTGGGACTTACAATACAAACCGTAAACATGGCAAGACTGGTCATAATAGCAGCATTCGGTCTTTTTAAGACAATTTTCACTGTATAGTCATCAATCTTTTCCACTTTATCTATATCGCCGAACATCCATCCCCAGTAAGCCCACTGACCGTATTGATAGAAAGGATGATTAGTGTCATACTGGCGGGCAAAGGAAAAGACCACTGCATCAGCATTAAAATCTGTTCCATCGTGAAATTTAACTCCCTTTCTTAAGTGGAAAACTATCTCTGTCCCATCTGCTGATGCTTCCCAGGAGGTAGCCAAACAAGGTTGTATTAATACAGAACCTTCTCCATATTCAACCAAACCTTCGAAGATATTATCCATTCTCTGTATGGATTCTCCATCAGTTGCATCTGCAGGGTCCAATCTAACTGCATCTCCACTGCTACCGAATACCAGAGTGCCTGCTGCGGAAGCTGCACCCACTACACTAAATGCTAATCCTACTGTTAACAACAAAATTACAAACAATTTACTTTTCATATTTATTCTCCTTTTTAATACTTTTTAATGAAAGTAGCTCATTTATTCTTTAAATAATTTTCCTCCTTTCTTTCTTGTTATTATTGTATTACGGTTGCGAGTTTAATTTTGATTACACTTAAATAATATTAAAAACAATTTGTTTATTTTAAATATGATAGAGGATTAACCGGCTTACCGCTTGATCTTACTTCAAAATGGAGGTGAGGACCAGTGGCATTTCCAGTGCTCCCTACTTTACCAATTATGGTTCCTCTTTTCACATACTGACCCTTCTTCACTAAATTTAGCGAATTATGACCATATACTGAAGAATATCCCCCATCATGGCTTAAGATAATCACATTACCATATCCCCGCATATAACCAGCATAGCTTACCCTGCCGCTCTCGGCAGCCACAATATTAGTCCCTGTAGGACTTCCGATATCTATACCTGCATGAAAATCTTTCCTTCCGCTTATAACTCTCATCCCATAAGGAGAAGTAATCCTTCCTCTTACCGGCCAGATAAAATTACATATACTACTGCGGGTTCCAGGTACATTAGGAATTCTCAATTGTTGTCCTGTAGAAATTTTGGAAGCATTAGTAATACTATTAGCTGCTATAATGGATTCTAATTTTACATTATACTCGCGCGAAATACTCCAGAGGCTCTCTCCTTTTTTTACATAATAAATTATTTCCTCCGCTGCAGTATCCTGGCTATATCCTTCTGCTTTAGCAATATCCATATTAGTTATCGGGAGTTTTAATTTTTGTCCTATAGATAATCGGGATATTTCTTTTAAGTTGTTGGTAGAGATAATGGTATTCATCTTTACATCATATCTCTGGGATATGCTCCACAAGTTATCTCCTTTTACCACGGTATAAGTTACAATAGTTGGTTCCTGTTTCTGATTAGAGATAGATACTCCTCCTCCTATTGCGGGGATTTCTAATTTTTGGCCCAGTGATAAGAGATCTTTATCCCTGAGATTATTTATATCTGTAATAACTGCCACTGAAACGCCATATTTTTGAGAAATATTCCATAGATTATCACCTGCTTTAACTGTATAAACAATCGGTTCTGCCTTTTCTGGTGGATTAATATTATTACTAATACTACTATTACTATTATTACTATCATTTTCATTAACGACTGCCTGGTTAACGATATTTGTTTCAGCAACAGCATTTTTGTGCGAAGGAATTTTCATTTCCTGTCCGATAGAAATTAATTCTGAATTTGCGATGTTATTGGTGGCAAGAATTAAATCTAGAGAAAGGTTATATTGCCGGGCAATTGACCATAGAGTATCTCCCTTTTTTACGATATGCATCGCATAGTCAGCGGCAGAGAGATTATCTTGATAAATTTTAACTATCTGACCGATGGATAAAGTATCTTTATCTTTAATATTATTAAGAGCCAAGATTGATTCCAAGGATATATTGTATTGTTTGGTAATACTCCATAGAGTATCACCCTTGGTTACTTTATGAGTAATAAATTCATCATTATTATCAGCAAAAGAGCAAAAAGGAATAGAAAAGATAAATAGCAAAAGTAAGGTTACTAAAATAATAGAAATTTTCTTATCCCTATTATGTTTTTGAGCTAAATACATTCTTCATTCTCCTGTGTTTAGAAATTAATAAGCACAAACGAGGTAGAAAATTAACAATTAAGAGGTTTCCTCAAGAGGTTTTACTTGTAAATATTTCGCTACTTGTTTTACAATTAAATATTCTTCCACTTTATAAACCTCCCTTGATTTATGATGATTGCTTTATATTATCTTATTGTTTTTTGATGATTTTGTCAATTTTTTTTATATCGCCTAAACAATTGGTGAATTGGGAAATTGATCAATTGTTTAACTAATTTCTCGCTTACTATTTTTTATCCTTTTCCTTATGCAGTATATCTCCTACCTCTTGGGCAACTCGATAGGGTTTGGTTAAAATTCTGATGGGCATAGACTTGAGAAAATGAGATAGATCTTTTTTTATCTCTTCGGTTACCCGATGGGGTTTAGTTAGCACCCTATCTATAAAATCTGCCGTATAGGTTTCTAATAATTTTTCCCGATTAATTTTAATTTCATTTCCACAAATATTACACTTAATATCCTCTAAATATTCACCCTTATAAGTAATGGTATGATTGGTTTCTTTATTGCATTGAAGACAAAAAAGTTGAGCTTTTATTTTAGTTGTCATTTGCTCTTAAGTCCGATATACCGAACCTTTACCTCCTTTTTTTAATCCAACAAAAACCATTCCATTTACTCTTCGCTCAAAACCTGTGCTAATCTTTTGTACATCTGATAAGATTTTATAACTTTTTTTATATGTTCTCTGGTCTCAGAATAAGGAACATTTTCTACAAAATTATCCAGGTCAGTTCTATCGTATTGTTCTAACCACTTGCTGGTTGTACCTGGACCGGCATTATAGCCAGAAATCATTAATATTGAATCATTTGAAAATCTTTCTTTTAGGTAATTAATATACCAGCAGCCTAAATCAATATTAATCTTGGGGTCAAAGAGCATTTCATCATTAAATTCTTCCAGATTTATCTTCTGGGCAATCCATTCCCCGGTAGAAAAAATTATCTGCATCAATCCCCTGGCCCCGGCAACAGATTCATCCCAGGTGTTAAATCTGCTCTCCTCCCTAATCATAGCCAAAACAAGTAAGGGATCTATTTCGTATTCCAAAGCACGTTCTCTAATTGCATCCTCATAATAAAGAGGATAAAGACCTTCCCATAATTCAAGAGGTAATTCCTCTAATTGATGATTATCTTCTAAATAATTAAAAATTATTTCCGAATAATTTAAAGAATCATTATAATCCATATTCTTTTTATAAATATCGCTTAACTTAAATAGTAAAAAGATGTTCCCTGGATAGTAATTTAATGTTCCTTTTAATTCAACTATTGATTCTTTATAAAAACTAATCTCTCCAAACAACTCTGCTTTGAGCAGTGACAGCTGACCTTTCCCCTCAATTTTATCATATTTTATTAAAAATTCATCTAAATTTATAAAATCTTCTTTCTTGGAGACAGAAACAGGCCAAATAGAACTAATATCACTTCTCTGTTCTATAATTCTTTCGGTATAATAACTCAAGGGGTATTCCTTAACAAGTTTTTCGTAAGCAATTTTTGCCTCCTTATCTGACCCCGTCTTATCTAAAATTATTCCCTTCCAATACAGGGCATCATCTCCCAGGTTACTTTGAGAAAATCTATCTGATAATTCTCGATAGTAATCTAATGCCTCAGGGTAAGCATTATTATTGGTAAAATATCGGGCTAAATTCCATAGGGAAGTCATTGATTCATAGCTATTAGGATATTTGCTGATCAATTCTCTCCACAGGGAAATCCCCTTTTCCGTTTCTTTTAACTGAAAATAAGATTCTGCCAGACGCAGATAAGACTCTCGGGCATAATAGCTTTCAGGATATTGACCTATAATTTTTTCATACTTATCTATTGCCAGATAACGCTCTCCTAAAGCACGCAGAGAATTGCCCCCAAGATAATTTGCTTTAATAGCAATTTCACCGGGAGGAAATTTTGCTATAATCTCCTCACACTGATTAACAGCTTCCTTATATTCCTTTTTATAATGCAAAGCCCTTGCCCTCTTATAGTAAACTTCCGCAATATCAAGAGCTTCGGGAAAAGTTTCAATGACTTCCCTATATAAATCATCAGCCAGATTATACTGGCGATATTTAAACAAAATATCTGCACATTTTACCATTATATGGTAAGGAATCTCGATTTCTTTTAAATCTTCTTGAGTTTTATTAAAATATCTAATCAACAACTCTTCCGGTTCTGATTTCCTTTTAAGTCTATAGCCTTCATCCAATATCTCATATAAACAGTTAAGAGAATCGACATATTTTTTTCCCTGCCAGTATATCTCGGAAAGCTCAAGCAAAACTTCTGCTTTAAGCTGGTTGTCTTTGGAATCTTCCAGAATATCCTTATAATAAATTACCGCAGAAGTTGTATCATTTAACTCGCGATAATTCTGAGCTATCTGGTAGTTGACCTCTGAAATAATCAGGCTTTGAGGAAAATTCTCTGTTATTTGTTTATAGGTGGCTGTAGATTCGTGATTTTCACCTTTAAGTCTATAGGTTTCGGCCAGATGAAAGAGGGAATAATCAGTCAAAATTGGGTCATCTATTACTAAGTTCTTATATATTTCTATCGCCCTATTCCAATCTTCAATTTTTCTATAACAATCCCCCAATAAATACTGGGATTTAATATAAAGGGGTAAATTAAGGGTGGAGTATTCTACCTTTAACAATTCGGAAATTGCTTGCTGATAATCAGTCTGTTGATAAAATTCCAATCCCATTTTATAGTTTTCTAAATCTTCTTTTAGCTCGATAGTCGAAGGGTGTTCTTCTACTACTTTGGAAAGCTTTAATATCTTCAGCTGCTGGGCTTCAAGTTCAGTCAACTCATTATTGTCAGCCAAAGCAATATTTACTACGAATAAGCTGATAGCTAAAATCATTATCAAAAAAAATATTATTGAAGTTTTCATTTTATCCATTCCAATATCCTCCCATATAATAATACCATGAAAATGATTGGCTACAACAATATATTCATCTAATTAAAAAAGTAAAATATTAAATGTCTAAGAAAATGGGATGCGTTGTCCATATTTATTTTAAAATAACTATCTTATTTTATTTTTATACATTTTCTGATCTGCAATACGCATCAGTTCTTCTATTGATTTTGGGTGTTCGGAATTGTAACAGGAAAAACCAACAGTAAATCCAATTTTATAGGATTTATGGGAAACCTGGTCTTGTAGAGCTAATTTATCATACAATCTTTTTTCAATTATAGGTATTTCCTTTAAAGAACTATCCGGAAAAACCAATAAAAATTCATCTCCTCCCATTCGTATAATGATATCTACTTCTCTCAGGATGGATTGAAAGAGATTTGCCATTTGGGTAATCGCCTTATCCCCTTCTTCGTGGCCAAATTGATCATTAATTCTTTTTAAATTATCTAAATCAGTATAAGCTAACAAAAAAGAAGTTTTGCTTCGTTTGGCAATTTTAACCTGCCTTTGAAGAAGTTCTAATCCATAACCCCTGTTATAAGTTCCGGTAAGAGGATCATAGTGAGCTAATTTTTTCAGCTCTTCTTCCATTCTTTTTCTCTCGATGGCGGTTGCTATCTGTTCCGAGACAAACTCCATAAGCTTGATATCGCGTTTGCTGTAGAGATTAGGATTGGTGTAGCTTTGAACTGCCATGGCACCTATGACATGACCTTCAATTTTTAAAGGAACTCCCAGCCAGATGCTTTGAAGGGAAGTGCTACCCATGGGATTTAATTCTCCTGAAGCTAACATCTTTTCATATTCTTTACTTGTATTAAATAAAGGCTTACCTTTTTTCATGACTTGGGCAGTAAGCACATTTGAAGTACTAAATTTCTGAATGGGGAAATTGTCATCTTTTTCATCGATATGGTAAGGGAAATATAATTCATCTTTATTTTCGTCAATCAGGGCGATGTAGAAATTAGACGTATCGATAATTTTACCTAATTCTTTGTGGATAGTGTTATAGAGTCCTTTAAGCGATATGTTAGAATTAGCGGCTTTAGAAATATTGTATAACACCTTTTGGATTTTTTCACTCTGTTTGCGTTCGTTAATATCCTGATATAAAGCAATAATACCGGTAACCTTATCTTTAATTTTTACAAAGGAAGTGGAAATACGTACCGGAACAAGAGTTCCATCTTTCTTTTGTCTGATTGTTTCAAAATTAGTTAAATCTTTATTTAAGGTTTTACGGGTTAAATCTTTCCCCTCTTTCATCCTGCTTGTAGGATAAAGACCGATTTCATCGATATTCTTACCCAGTATGTTTTCTTTAGTATAACCGAATACTTTAGTAAAGCGGGGGTTTATATCAAGTATGGTTCCTTTTGTATCTTGATAGAAAGCGGCATCCGGAATATTTTTAAATATCCCGGCAAATTTTTCTTCACTCTGACGTAATTCTTCTTCTGCTTTTTTACGCTCTGTAATGTCCTGATATAAAGTTATTATACCCTTTAACTTGTTATTAATCTTAACCGGGGCAGAAGAAATAAATACCGGAAACTCACTTCCGTCTTTTCTTTTTCTTATTGTTTCATAATTTACAAAACCTTTTAGAGCTTTTTTAGTTAAGTTTTCCCCTTCGTATATCCTTTTCTGAGAATGAATTATACCATTATCAATATTTCTTCCTTTAATCTCTTTCAAAGTATATCCGAATAATTTAGTAAATTGAGCATTTATATTTAAAATATTACTCTTATCATCAATATAGATTAAAGCTTCAGGGCTACTGTTAAAGAGACTAGAAAATTCTTGCTGGCTTTTTAGGAGAATTTTTTCAATATTTTTAAGTTTGCTGATATCAACTACCACACCGCGAGTGCCAACTATTTCGCCATTTTTATATTTCGGACTTCCATATATTAATATTGGAAAAGTAGTCCCGTCCTTCTTTATTGCAGTATATTCATTAACCTCTAATTTGTTTCCGGAAAATAATTTATTAATATTATTTATAGCACGAGGGCGGTCTTCCGGAATTAAGGTTTGGAGGGAAGACAAGCCATTTTTTAATTCACTTTTAGTAAATCCCCAAATTTCTATTGCGGTTTGATTAAGGAAAGTAAAATTACCTTTTTTATCAATTTCATAAACAGCTTGCGGTAATTCATCTATTAATGTTTTTGTTTCTTTTAGTTCTTGTTTATTTTTATCTTCTGACAATTTTAATTTTGTGATTTGTTGATTGAGTATTGATATTTCTTTACTCGGGTCTTTGTTCGTTTTATTTTGATGTCCCATATTTCTCGCTTTCGGTTACTTGATATTCTAAATAATGTTTATAGGATTTTGATTGAAAAAGAATAATGGGAATGCAGTTCGGTTTGAAAGGATGATAAGATTACAGATAGTGCAAAATTAAGATTAGCTGCCTGGCAATCTTACCATTCGGATAATGGTTTAGATCCATAGCTTTGTGTACCATTCTTTCGAATAGCTTACCTTTTCCAATTTTAATTATACAAAATGAATTAATTTTAATGTATCATTATAACATAACAAATATTTTTTACAAATAAAGCATCATCCTCAATATTGTATATCCCAGCAAATCCTTCTAAATAAAAAATAATAAACATTTTTCTTAATTCCAAATCCACTATTTCTTAATTATAATATTTTAAAGAAAATGGGACCAAAGAAAATAGTTTTCCCATTTATGAACACCCCATCACCTGTCACATTTTAACTATTTCATTTTACCGGATAATCGGTACCAAATCATCAATCCAATTCCTCTTATCAACCTTGTTCCGCGCAATAGTGAATAAGTTTTCCCGGTATCCTTTCCTGGCTCCTGAGCGACGATATCTGCACACGATTTCCCTACTTCTTCAATGGGCACACTGAATGCTTCCAGGGCATAAGGTAATCTCTGTAAATCTTTAGTTAACCTTGGGCTTACCTTAATATCATTATAAAAATCAGTTTTGACCATACCGGGTATTACCATATGAATAGAAATAGGATGTTCTTTATATTCTTCCGCTAAATTTCTGGTAAAGCTGGCAACTGCTGCTTTGGTTAGAGCATAAGCGGTTAAATGAGGGGCTTTTTCTCCTTTGCTGCCCAT
The DNA here is from genome assembly GCA_000405345.1 of Atribacteria bacterium SCGC AAA255-N14. The sequence goes on from ASPC01000002.1 coordinate 37,686, forward strand.
GCCGCCCATATTAATCAGAATTCCTTTCCCCTGCTTAATGAAATGGGGTATGATTATACGGGATGCCTGCATAGTTCCTGTAATGTTCACATCTACTATTTCTTTAATTTCTTCATCGCTTAATTCATCAAAAAAACGCATTCCTGCGGATAGACCGGCATTATTTATCCACACATCTATCTGTCCCCAGGTTTTTAATGCGTAATTTAATAATTTTATCAAATCAGCATTAACAGCAACATTCGCTTTTATTCCGGAAACTTTAAAGTTTTCTTTCTGAAAAGTTTCGCAGGTTTCTTTCACTGCTGATTCTTTTCGGGAAGAAATGATTATCCTGGCACCCTGTTGGGCGCATGCCCATGCAATTACCCTGCCTATCCCCCGGGTTGAACCGGTAATTACCACAACTTTGTCTTTCAGTTTCATCGCCTTCCTCCATTCGTCTATAGATAATAGGGACAGACACCAATTTATCATATTATTTTACGAGTTCTTCCTTTGGGACGTCTATCTATAGTAATATCTAAGGCCTCCACCATCCGGTTAAGAGACTCCTCAGACCCCGTAGGTTGTCCACTAAAAGTGGCCAAATTATTGACTTAGCACACCTTTCCCATTTATTCCCAATTATATTTTTTTATATTTTGTGAACTTGTGAAGTCTGAACTTCCCATCTGAAAAATCAAGATCATTTTATTTTTTTAAACATGGGTTGATATTTTTTTCCATCGATAATTGGTTCAATATGAATGGTAGTTTCAATTTCCATTTTCTCTCTTATCTTATTTTCTAATTTCTCGGAAATCCTGTGCGCTTCGCCTAATTTCATTTCAGCAGGTAACCTGATATGAAAGGTTAACTCTTTATTGTCACCATACTTATGACAATGAAGGTGATGTAATAAAACATCCTGTGACATATTATCGGTTACAATTTTCTCAATTTCTTTTTTGAAATCTTCTGCTGGTTCTTTCCCGATTAAGGTACTTACTGACTCTTTCAAAATAATATAAGTAGTATAAAATATGACCAATGATACTATAATGCCCATAACACTATCCACCCACCAAAAATACCTTCCAGTAAAAATTCCGACTAAAATCATAAGGGATACCAGGGCATCGCTCCGGTGGTGCCAGCCATCAGCAATAAGCGAGCGTGCATTAATTTTTTTCCCGGCACCTATTGAAAACTGTGCCAATCCCTCTTTTACTATTACAGAAATTACAAATACTATTATGGCCAAAGTGCTATAGACAGCAGATTGCTGATTGTTAAATCTCTGAACTGATGCAATTAGAAAATTAAATCCCACTATCGCTAACATAGTGCCAATGATAACCGAGCTGACTACTTCTGCCTGGCCATGACCAAAGGGATGTTCCTTATCAGCTGGCTTAGAGGAGATTTTGAAACCTATAATTACCACCAGTGAAGTGAGTGAGTCAGAAAAAGTATGCCAGGCGTCAGCGATTATAGCTATAGAAAAGGTCTTCACTCCCACCCAATATTTCAAACCAAAAAGAAGAGTATTTAGAATGATAGAGATTACTCCTTCTAAATATCCCAAAAATATCTTATGTTCTTTTGATACCGGTGCTTTAGAATTAGATTTTGAAAACAATGTTTCTACTCCTTTATTTTGAATAAATATTTAAATAATAAAAATATTTTGCTTATTTTTAGTTCACATTAACTAACTTATAGTTAAAATATTTATTTTTCTAATCTACTATCTTTCTTAATAAGTTAATAAGGGATTTCAATTCACCTTCAGTTAACTTTGAAGTAAACATATTGGAAATTCTCATATGAATTTTGCTGTGTACTTTTTCAATCTCTTTTCCTTTTTGTGCCATATGTATATGCGAAACCCTTCTATCCTCATCAGACTTTACTTTCCGGATAAATCCTTTTTCTTCAAATTTATCAATAATAGCTGTAATAGAAGGCTTGCTTAAATTTAATTCGGTTGCAAGCTCACTCAAATTGGGATTATCCAAATTTGAAATTACTTCAAGATAATGCATTTGCTTTCCGGTAAGCTCTGAAAATCTACTCCCGGTTATTGTTTTTTCCTCTATTTTTGCTATTTCAGTAGTGAGTAAAGTTATAATATCTGTTAACATATAATCTTCTTTTTCCATTTTACTCCCTCTAAAATATAATTAGTTTATATTTACTAACTTTATAACATATAAAATTTATTTTGTCAATAGTTTAAAATTTAACTAACATAGTTTAAACAATTTTTCTATTTAAACATAATATTTTTTTGATAATCCAATCAAGCACTTCATTAAATATCCTGGGTCTATAATTAAAAAAATTATTTTATAACTATAAAATAATCTAAAAACATTAGGATAATCAAATAACTAATAGGGACAAAATAAATAAGGACAGCTATTTATTAATTTATTTATATTCCTCCTAGTTTTTAAGTAACGGCATCCCTGACCTGATCGTACTTTTCTTGCTCTCCCCTGTCAATGATCTCCCGCAGAGCTTCTACAACCTGCCATACTTCATAAAAGGTATTATAAAGAGCCACAGGGGCCAAGCGTATAATATTAGGATAACGGAAATCGGGAATAATATTCCTATCCTTTAATGCCTTGTTGATCCGGACAGCATCCTCGTGCTCTATGGCTACATGACCACCCCGCCGCTTTTCTTCCAGCGGGGTCCCGATACGAAAATTATAAGGAGGAACGGTTAAGCCCTTCTCATTTAATAAGAAAATGAGATAAGAAGTGAGCTTTAAAGATTTCTCCCTTACCCGGTTTATGCCTGCTTCCTGAAATATCTTGAGCGAACCTTCCAGGGGCGCCAGGCTTAGAAGGTGAGGAGTTCCAATTTGCCATCCCCCCGCACCTTCCGCTTTTTCAAATTCCAGAGACATCTCAAATTGTTTATCCTTACGATAGCCCCACCATCCTGCCAAGGAAGAACTTTCAGTAAAATGCCTTTTATTAATATAGAGGCTGGCAACACCTCCAGGCCCGTTATTCATATACTTGTAATTGCACCAGAAAGCAAAATCTACACCCCACCGATCAAAATAATGAGGAACAGCCCCTATGGAATGACTGCAGTCAAAACCTATGGGGATACCTCTTTCCCCCGCTTTTCGAGCCAGATATTCCATATCTAAAAGCTGACCACTGCGATAAAGGACCGAAGGCAGAAGAACCAGGGCAACCTCATCCTTCATGGCTTCAACAATATCTTCTTCTTCCAGAAAACGACCATCCCGACTCTTGATTAGTACCAGGTTCTCCCAGGGATTGAGCCGCTTTAATCTAATTTGACTTTCCAGGGCATAAATATCAGAAGGAAAGTTCAGCTCATCGGCCAGGATTTTTGTCTTTTTTCCCCGAGGATGATAAAAAGTCCCCACCAGGGTGTGTAGGTTCACCGTGGTAGAAGATGTGGCCACCACTTCTTCCGGCATAGCTCCTACCAGGGGAGCCTGTCTCCTGCCCAGCTCTTCTGCATAATCAAACCAGGCAGGTTCAGCATCCAGCCAACCATTAATACCCAGGCCCTTCCACTGGTCAAGAAACCGCAGCAAAACCTCTTCCGCATCCTGAGATAAAAGACCCAGAGAATTTCCGTCCATATAAATCTTACCCGGTGGAAGGTAAAAACGCTGTTGAAAACAAGACAATAGATCCTCTTTGTCCAAAACATGAGCTCCTTCTTTGCTGTTTTTAAATAAAAACATAACTACTTCTCCTCATCTCTACAGACACTAAAACACTTCACATATCCGTAGATTATGTTTTTAAAAAAATGGGAAGTGTTGTTTTTGATTATTATTTATTAATCTTGATAGATATCGCTAATTTTTTTACCTTTTTTTAAGATCAGGTGTACGTTTTTTAATTCATCCGGAATATTTATTTCCTGGGGACATTTTTCAAGGCAGATTCCACAATTTATACATAGTGATGCATTTCCGTTAGATTTTGTCTTGTTTAACTTTTTCGTAGAGTTAGCCATTTTATTATAATCCCTTTTATGCAGCCATTTACGAACATTGCTTTTTTCCAGGGCTACATTGTTTAAGATAGCAAAATTCTGGGGAATATTTACGCCTGAGGGACAGGGTAAACAATATTTACAGGATGTGCAGGGAACCAATATTTTCTTACGATAAATTTTAATTAAATTATCTATTATGCTCAGATCTTCTTCATGTAAAGAATTTACTCCGGATCTGTCAGCACTATCACAATTTTCATTTAACATTTGCAAATTTCCCATTCCGCTTAAAACCACTGATATTTCCGGAAGATTCCACAAATATTGTAGTGCCCAATCAACTGGAGATCTTTCTATTTTAGACCTTTCCATAACTTCCCATGCTTCAGCTGGCGGGTTTGCCAATTTTCCTCCTTTTAGGGGTTCCATAATAACCACTGCCATTCCTTTTCCCGCTGCATATTTTAAACCTTCGGTCGTTGCCTGGATCGCTGTATCTATGTAATTATATTGTATTTGTACAACATCCCAATGATAAAAATCTACAATCTCTTTAAACACCGGTAATGTATCATGAAAGGAAAAACCGATATACTTGATTTTTCCTTTCTTTTTAGCATCTATCATTTTATCAATTAAATTATATTTTTTTAATTTTTCCAACCCTGATTTATTCATTGAATGAAAAAGATAAGTATCTAAATAATCAGTTTGCAGTTTTTTTAATTGTTTATTTAAAAAATTATCAAAATCTTCTGCTTTGTTCACCAAAAATAACGGGCTTTTGGTAACCAGATGCACTTTTTCTCTATAGCCGTCCTGAAGTGCAATTCCAACAATTTTCTCGCTTGCACCAAAATGATATACCCATGCAGTATCTATATAATTAATTCCTTTGTCGACTGCACTTTTAATCAGTTTAATTGACTTTGGCATATCAGCCTGTAAAGGCATCAATTTTTTTGTTGGAAGCCTCATACAACCCAATCCCAGAGCTGATACTTTAAAGCTGGTGGAACCAAATTTTCGATACTTCATAAAATCCTCCATATATTACTAACAACTAATTATTTTAATAGGGACACATCCTATTTTATTTTAATAGGAACACATCCTATTTTTTTTATGGTTTAGCTTCTCCTTTGGATTCTGCAGTCCCCTGCCCTATCAATTCAATCTCAAAAAGTTTTGGCCAAAATTTTCCAGTCATAAACAACCGACTATTCTTTAGGTCATAGGCAATACCATTAAGAACATCAACTGTTTCACTATCGTCTTTTAGACTTAAAATACCTTTCAGGTCTATCCAACCAATTACCTGGCCGGTTAGTGGATCGATTCTGGCAATACGTTCTGTCTGCCATATATTGGCATAGATTTCCCCTTGAATATATTCTAATTCATTGATTCTGGTCACAGGAATATTGTTTGCGGAAACTTCAATCTGACTAATTTCCTCAAAGGTTTCGGGGTCTAAGAAATGCAAGGTTGCTGTACCGTCACTCATGATTAGATGTTTTCCATCATGGGCAATACCCCAACCTTCATCCGGATAATTAAACTCTTGTAATAATTTAAAACTGTATTTATCATAGACAAAACCGATATGAGATTGCCAGGTCAACTGGATAATCTTGTTCCCATAGAGGGTCACCCCTTCACCAAAAAATTGAGATGACAGTTCACGAATTTGTAAGATTTCTCCTGTTTCTAATTTCACTCTACGCAAGTTGGAATATCCACGAAGACCTGTTCCTTCATATAAAACACCATCTTCAAATACCAATCCTTCTGTGAAAGCACTTCTATCATGAGGATAAGTATTGACAACCTTATAGGTATAAACCGGAATAACATTAGAATTGGCGGAAGGCTCTAGATTCGAGTAATGATAAATAAAAAAAACTCCAGTTAATGCCAAGAGCCCGATAACCGATATTTTGATAAATCGATTCATGGTAATTTCCTTTTATGCCTTCTATCGCCAATAGATAACGGAAATAACGGGGGAGATTTAAACTGTTATTTATTTCATTAAATCTTCCGAACGATCAAAAGGAATCCGGTAGATTTCCAGAATTTCCTCATGTGTATTTTTTGCCATCTCCCGGTCAATCACAATTTTCTGGTCCCACTTATTCTCCAGTATGATATAATCATCCTGAATTGCTTCCACTTTTGCAACAAAATCATTCAAATTCCATATCTTTTCGCCGTTAACAGTATCAACCACCCAGCTATTTACATTTTGATAGCCTTCATTGACATCGGCTGCTAAAGATTTTAATAAAACCACCACTTGCTGACCTTCTTTTTCGGGAATATTATTCTGCAAGTGATAGATTAATTCCGTGGGGGCAGACTGATACCACTGTGAACCCCAGATATGCAATAAATTTCTACTTAAAGGACAAAAGATCAAACCACCATAGATATAATAGGAAGGCAATGTCTCATATTGTTCCATGGGAACAAGCTGATCTTTCTGTGAAGATCGATAGAGATTAACATCTAAGGAAATTTTTTCACCATTTCTTAAAATGTCCATTTGAATGTTTTCGCCAATCTGTTTTTCCTGAATGGCATAAGTCAATTGAGTCCTTTCGTGGGTTCTAAATTCGATGGTCCCATCATTACCCACTTTATAATTTCCGATAGATAGCAAAATATCATTAGTCTGCAAGTTTCCGTCGGATGGTGACCCAGGAATGATTTGATTGATCAGAACACCGCTCATGTCTTTCTCCATTTGATAATATTCTCTCAAACCCTTATTCTCCATATCCTGCAAGTTCACACCCAGGCTGGGGTAACCGTCATAAGTACCATCCATTAAATCATCGAAAAAGTGACGGATAACCGTCACCGGTACCATATAACCGATATTTTGAGAAGTAGGAATACCCTGCATAACCACTCCGACGATCTTATCGTCCACCAAAACCGGACCACCGCTATTTCCAGGATTGATGGCGGCATCGATTTGTCCGGCTAAAAATACCGAAGAACTATGGACATATGGCTGATGTTCAATTCGAGATATAATCCCCTTAGTGATGCTTAACATATCACCACCCATAGGAAATCCATAGACCAGAACTTCCTGTTGAGGTTCAGGTAGTTCTCCCAAGGTTAAAAAAGGCTGATCTTCAAAAAATGCCGGATCTTCTACTTTTATTAGAAGCAATCTTAATATCTTTATCCGGAGTAATAGCTCCCGGACCTGTTACTGCTGTAACAATCAGCAAAGGGACTAAATCTCCTCATGCAGGAGCAATTATTGCCCTGGGACACGGTATTGTAGAAATCCCTTTAATGATATTAATACTTTATGGTTTTGGTGATATATTAAAAATTACTTATGTTAAAGCGATAATAGGTTCACTTGGCGGCTTATTTCTCCTGAAGATGGGTCTTGACTTACTTAAAGGGATTAAACAAGCAAAAATTGATTCAAGCAATGGTCCAAGTTCCCCCCTGAGGGCCGGAATTATACTCACTCTGGCTAATCCTTATTTTTTAATCTGGATGGCAACCATCGGTTCTATTCTTATTTTCCGCTCTTATGCTTTTGGATTACTCGGTTTTACTATGTTTATGATTGGCCATTGGTCATGTGATTTTTTATGGTTGTACTTTCTTTCCGCTTTATCTTTTAAAGGTGGGCAGTTTTTTGGTAAAAAACTGCAGCAGGTTTTATTTGCAATCTGCGGAGTTTTTCTCTTATTTTTTAGTGCTAAATTCATCTATGATACAGCGAAAATAATCTTTTCTTTCTAAGTACCTAAAATGATTTATTTAGCAAATAGACACGTTCTATTTAATTTGAATAAATAGAGAAGGTGTACCAAGTCAATAATTCGGGTACTTTTAGAGGACAACCTATAGGCTCTAAAATATTTTTTATGGATTTAAATAATGAAAAGTAAGTATTTATTTTTAACAATAGATAGCGATATACAAAAAATAAGATATATAGCAAAATTTGTTTCGCAATTTCAAAGTGATAACCGATCTTTAGTTGGTAACTTTGGATATTCGATCAATGAAATTGAAAATCAGCTAAAAGAATATATGAATAAGCAACCGCAATCTTTTTTCCAGGTTGCACAAGACGATTCCGGAGAAATTCGAGGTTTTTTTGGAGTTATCTTTTCTGATCCTAATACCGTTCGAATGTTTGGACCCTATGCAACAGACATTGAAAATGAATGGGGAGAAATAGCAGAAGCCTTTTTTAAAAAAATTCTTGAAAAATACAAGCTGTGGAAAGATATTAAATTTCGTGTAGCCTTTACACCAAAAAATAAACTTCTAAAAAGATTTTATAAAACACATGGATTTGAACAATACAATGCTGAGCGAACTATGGTACTGGAATGGCATGAATGGCAAAGAAGAAGGTCTGAAATAAATGATCTTAGCAATGGATCAGTTAAAATTAGGCCCTACCGGGATACCGATTTCCTAGATTTTTTAAATATACATCCTAAAGGTGCCTATTTCAACGCCCATTATATAGTGCAGAACCTAAATGACCTTCATAGTCTGATTATGGCAGTTCTGGATGATCGGGTTGTGGGTTATGTATACTACGAAGATTTTAAAGCTGATGGATTTACAGATATATGTTTTTTAAATGTATTACAATCTGCACAAAATAAAAAAATTGGAACGAAACTTACGAAAAAGGCCATAGAGGATAGTTTTAAAAAAAGTGAAATAAAAAAGATTGAGATTTCTGTTCGTGTTGATAACACTTCCGCTTTTCGCTTATACCAAAGGTTAGGTTTTAAGGATACTATTACATATTTAGCGTATGAACTTAAGTTTTAGAAATATTAATTTCGTAAATCAAATATTTCTAAATAAATAAGGACAGGTGAACTAGCTCAATAATTTACCACTTTTAACGGAAAACCTATGGTATCTGAGGAGTTCTATTGGATATGTTTATTTAAATTATATGAAGGAGAATATATTGCGTATTGTTATTGTTACATTAGGATCCAGGGGAGATGTTCAACCTTTTGTGAACCTGGGAATAGGTTTGAAGGAAGCAGGGCATGATGTACAGATAGCTACAGCGGAAAACTTTAAAGATTTAGTAAAAGAACAAGGAATGGATTTTATCCCCTTGAGAGGCGATATTAAGAAAATGCTCTCCAGTCCGGAGGGCCGTAAGTTTTTTAAAACTAGGAACCCCATAACCTTTGTGCACAGCATGAAAAGGGCATCTACAGAATTGCTTCAAACCATGCAGGACGATATCCTTAAAGCTCTTGATGGAGCAGATGCATGCGTTTTCTCTTATCTTTGCGGACCGGTATTAGATGTAGTGGAGAAGACCGGCCTTCCTTGTTTTCTTGGTCTTTTAAATCCTGTATTGCCGACAAGTGAATACCCCAACTTCGCGGTAACCCTGAAAAACCTGGGACCCCATCTTAATCTACTGACCTATGATCTGTTACAATTTATCATGTGGATGGCCTTTGGTTCGATAAGAGACCGTTGGCGAAAAGAAAGTCTGGGGTTACCTAAGGGTCCTATCTTTCGAAGAATAGAGAAACAACAAATTCCGGTACTTGCTGCTTATAGTTCATATGTAGTACCAAAACCAGCAGATTGGCCTGAACAGGCCTGGGTTACAGGATACTGGTACAAGAAGGTTCGGGATGATTGGCAGCCTCCGAGGGAGTTGGAAAATTTTCTGGCATCCGGGTCACCCCCGGTATGCGTCACCTTCGGCAGTATGATAGATAATGAGAAGGATAGAATAGAAAAATTGATCCGGAGAACTTTGGAAAATGAAGGATTAAGAGGAATCCTGGTGGCAGGTTGGAGTGGAATAGGGGAAACGGAAGAAGGAAATAATAATTTTTACTATCTGGAATCGATCCCTTATGACTGGTTGTTTCCCCAGGTGGCCGCAGTAGTACATCATGGGGGTGCCGGTACATTAGCAGCTGCTTTACGGGCAGGGGTACCCTCAATTGTGGTTCCCTTTGTCGCCGACCAACCCTTCTGGGCACAGCAAGTTCATAAACTTGGAGTTGCTCCAAAACCCATTAAAAGGAGTGCTTTGAACGAGAAATGTCTCTCTTATGCTCTTCGGATAGCTGTCAAGGATAAAGAGCTCCGAAAAAAAGCCCGGGAATTAGGTCATTTAATCTGTAGGGAGGATGGAATATCCACAGCAATTGATATTATCCATCAACATTTAGGGATTAAGAAGTAAATTCTCATATTTGGTAGAGGTAAATATAAATAGGGATAGGAATTATAGACCCCCAATATAATTATTTATTTACTAAACATATTTTATCTAAATAAAATTGCATGCTATACTTAAGAAGAATTCAATTATATTAAGGAGGGGCTAAAATGGATTTTGAAAAAAAGCTGGAAGAATTGGGATTTGTGTTGCCTGTTGCGACAAAACCGCTTGGTTCGTATGTTCCTTATAAAATTGTTGGAAATATGGTGCACCTTTCAGGGCAAGGCCCATTTGTTGATGGACGGTCGATATACAGCGGCAAAGTCGGTGGGGCAGTTTCTCAGGATCAAGGTTACGAAGCAGCAAGGGTTTGTGCATTAAACTTGCTGGCTCAGCTTAAGGCGGCCGCAGGCAGTTTGAATAATGTCAAACAAATTGTCAGTGTGAAAGGATATGTTGCATGTGAATCCAATTTCACGGGGCATCCTTCGGTCATTAATGGTGCTTCGGATTTGTTGGTTGCCGTATTTGGTGAAACCGGAAAACATGTCAGGTGTGCGCTCGGAACGAATGTATTGCCTGTTGATATACCTGTCGAAATTGAGATTGTCGCAGAGCTGAAGGGTTGATATTTGAAAAATTAAAATAGGTTGGGAGTGAAGCCAATGGAAAAATTTGATAAAATCAGAAAAGAATATCCCGGATTGGAGCATCAAGCATATCTGGATACATCAACAACCGGATTGATTTCGAAGAAAAGCTACGAGGCAATGAGAAAGCATTTGGATCAAAGGTATTTTAATGGCGTAACACTATCGGAGTATTGGGTGAACTGGACATATGCTGATAAGGTGCGTGAATCATTGGCTGAAATGATTAATGCAGGTGAAAAGGAAGTTTTCTACGGCAAGGACTGCTCAGATATGCTTAATGTTTTTGTCAGCAAAGTAGACATTCCCGCAAACGCGAATGTCGTCATTCCCGATATCTCATTTCCATCGACACGCAACTCCTGGTTGAACCGCGTACCGGACGGTCTGGAAGTGCGTTACGTAAAGAATAATAAAGGAGTCGTAACTACAAAGCAGATCATTGAGGCCATGGATGAACAGACTCTGGCCGTTTCCATTTGCTCGGTTGAACCCAGTAGCGGCTTCAGATATGACCTTCGTGAATTGGGGAGAGTCTGTAAAGAAAGGAATGTCTATCTCGTGGTAGATGCCACTCAAAGTTTAGGTGCCATGGAACTGGATGTTCAAGAGATGAACATTGATGTAATGGTGGCGTCAACATATAAATGGTTGAATAATGTATTTGGAATCGGTGTTGGCTTTATTCGCAAAGAGGTGCTCGTCAAGATTATGCCAAATCATATGGGATGGGCCGGCACTCGTGATCGCATCAAGGATTTTTCGAATCTTGAACTGACCATAAATGAAGGAGCAAAGCGCTTTGAAACAGGCGGATTGAACTGGATTGGTCTAAGTGGTCTTGTGGAATCGATCAACACCTATTTGTCCCTGGGGAAGCGAGATGTCGAAGACCACATTTTAGCTTTGGTGGATGTGCTGTACAAGGGAATCGAGGGGCTGGAAAAGGTAAAGCTTGTGCCTTCAATACCCTTGCGCAACCGCAGCAGCATTGTTTATCTGAGGACCGCAGAAACGAATAATTTGACGGAGGACGATTTTCGCGCAAACGGAATCAGAGTAAACATATCCGGAAGCAAAATCCGCGTTGGAATTCATTTCTACAATAATGAAAGTGATCTTCAGTCTCTGATCGATTATTTGAAGATATTTAGTGCTAAAAATTAAAGAAGAGGATTGAGGTAGATAATAGGATAATAGGGATAATAGGATTTTCAAAAAAGACCATTTTATGATATGATATTTTACTAATTGTACCATGAAGCAAAAGAGGATTTATTTTATAATCGGGAGAAAAAAACATTGCTGTCAGTCTTGGCTAATCCTTTGATATTATCATAAACAATAAGAGGGGCATTTTCCGTTGGTCACACAATTAATAAATTCTTTTTTGATTATCTTTATCAGTTTAGCAACAGGATATTTAATACAACTTTTAGTTAAAAAATCCATTATAAGCTTTCCTTTTTCTTTAGAAAAAATAAGAAAACTCCTTCAAAAATCAGCCATATTATTTTTTGTTCCTATCACTTATATCGGAGTTTACTGGACAATGGATTTTTATCAGATAAAACTCCTTCTTTTTCCGGTGTTGGGCATTTTTAATATCATCCTGGGCGGAATAATTGCCATATTGATTGCCAGACGCATCCATTTAGACAATAAAGATACAGGTTCATTTTTTTGCTGCGGATTTTTTAGTAATCTGGTCAATATCGGAGGATTAATCTGCTTTCTATTTTTAGGAGAAGAAGGATATAAACTGGTTCCTTTGTATACCTTTTTTACACAAATTGCTTATTATGCAATCGGTTTTTCCGTTGCCAAATATTATTCAATGAAAGACAAGCAACAAAATCGAAATACTTTTGATTTAAAAGTGATGCTTAAAGATGCCTTTATCCTGGTTGGACTGGCTTCCATTATCATTGGATTAAGCTTCAATGTATCAAGGCTGGTAAGGCCTGCAGTTTATACCACGATTATTTCTCTTTTTATCCCGGTTAGTACCGTTTTATTATTAATTTCAATAGGCCTTTCCATGAGGTTAAGCAAAGTAAGACAGTACCAAAAAGAATCTATTTTAATTGCCGGCATTAAATTTTTGATTGTACCGACTGTCATGGTTTCCATCGGTTTTTTATTGGGTTACCATCAAATCAATGATGGTTTACCGCTCAAGGTAATACTCATTCTGTCTTCAGCTCCGGTAGCGTTTCATTCTCTAATACCCCCTTCGCTATATGGGTTAAACCTGGATTTGGCAAATTCTTGCTGGCTATTTACCACCTTTGGTTTAATTTTGATAATCCCCATCTTACTTTTCTTGATTAATCTGATGTAAAAAAATCATTTAAATATTTTTGTTTTTAAAATATTTGTATTGCCCTTATAGTTTTTTACTACCAACTATTCACATTCGCTGATAACTAATCTAAAAAAAGTCATCTTAGATATTTTAATAACTTTAATGGTGCACAATCTATTTGACTCAAACACGAGGTTTGATTTGCCCGGTATTCATGTTACAATGAAAAGAGTCGGATACTTGTATCCATAAATGATTATTATAATAAAAGAGGAGTTATTATTATGAAAAAACAAAATACATCAAGAAATTTGAGTTCACCTTTGCTTTTCGGAAATTGGTTACAACACATGTTGATATTCTTATTTATCACCATGTTCTTATTTTTTACTACATCTTCGGTATTCGGTGAGGTTCAAGATGTCAGAGAAGCCATTGTAAAAGTATATGTCGTTAGCAATTCTCCGGATTATTATAATCCCTGGAGTATGCAGGGACCCCGGGGTGCTTCCGGTTCCGGTTGCATCATTGAAAATAATCTTATATTGACCAATGCCCATGTGGTTAGTGATCAAACTTTCCTTCAGGTGCGTAAATACGGAGAAACTGAGCGTCATCGTGCGGAAGTGGTTGCTGTTTCGCATTTAACCGACCTGGCTTTAATAAAAGTAGAAGATCCGGCATTTTTTGAAGATCAGCCTTTTTTAACCTTGGGAGAACTACCTGAACCTCAACAGGAAGTTCTGGTCTATGGA
>ASPC01000003.1 GCA_000405345.1 Atribacteria bacterium SCGC AAA255-N14
TGAAGACTTTATCCATATCGGGGACGGGCATTCTGGGATAGAGTTCCATTCCGGAAATGGTGTAAAATTTTACCCCAATAATGCCTCTATCTTTTTATTTTTAGATGAGCCCTTTTCTGGATTAGGCGATGCGGAAATAGATAAATTGCTTATTATTTTAAAACGTTTTGCTAAAGGAAAAACAGTGATTGTAATTGAACATAAAATTTCAAAGATTAAAGATTTTACAAAGAGAATATTGGTGATGAGTGAAGGAAAAATAATAGCTGATGGTAATTTTAACGAAGTTCTTCAAGATCCAGAAGTTCGCAAAGCTTATTGGAAGGTGGAATAATGGATAAGATATTAGAGATTAAAAATGTTAATGGTGCCTATGGAGAAGCAAAAGTGCTTTTTGATATTTCGTTAAGTTTTGAAACAAATAAAACATCGATAATTGTAGGTAAAAATGGTGCTGGAAAAACAACTTTATTTAGAATTATTACAGGATTTATGAAACCAACCAGCGGTTCAGTAAATTTTTTTAATAATGAAAAGAGCCAAAATCTTGTTGGATTACCTCCATATAAAATAGCCAACCTGGGAATAAGATATGTGGCTCAGGACAAGGCGGTTTTCTCTGACCTAACAGTTAAGGAAAATTTAGAACTTGCCGCTTATCCTACCAAAGATTACAACTGGGATTTTATATTTGAATATTTCCCAAAATTGCAAGTTTTACTGAATAAGAAAGGTGGTTACCTTAGTGGAGGCGAAAAGACAAATGCTTATAATAGGGAGAGCTCTTTTAGGTAAACCAAGTGTATTATTGTTAGATGAACCAATGGAAGGTTTAGCACCTCTAATTATAGAGGGTTTTATTGAAGTTATTAGTAAAATTAAAAAAGAGCTTACTTTAATTATAGTTGAGCAAAATATACCAGTGATTTCTAAATTGGCAGATAGAGTTTTTTTAATAAAAGAAGGTAAGATTATTGCAGACGTAGGTAATAAAGATGATATTAAAAAAGCTACGTTTGAAAAATATTTATAACTTAGGGGAAGAATAAACTATGATTAGGACATTTAAGAAGTTGTGGCAGCCTTTGTTTGTTATCACTATAGTTTTTGTAGCGAGATTTTTTGTACCGATTTCTTATTTAACTGAAGTAATCATATTCAGTATTTTTATAATGAGTTGTAATTTTCTTTTAGGTTATGGGGGCCTTTTATCATTTGGCCAACCTTTATATTTAGGTGTCGGGGCTTATGCAACAGCATGTTATCTGTTTTATTTTGGGCAAAATCCTTTGATAGGACTACTTATGGGATTAATTGTGGGAACAATTTTTGCTTTGGGAATTGGCGTTATAATCATAAAATTGCGGAGCGATTATTTTGCCTTAACTAATGCAGCAATGAATGTTGTAGGGTTCTTTCTGGTATACGATTTATTTTCAAACATTACTGGTGGTATGGATGGTATATGGTTCTTAACCAAGATGAATCCTGTATTTGGAATAGATTTTACTAATACATATCATTTTTTTATTTTTGCAGAAATAGTATTACTAATTATTCTATTATTAACCCAATATATAATGAATTCTATGTTCGGCACTATTTGTTTAGCTTGTATAAGTAATGAAAAAAAGGTACGATTTTTAGGTTATAGTGTTTTTAAGACAAAATTATTAAGTTTTATATTCTCATCTGTATTAGCTAGCTTAGCCGGGTCTTTATATGCAATTTATTTCGGTTATGTATGTCCTTCTATGATGGGTCAAGAAAAAGCAGGGGAAGTTGTAGCAACGACCATATTAGGGGGTGTTGGGACTCTGTTTGGACCAATTATAGGAGCAGCAATAATTATTGGTGCAAAGGATATAATCAGTAATATTATCCAAAATTGGGAGGTTTTTGTTGGTGCTCTCCTGGTTATTGTTGTTCTCAAAGCAGATGAGGGAATAGTAGGATTAGTAAATGATTATATTAAAAAACAAAAAGTTATTTAAAAGAGCAGTATAAAATGAATAAGGAAGTATAGTTAATGGATATAAATTTATTAGGAACTGCGATATTATTTGGTTTTAGTGATGGGTGTATATTTTTTTTAGTGTCAATAGGACTATCTTTGTGTTTTGGGGTTATGAGAATCATCAGCCTGGATCAATGTGCATACTATTCTTTAGGAGCATATATCACATATTCATTTACCTTAATAACTGGGAATTTTTGGCTGAGCCTAATAATAACTGTCGGGTTAATTGCCCTTATTGCACTTGGTGTTGAAAAAATCATATATAAAAATATATATGCCAAGCCAATAACTTATACCATGATAATTTCTTTTGGTGTATTATTATTCGTTATTGGAGTTATTAAATATATATGGGGATTAAGTCCAATACCAGTTGGCCAACCGGTAAAGGGAGATTTTATCTTATTTGGTACAGCATTTCCTTATTATAGGTTATGTATTATTATTGCTACTTTTGTAGTATATGGATTAATATATTGTTTCTTAAATAAGACTATTGTAGGTAAGGCAATACGAGCAAGTATTGAGGATATAGAAAAGGTAGAAGCTCTTGGAATAAATGGATATAAATTATTTACCATAACATTTGTTATAGCATGTGTTTTATCAGCTTTGGGTGGTGCTTTCCATGGATCTTTAATTATGGTAGAACCAAATATGGGTCTTCATATTTTATTATATATGTTTATAACAGCAGTATTAGGTGGTCTGGGCAGTCTAAAAGGTACCATGATAGCAGCAATTATTATAGGTGAAACTATAAGTATAGGAAGCATAGTATGGGCACCAAGTACTATTATAGTTCCCTTTTTAACTTTTATTGTTGTATTGCTGATTAAACCAACTGGTCTATTCGGTAGTAAACTTTTAAAACGGTGAATATAGAGCATATAAAAGATAAAGAAAGAACGAAAATTTTAGAGCAGAGAAAAAGAAAATTACTTATACTTAAAAAAAGTGAAAATATTATTTTTGTGATAAAAAATAATATTCAATTAAAATTGTTAAAGATAATATTATTATGACGATATATTATAGTCTAACAGTAAGGAAGTGGAATGAATGAAGAAAAATAGGGTGAAAACAATTCTTTTAATTGGAACATTAGACACAAAAGAAGAAGAAATATTGTTTATCGAAAAGCTAATTAAAAAAAGAGGTTTTAATGTCCTAATTATGGATACCGGTGTAACAGTTTCATCTAATAACATAAAATCTCGAATAACTGCTTCGAAAATTATTAATGTAGTAAGTGAGCATTCTCCTGAATCTATTCTTTTGGATACAAAAGAAAAATACATAAGTATAGTAATTAAAGGAGGTAGAATATTAATTAATTCTTTTTATGCTAATGGAAAGATTGATGGTGTGATAGGAATAGGTGGCGGAACAGGAACATCTATTGGTACAGCGATTATGCAAGCCTTACCACGCGGATTTCCTAAATTAATGGTTTCGACAATTGCCACAGGAACGACACAATGTGGACCTTTATTTGGGACTAATGATGTAACCATTATGCATTCTATCGTGGATTTACAAGGAATTAATTTTGTTACTGCTCGAGTTTTATCCAATGCAGTTGGTGCGGTATGTGGAATGGTTGAGGCATATCGAGAAGAGAAAATAAAAGATTACAGTGAGGGCAAGATTCTTATCGCCATGTCGATGATGGGTACGACCACCACAGGGGCTCTTAAGGCAAAAAAAATATTTGAGGAAAATGGATTCCAAGTAATTTCCTTTCATCAAAACGGAACTGGTGGCATCGCAATGGAGGAAATGATAGAGGAAGGAACTTTTAAAGGAGTTTTTGATTTAAGTTTACATGAAGTAGGAGGTCGTGAATTAGGAGGTTTACACGGAGCAGTGAAACCAATTCGATTGGAAACAGCAGGGAAGAAAGGTATTCTCCAAGTAGTGGCACCCGGATGTTTAGTTTATTATGTAGCGGGTCCGGTAGATAGTTTGTCTCCTGAAACAAGAGAAAGAAAATATTTTGTACATAGTCCCGAACTAACCTTAGTTAGGGCTACACCACAGGAGTTGACTCATATTGGTAAAGTAGTAGCAAAAAAATTAAATTTAGCAAAAGGTCCATTAAAAGTATTTATTCCTCTAAAAGGATTTTGCGCACCAGACAAAGAAGGTTCGGTGTTATTCGACCCTGAAGGAAATACTGCCTTTATCAATTCCCTTAAGAAGGATTTAGCTAAACGCATTCCTATTGTAGAGGTTAATGCGCATATTAACGATTCGGAATTCATTGATTTGGCAGCAGGAGAATTTATGAAAATGATGAAAGAAAAATAAAAAAGAACAACATTGGTAAAACACTGGAGGATATTGGAAATGATAAAAATAGGTTTTTATCAGTTTAAGCCAAAATTTAAGAAGCTTAACGAAAATTGTAGCAAGATAATTAAAGAACTTAATGGAGTTAAAGCCGATGTCATTGTACTGCCGGAGCTAGCGTTTACTGGTTATAATTTTCACGACAGAAAAGAATTAGAGAGCGTTGCCGAAGATCCTGCAGATAGTAATATTGTTAAAGAGGTAACTAACCTATGCTCTCGGAATGATTTTTATATTATAACAGGTTTTGCTGAAAAATTTGGTCAATCAATTTTTAATTCCGCTCTTTTAATCGGTCCCGAAGGCTTAGTACATATTTATCGAAAGATTCATTTATTTAATCGAGAAAAACTCTATTTTAATCCCGGGGATAGACCTTTGGAAATAAATACTATAAAGGGTACCAAAATCGGAATCATGATTTGTTTTGATTGGATTTTTCCAGAGTTAGCTCGTTCTTTAGCTATTTTAGGTGCTGAAGTAATTTGTCAACCAGCAAACCTGGTATTAAGTTATTGTCAAAATGTAATGCTGTCAAGGTCTTTAGAAAACAGAGTATTTTCCGTTACTGCAAATAGGATTGGAAAGGAAACTTTTGAACACGATAGTCTCGAATTTACAGGGCAGAGTCAAATTGTAGCTCCAAATGGTGATTTATTGTATAGAGCTAACCCTAAAAAGGAATTAATTTATATTCACGATATTGAGCAAAAAGAGGCTTCAAATAAAAATATAACCAAATTTAATAATATTTTCGATGATAGACGACCTGATTTCTACAAAACGCTTTGCCAATAAGATTAGAAATATTATATTTAGAACATTGGAATCAATTTTTTTACAATAGCACTGGAAACAAGAAAACCGAATATATTTTCTTCTGAGTATTCCTCCCTCTTTGATAGTTTTTAGCAAGATTAGGAAATTATAGATGAGTCATTGCCTTGATTTATCAAGATGTGGCAATCTTATAAGATAGTGAGGATAGCGTAGAGCGTATAGGGGGCTCGATTTACCGAGCCCACAAAAAGACGGGTTGGATAAATCCAACCCCTACAACTGTAATCATAAATTCTGCAGAATTGGCGTTCCCCGATTTGATTTCTCTTAACTTCAAAATTTATCTTATATATTTTTAAAATATTTTATAATATGTTCTTGTAAAATAATTTTAAATGTGTTTAAATAAAATTACAATAATTAAATATATTTTAAAAAATATAAACCTCCAAAAAAAAATCTAACCGGAATCAAACCTTGAATTTTTAGTATAGCAAGTAGGCGAAATTCCACCGGAGGAAAGAGGATGAAGATTAAATGATGATTGAGAATGAAAGACTGGGAAATAGAATCCGCAAACTACGTATTTCTAAGGGTGTAAACCTTACTGCTTTTGCTAAAAAGATAGGTAAAACTCCCAGTTATTTAAGCCAGGTGGAGCGAGGGATGGCTTCCCCATCGATTATGGCTTTAAGAGAGATAGCCAAAGCTTTAAATGTACCAATGTTTTATTTCTTAATTGATGATAAAAAACAAAGCGTAATAGTAAGAAAAAATAAACGCAGAGTTTTAAAATTTCCTAAATCTCATCTGACCTATGAATTGCTCTCCCCTGATGTGAGTCACCGAATTCAGATGATCAGAACCCGGATAGAGGTAGGAGCAAGTAGCTGCAGCAAACCTCTATCCCACGAAGATGAAGAATGTACTCTGGTGATGGAAGGAAAAATGGAAATTAAAATTGGGGATGAATTTTTCATATTGGAAGAGGGCGATAGTATCTATTACATTGCGAGCATTCCCCATAAAATCANCAGCATTGGAAACGAAGATCTTGTTATTATTTCCGCAACTACTCCTACCAATTTTTAAAACTTGTTTTTTGCGGGATTTTTTCAAAGAAAATTACTACTAAATGGGTAAATAAAGAGGAGACAATATGATAAGGATTAAAAATACCCGAATTGTAGAAAAGAATCAATTAAAAACGGTAAATATTTATATTGAAAAAGGGAAGATAAAGGATATTGTGCCACAGGGGGAGGCATTACTTCCTGTGGAAAAAGAAATTGATGCAAAGGGAAATATAGTATTCCCTGGTTTTATTGACCCCCATGTCCATTTTGATGATCCCGGATTTACCGAAAGAGAAGATTTCGAAACCGGGACCAGGAGTGCGGCAGCTGGTGGTATTACCACTATTATCGATATGCCTTGCACTTCTATTCCTCCGGTTATTAATGGTTTAAATTTCGATCACAAGTTAAATATAGTAAAACCAAAAGCTTATGTGGATTTTGCTTTCTGGGGAGGAGTAACTCCTGAGCAGGTTGAATCAGGAGAATATAAGAGAAGTTTAAAAGAATTAAAAGATAGAGGCATTATTGGGGTAAAATTTTACACCATTTCCGGAATGGAACTCTATCCCAGAATGCCCGTCCCCGATATGGATAAAGTCTTCAGGGCGGCTAAAGAGTTGGATTTAGTTTGTGCAGTACATGCTGAAGACTATTATCTGGTAGATTATTATTCCCATCTGGTGCAGAAGATGGGGAGAGAAGACCCTGAGAGTTGGTCTGAAGGAAGAACCTATGAAGCAGAGCCGGAAGCAATATGGTCTGTAGTAGGAATTACCAAAAAAGTTGGAAATAAACTTCACATCGTGCACCTTTCGACCAAGGCAGGGTTAAATATTATTCGCTGGGCGAAAACTCACGGAATGGATACAACTACAGAAACCTGTCCCCAGTATTTAATTTTTACAGCAGAAGATTTTAAAAAGATAGGGTCAATATTAAAAATTGCTCCACCGTTACGCAAAGAAGAGGACAGGGAAGAACTTTGGAGAGGGTTGAAAGATGGTTCAATCGATTTTATTTGCACCGACCATGCAGCAGGGAAATATCCAAGGGAAAAATCATTTCTCAATATCTGGAAAAATTATGCAGGTATTCCCGGTACACAATTAGCCGTTCCAACCATGCTTCATTACGGATATCACCAAGGAAGGTTAACCTTGAGTGAGATTCAGAAACTGATGTCAGAAAATACAGCCAAAAGATATGGACTTTATCCTCAAAAAGGAATAATAAAAGTTGGGAGTGATGCAGATTTCACCATTGTAGATTTAGATAAGAAATGGGTGGTGGAACCATCAAGATTAGAAAGTAAAGGTAAATATTCTCCGCTTGCCGGAAAAGAATTAAAAGGACAGATTTATATGACAATTATTCGTGGGGAAGTAGTATACAAAGGGAACAAAGGAATTGTTGGAACTAAAGGATATGGAAAGTTAATAAAAACTAAAATTAAGTAGAACATCTTTGGCTTTATAAATTTTAATTGATGTAAATCTTATACGAGTTTTAATTTTATAAAAATATTAGAAAAAGTAAAAGAATATGAATAAAATATATCCAAATTTTTAAAGGACATGACTGCAATTCCAGTAATTTATCTTAATAATTATCTCAAATAAAATATATTTATAGAAAGGGAGGGAACAAATTAATGCAAACTATA
The DNA here is from genome assembly GCA_000405345.1 of Atribacteria bacterium SCGC AAA255-N14. Next base: position 7,898 of record ASPC01000003.1, read on the forward strand.
TTTAAAGGTAAGCATTTTATTACACTTCAAGATTGGACTAAAGGAGAAATAGACACCTTACTTGAAGTCTCTTTTGATTTAAAGAAAAAATTTGCCATGGGTACAGCAACACCTTATTTACCATATAAGACAATATTTTTAATGTTTTTTGAGCAGTCAACCCGAACCAGAAACTCTATGGAAGCAGGGATTGCTCAGTTAGGTGGTCATGGTAATTTTCTTGATACAAGTACTATGCAAATATCTCATGGTGAAGTAGCCAAGGATACAGCTGTTATTTTATCCAGATTTGGGCATGCTATTGCTTGTAGGAATTGTGCATGGGAAACAGGAAATAAATACTTAAGAGAAATGGAAAAATGGTCGACAGTTCCTATTATGAATTTGCAATGTGATTTATATCATCCGATGCAGGGAATAGCTGATTTAATGACTATGAAAGAAAAAGTTGGAGATTTGAAAGGTACTAAAGTATCTATTATATGGGCTTATGCAACCAGTCATAAGAAACCAATTTCAGTTCCGCTTACCCAAGTGCTTTTATTCCCAAGATACGGAATGGATGTAACTCTTGCCTATCCGAAAGGGTATGATTTGCCAGATTGGACTATAAAACAAGCTAAAGAAAATGCTGAAAAATATGGTGGAATATTAACAATAACAAATAATATGGAAGAGGCGTATAGAGATGCAGATGTAGTTATACCTAAAAATTGGGGAAGTTGGGTAACTAATCAAGGAAATGAAGTGGTCGATGATTTACTTGAGTCCTGTAAAACCTGGAAATGTACAGAGGAAATGATGAAACTTGCCAATAAAGATGTAATGTATATGCATGCGCTGCCAGCGGACAGAGGAAATGAAGTTGAAAATTCAGTTATTGATGGTCCTCATTCAATTGTTTATGATGAAGCAGAAAATAGATTACATACGGCAAAAAGCGGTTATGACACTCACCATGGGTGGTAAATAAAACTAGAGAGAGTTTAGTTAAAATAGTTTTTGCGGAAATTCATTAATCAAAGATAATAAGAATTAAATCGTAGAAGATCAGTATAGAATATTTTATGAAACAGCTGAATATGTTAAAAGTTAAAAAATTATATTTATCATTTATGATATTGTTTAAAAAGATTAGATGTTCGAAAGGATGGAGTTAAAAAATGAGTAAATTAGCAGTATTAGCTATCGGAGGAAACTCCCTCATTAAAGATAAGCAGCATGAAAGCGTAGAAGATCAATATGATGCAGTATGTGAAACAGCCAAACATATTGCCGGAATGATTGAGCAAGGTTATGATGTGGTGGTTACTCATGGGAACGGTCCTCAGGTAGGGTTTATTTTAAGACGTTCGGAAATTGCGCATGAAGCAGGAGGGATGCATACAGTACCTTTGGTTAATTGTGGGGCAGACACCCAGGGTGCCATTGGATATCAGATTCAGCAGGCACTCTATAACGAATTTAAAAAAAGAGGTATTAATAAGAATACAGCTACAGTAGTGACTCAGGTAGTGGTAGATAAAAAAGACCCTGCATTCCAAAACCCTGCCAAACCAATAGGGACATTTTATACCAAAGAACGGGCAGAAGAACTGCAAAAAGAACACCCTGACTGGGTTATTATTGATGATGTAGGAAGAGGATACAGAAGAGTCGTACCTTCTCCTATGCCGGTTGAAATTGTTGAACAGGATGCTATTGAGATATTGGTAAAAAATGGCTTTAGCGTAGTCGGTGTTGGTGGAGGCGGGATTCCCGTACTTCGCAATGATGAAGGAAAACTTGAAGGTGTTGCTGCGGTCATTGATAAAGATAATGCCTCAAGTTTGTTGGCTATAAATATTAAAGCAGATGTCTTTATTATTTCTACAGCAGTAGAAAAAGTGTGTTTAAATTTCAATAAACCAAATCAAATTACCCTGGACAAATTAACTGTGGCAGAAGCCAAGAAATATATTGAGGAAGGACATTTTGCCAGGGGAAGTATGCTTCCCAAAATTCAAGCTATTGTAAGATTCCTGAAAGCCGGAGGAAAAGAGGCAATAGTTACTAATCCGGAATCGTTAGAGAAAGCGCTAAAAGGTGAAACGGGAACCCATATCTACCCCTAAAAAGGGACGATTATTGGAAATGTATAACTTCTTAAGAAAGTGATAATAAAAAAGGGGAGAAATGTAATTTGGAGTACTAAAAGAATTAGGAATTTCATATACCAGGGAGGGGAAATGGATATGAGTTATGTAAAGAAATTAAAATGCTTATTGTGTGGAACAGAATATGATTCAAATGAAGTAAAATATAATTGTCCGAAATGTGGAGACGAAGGTGTCTTAGAAGTTATTTATGATTATTCTAGAATAAAAAATGAATTTAACCGGAAATCTCTCGAAAGAAATAAGGAATTTTCGATGTGGAGATACCTGCCTCTTTTACCGGTGGATGATCCTGTTAAAATAGGTCCGTCAAAAGTTGGTTGGACTCCTTTATATGAAGCGAAAAGAATAAGAGAAGATTTAGGGATGTTAAATCTCTGGATTAAGGATGACGGAAGGAACCCCACTGCCTCTTTAAAAGATAGGCCGTCTGCCATTGCCGTGGTAAAAGCTCGGGAATTAGGAGAAAAAATTATTACCTGTGCATCAACCGGTAATGCTGCCTCATCACTTGCGGGAGCTACTGCGTCAGTAGGCTTAAAGAGTTACATTTTTGTTCCCCAAACTGCGCCGAGTGCCAAGATTGCCCAGCTTCTGGTATTTGGCTCAACTGTTTTTGCGGTAAAAGGAACCTATGACGAAGCCTTTGATCTGTCCATCGAAGCAACCAGAGAATTTGGCTGGTATAACCGGAATACCGCTTTTAATCCCTATATGGTAGAGGGGAAAAAGACGGTTGCCCTGGAAATTATTGAGCAGATGGATTTTGAAGTACCCGATTATCTTTTTGTACCGGTAGGAGATGGTTGTATCATCTCCGGAGTGGCCAAAGCTTACAAGGATATGCTTTCCTTAGGCCTTATTGACCATTTACCTAAACTGGTTGCCGTGCAGGCAGAAGGGTGTAAACCGATTGTCGAGGCAGTAAATGGTGACGGAACAGTTAAATTTGTGGAGCCGAATACAATTGCAGACAGCATTGCTGTAGGGATTCCCAGAAATCGTCTGATGGCAGTAAGAGACATAAAAAAATCAAGAGGATTTGGAATTGCAGTAAGCGATAAAGAGATACTGGAAGCGATTAAATATTTGGGCACAAAGCAAGGGATTTTTGCTGAACCAGCGGGCTCTACCGCCTTTGCCGGCATGGTAAAAGCGCTAAAGGAAGGGAAAATCTCTAAGGGAGATAAAATTGTAGTATTAGTTACGGGAAACGGATTAAAGGATGTAGAAAGTGCTAAAAAAGCTGGGGGAGAAGCCCTGGTAATAGATCCCAATTTAGAAGCAGTAAAGGAGACAATGAACCAAAAGTGAATAATGTTGAGAAAAAAGAAATAAACGACCTCCTTCGGAGTTTTATTAAGATTAAAAGTGTAAATCCTCCGGGGAATGAAAATCAAATTGCTAATTTTATAAAGAAATTTCTCTTAAAAAATAATATCCAGTCTGAGCTAGTTCCTTTGGAAGAAGGCAGGAGTTCGGTTATTGCAAAAATTGAAGGAGAAGAAGAAAGAAATATTACTCTTTGCGGGCATTTGGATACTGTAGGGGTAAAAGAAGAGGATTGGACAAAACCCGTTTTTGAAGGATTGATTGAAAATGAAAAAATGTACGGCAGAGGAGCATCAGATATGAAGGGCGGGGTGGCCGCCATCCTTTACGCAGCGGTACTTTTAAAAAGAAGGGGGATTGTACCTAAAAAAACAGTTCAATTAGCTCTTACCGCAGATGAAGAATGGGTATATAGAGGTTCGAAGAATTTAGTTGATGGGGGTTATTTTGACCATACTGATTTTCTTATTATCGCGGAACCCTCTAATCTTCAAGTTTCTACCGGGGAAAAGGGAGAATTATGGATAAAAGCTAAATTTTACGGGAAGTCTGCCCATGGCTCAACCCCTGAGGTGGGAATAAATACAATCATCCCGGGGAGCGAGTTTGTGGTGAATGTTACCGAAAGATATGAGAAGATATTTGAAGCAGACCCCTTTTGGGGTAAAACTTCCCTAAATATCGGACAGTTTCACGGCGGAGTGCAGGTAAATATTGTCCCTAATTATTCAGAGATTCAGTTGGATTTCAGAGTAATTTCAAAAGAGGATGAAAAGAAAGTAGTGGAATTAGTCAGAAAGACCGGCGAAGAAATTGCGAAAAAACATAAGGTGAGATTTACGGAAAAGATTTTTAACTATCACTCTCCGATCTTTACCAGTTCTGACAATCCTTATGTAAAAAAGTTTTTACAGGCAGCCAGAATGAAGGAAGTGATAGTTACTAAATACTGTACTGATGGAGCAACAATCATCCCGGAAAAGAAGATACCTTTCATTGTTTTTGGACCCGGTGATATTGCCCAGGCTCATCAAAATGATGAATACATAGAATTAGAATCTCTTTATCGCGCAGTAGATACGTTTGTTGAATTTTTAAAATAAAGGAGAAAAATAAAATGATCGATTTAACTATCAACGAAGAGCAACTTAAGAGAACCATAGAAAGGGCTAGAGAAAAAAATATTATTATCCCGACTTTTGCTGAGCAGGAAAATCCTGAATTAGTTCCGGACAAGATTAAGGATAAATTGAAGAACATAGGATTATGGGATATTAATTCTTACAATCTTTTTAGAATTAATTGGAAGAATGAGCCGGTAAAAAAGGGAGGTCAATTCGGAGGAGTTAATTTTGTAGAATTACCTCATGAGTTAACCGGAGTAAAAGCCAGAATATTTGCTTTAGTGGGTAAATGGTTCCCCACCGGTTCCCATAAAGTAGGCGCTACCTTTGGCTGTTTAGTCCCTCGCTTGGTTACCGGACAATTTGATCCCACTTCTCAAAAAGCAGTTTGGCCTTCTACCGGCAATTACTGCCGGGGTGGTGCTTATGATGCCGATATTCTCTCCTGTGAATCGATAGCTATTTTACCGGAAGGGATGAGTAGAGAACGTTTTGATTGGTTGGCTAAAGTTGCCGGAGAAGTTATTGCTACTCCGGGAACAGAGAGTAATGTGAAAGAGATTTTTGATAAATCTTGGGAATTAAAAAAGACTAGGGATAATGTAGTAGTATTTAATCAATTTGATGAATTTGGTAATCACCTTTGGCATTATGAGATTACCGGTCATGCCATGGAAGAGGTATTGTCTCAGATAATGAGTTCAAAAGATAATTATGCAGGAGTGGTGTTAACTACCGGTTCCGCCGGTACTCTGGGTTGCGGAGACTACATGAAAGAAAAATATCCTACCAGCAAGATAGCTGCCGGTGAAGCCCTGCAATGTCCTACACTTCTGGCTAATGGTTTTGGTGCTCACCGTATCGAGGGTATAGGGGATAAACATGTCCCCTGGATTCATAATATGAGAAATACTGATATGATTATCGACGTAGATGATAGTAATAGTATGGGAATAATTCGTTTATTTAATGAACCTGTCGGTCAGAAATATTTAAGAAAAAAGGGTGTTCCTGCAGAAATAATTGAAAAATTACCACTAATGGGTATTTCCAGTGCAGCCAATATGATTATGGCTATAAAGTTTGCAAAGTATTATGAATTAACCGAAAAAGATATAGTCTTAACCGTTTTTACCGATTCAATGGAAATGTATAGCTCTCGATTAAAAGAATTAGAAGAAGAATTTGGTCCTTATGATGAAACCGATGCAGCCATTGATTTCCATCGTAACTTACAGGCACTGACTACTGATTATATGCAAGAATTAACTTATCGGGATAGAAAAAGAATCCATAATCTCAAATACTTTACCTGGGTAGAACAACAAGGTAAAGATATGGAAGAACTAAATGCTCAATGGTATGACAGTGAAAATTACTGGGGCGGTATTCACCGACAAGTTGATGAGATAGATAGATTAATTAAGGAATTTAATAAGAGGACCGGTCTTTAAACCAGATGTATTAAATTGTTGATTCTCGGTCAGTAAGAAAATGAGCGAATGTAATTAAAAAAATAAAATAGGAGGTTTCCAATGCGTAGTTTTTTAGGAAGAGATATCCTATCTTTGAAGGATTTTGAGAGGGAAGATTTTTTTAGAATTTTTGAAGTTGCTAAAAAATTAGAGCCTATTGCCAAGAATCGTAAAAACAGTAACATTCTGGCTGATAAAACTATGGTAACTGCATTTTATCAACCAAGCACCCGTACCCGCTTGTCTCATGAAGCAGCCATGCACCGTCTTGGCGGTCATGTGCTTGGTTTTGCGGATGCGAAAATGACCCGAGCAGGAGATTTCTACCAGGAAAGCATTAAAGATACCGTTAAAATGCTGGAATATTACGGTGATGTGATTGTTATGCGCCATTTTCAACAGGGTGCCCCGGCCGAGACAGCAAAATGGGCCAGCGTACCCGTAATTAACGCCGGTGATGGTTGGGGAGAGCACCCGACTCAGGTTTTGACAGACCTATATACCATTCTACAGGAAAAGGGCACACTTGATGGTTTGACTTTCCTCTGTATTGGCGATATGCGTATGCGTACAATGCATTCCATTTCATATGCACTTACCCAATTTGATGCACAGGTTATTTACGTAGCTCCCCCTGCAATGTCAATGACGGAAGAATTTAAAGCCGAGTTAAAAAATTACAACTTGCGTTTCAAGATAGCCGAGCATGTTGCCGATGTTATTAATGAAGCGGATGTTATTTATATGGAACCCGTTGTGCAGGCTGATTACACCGTGGCTCGCGAAGATACGAAATCAGAGAAAGGCTTAACTCCGGATAATTACCGGGTAACTCGCGAACTCTTAGAGAAGAAAGCAAAATCCAATTCAATTATATTGCATTCTCTGCCGAGAATGGATGAACTGCCTCCGGATGTCGATATCACCCGACATGCGCGTTATTGGCAGGAAGCCTTTAATGGTGTTGTTTTAAAAATGGCTTTGCTCTCATTAATTCTGGGTGCCGAAGAATAAACTTCTGATACTAGGGAGATGAAAAGAATGAAATTTAGCAAGGTAAATAAATCGATAAAGCGAGTCGATGCTTACGAGAAAGTTACCGGTAAAGCTAAATTTGCTGCTGATTTATTCTTTCCCAATATGCTTTATGGTAAAGTTTTACGAAGTAAATATCCCCATGCCCGAATTGTGAAGGTAAATATTAAAAAAGCTTTGGCCTATCCGGGTGTGAAAGCGGTTATAACGGCGGATGATATCCCTAATAATGAATTTGGAGTGATTATCCAAAATCAGCAGGTTTTAGCTCGACAACAGGTTTTATATATCGGTGATGGTATTGCTGCCCTTGCTGCTGAGACTAAAGAGGCAGCTGCAGAAGCCCTGGAGTTAATTGAAGTAGAATATGAAGAATTACCGGGTATTTTTGACCCGGAAGAAGCCGAGAAAAAAGATGCTCCCTTAATCCATCCGGAGTTAGAAAATAATCAGGTGGTTCATCATCGATTGAGAAAAGGGGATACAGAAAAAGGTTTCGCCCAGGCAGAGATAATCTTGGAAAGAGAATATTCCACACAATTTGTAGAACACGGTTATATTGAGCCCGAGTCACTCACCGCAGTGCCCCATGAACATAACGCTTTAATAACTATCTATGGTTCAATTCAGAATCCTTTTTCCTGCCGAAATGCTGTAGCCAGTGTACTCAAGGTACCTTTAAACAAAGTGAGAATAATTCAGAATCATATGGGTGGATCATTTGGAGGCAAAGATGAAGTTATGTCTTCCATGGCCGCCCGGGCTTCCATCCTGGCACTAAAAACCAACCAATCAATCAAGATGGTTAATACCAGAGATGAGTCAATTATCGAAAGTTACAAACGTCATCCTTATAAAATGAAATATAAAGTAGGCGTCACCAAAGAAGGTAAGCTGGTAGCAATGGAAATTAAGTGTTTAGCCGATAGCGGAGCCTATGCTTGCCAGACTCCCTTTGTTACCTGGCGTTCAGTTGTTCAGGCAACCGGTCCTTATGAATTGCCTAATGTGAAAACAGATACTTACGGGTATTACACCAATAATGTGTATACCGGGGCGATGAGAGGTTACGGTTCACCACAAATTATCTTTGCCCAGGAATCATTAATGGATGAACTGGCCGAAGAACTAAAGATGACCCCCATGGAACTGCGCTTGAAAAATATATATCACAATAATTCTATTACTGCCAGTGGTCAGAAATTGGATAATCACCAGGTGAGTCTGGAAGAGGTAATTAACAAAGCTGTTGAAGTCAGTAATTATAAAGAGAAATACAGAGAATACAGTAAACTCCAATCAGGAGATAAAAAAAGAGGAATCGGTATGGCTATCAGTTTTCGAGGCTGTAGTCTGGGAGCTGAGGCAACCGATGCCGCCGGGGCTATAGTCGCCATTCAGCGTNACGGGAGTATCTTAATTTCCTGCGGATTAGCTGAAAATGGTGAAGGCTTAAAGACTGTTTTTACCCAGATAGCTGCCGAAGAATTGGGTGTGGATATTAAAAGAATTAGTTATATGGAGGTTGATACTTCGGTGTCTCCCGAGAGTGGAGCTACTGTCGCTTCCCGCAGCACTATATTAGGCGGCAATGCAGTAAAAAACGCTGCCCATCAATTAAAAGAAACCCTTGCTGAAATAGTTGCAGCTGAATTTAAAATCAGTACAGACAATTTTGATTTTAAAAATGATAATATATATGAAAAAAATAAAAATCAAAAGATTATTTCTTTTGATGAGGCTGTAAATTTAGCTAATCAGGAGGGAATATTTTTATCTGCTTACGGTTGGTACAAAGCCCCCGATATTTCCTGGGACGAAGAAATTGGTCAGGGCAGACCATATTTTACCTATGTTTATGGCTGCCAGATAGCTGAAGTGGAAGTTGATACAGCTACCGGGCAGATAGAAGTTTTAAAGATGACTGCCGCCCATGACGTAGGTAGAGCCATTAATCCCGCCTGCCTTAAAGGGCAGATCTACGGTGGGGTAATGATGGGATTGGGTTATGGTATCATGGAAGAAGTAGAAACCGCGAATGGCTACATAAAAAATACTAACTTTGATGAATATTTAATTCCTACAGTAAAAGATATGCCAGAAATCAACCCGGTTATTGTAGAAAATCCCGACCCTCATGGTCCTTATGGAGCTAAATCTATCGGTGAGCCAACTTTAGAACTGGGCGCACCAGCCATTGCCAATGCAGTAGCTCACGCAACCGGAAAAAGAATCAGACATTTACCCCTTAATTTGGAACGGGTCTTACTGGGACATTCTTTAAGTAAAGGGGGAACAAAGAAATGATATCCTACGAATTTTTAACCACCCAAAAAATAGAAGAGTCCCTAAATTACTTAGACAAATTTACTAAAATTCATATATTAGCCGGAGGGACAGATTTGTTGGTTAACCTTTATAAAGAGAGCCCTCGCTTGCCAGATTTTGATTACCTCTTAGATATAAGCAACATCCCGGAATTAAAAATTATTAATTCAATTAATAACTTTATAGAGATAGGGCCACTGGTGACCCATTCCCGATTGATTAATGAGCCGCTCATCAAAAATAATTTTCCTGTATTAATGGAAGCAGCTTACACTATTGGTTCAACCCAGATTCGTAATCGTGGCACTATCGGAGGCAATATTGTGAATGCCTCACCGGCAGCAGATCTTTTACCCCCTCTAATCGCCTTAAGGGCTGAGGTAGAATTAACTTCCAGGAAAGACAAAAGAGTATTGCCCCTGGAAGAATTTTTAGCCGGTCCTTATAAAACTAAAATACAAGCTAATGAAATATTGACCAAAATAAAAGTTCCCCTGCTTGGTGATAATTATTATACCGATTTTCAAAAAATCGGCCGGAGAAAAGCTCTGTCTATTGCCAGACTAAGCCTTGCTCTGGTTACCAAAATAGACGAAGAAGGTGTTTTTCATGATACCAGAGTTGTCCCCGGGTCTGCCACCCCTTATCCTCAATCCCTTCCGGAGACTGAAAAAGCTATCGATGGTAAATCTATATTTGATATCGATGTAGAGGAGATTGGTAAAATAACCAGTAAGGAAATGGTTTCTATCACCGGGGAAAGATGGTCTACTCCCTACAAAAAACCGACTATTGCTGTCCTGATTAAGAGGGCACTGAAAAAGATTATTGAGGAGGCAAAGACCAATGACTGAGACTGCAGTAACCTTTATTGTCAATGGTAAGGAAGTAACCTTAAAGGTGGGTCCTAAAGAGCGTTTGCTTGATACTTTAAGGGAGCAATTAAAATTAACCGGGACCAAAGAAGGGTGTAGTATCGGTGAATGTGGGGCCTGTACGGTTATCCTTGACGGGAAAGCAGTTTCTTCTTGTCTGATTCTTACCGGACAGATTGGAGGGAGTGAAGTATTAACTGTTGAAGGGCTGGAAACAGATGGGAAGCTTGATTCTTTACAACAAGCTTTTATTGATTATCAAGCTGTACAGTGTGGTTTTTGCACCCCAGGGATGTTGATGTCCGCCAAAGCCTTGCTTATACATAATTCTCATCCCAGTCGGGAAGAGATTAAAACTGCCCTAGAGGGTAATCTCTGCCGTTGTACCGGGTATGAACAGATTATTGAGGCAATTGAAAGTGTAGCAAAATAAGGGGTCAGGTCTTCACATTTGACATAACGTTTCTGGCTATCTTATTTAGCAGAGAGTTATGTCAAATGTGAAGACCTGACCCCTATAAAAAGAAGGGAGAGTTTTTAAAATGTCTTCTATATTAATTAAAAATGTAAAAGAGATTGTAACTATGGACAGAGAAAGAACCAGATTAAAAGGTTATAGTCTTTTGATTAAAGATAATATAATAAGTAAAATTACCCGTGATATAAAATTTCCGGCTGAGGAGATAATTGACGGTTCTGATTATTTCCTTTATCCCGGCCTGATTAATACCCACCACCATTTTTATCAAACCTTAACCAGAAATATCCCTCAAGTACAAAATGTAGAGCTGTTTAATTGGCTCAAATACCTTTATCCTATCTGGGCTCGTTTGACCCCGCAGGCGGTTTATTACAGCAGCCTGGTAGCTATGGGAGAACTTTTAAAGACCGGTTGCACCACCGCAGTTGACCAGTTCTACGTGTTCCCCAAGGGTCAGCCAAAGGAACTGGTAGATGAAGAATTCAGGGCAGCTCAAGAAATTGGCATCCGATTTCATGGAAGTAGAGGTTCTATGTCTTTAAGTGAAAAAGATGGGGGGTTGCCTCCTGATGAAGTAGTGCAGACAGAAGAAGAGATTTTGTCTGATTCTCAGCGGGTTATCGAAAAATTTCATGATTATAAGCCTTTTGCCATGCAAAGAGTGGTTTTATCCCCTTGTTCACCATTTTCCGTTACTGAGAACCTTTTAAGAGAGTCGATTAAATTAGCCCGGAATTATAAAGTGGAGAGTCATACTCATCTGGCAGAGACCAAAGATGAAGATGGATTTTGTCAGAAAACTTTTTGCCTGCGGCCACTGAAGTATATGGAAAAAGTTGGCTGGCTGGGTGATGATGTTTGGTTTGCCCATTGTGTTCATCTGACCGAAAATGAGATAGACTTATTGGCTGAAACAGGGACGGGAGTAGCCCATTGTCCGGTATCTAATCAAAAACTGGCTTCCGGGGCTGCGAATATCCCCTATATGTTAAAAAAGAAAGTAGCGGTGGGATTAGCAGTCGATGGTAGTGCCAGTAATGATTCCTCTAATATGATTGCCGAACTTAAAGCAGCTTTCTTGATGCATCGGTTAATTTATGGTATCTCCAGCATGTCTGCCGAAGAAGTGCTTGCTATAGCTACCAATGGCGGTCGTGATGTCCTTAACCAGCCAGAAATTGGAAGCATAGAAGAAGGAAAAGCGGCAGATATGTTTCTAATCAATACTAAAAAATTGGGATTTGCCGGTGGTTTGTCTGATTCTGTTTCTGCTCTGGTAACTTCCGGTGATTCTCAAATTGTGGATATTACTATAGTTAATGGTAAGATTGTAGTTTGCGATGGAAAGTTGGTTAATATTGATGAAGAGAAAGTGGCGGAAATAGCCAACGAAATTTCCCAAAAAATGATTGAAGGGTAGAGGAGGAAATAAAAATGTTGATAATCGGAAACGGAACAGTTCTTACTTTTGATAAAGATTCCCGCGTTATCTCTAACGGCGGAGTAGTAATCGAGGAAGAGAATATTGTTGCTATCGGGAAGACGGAAAAATTAATTTCAAAATATCCTGAAGCTGAATATAAAGATGTCCAGGGTAAGATAATAATGCCGGGGATGATTAACACCCATATGCATCTTTATAGCACTTTTGCCCGAGGTATGGACCTTAAAACCGACCAGCCTCCTAAAAATTTTGTAGAGATTTTAGAAAAATTATGGTGGAGATTAGATAAGGTTTTAAACGAAGAAGATATATATTGTAGTGCTATTTATACTCTCCTGGATTGTGTCAAAAAAGGAACTACCACTATTTTTGACCATCACGCCAGCAGTAATCTTATCGATGGTAGTTTAGATATAATTACTGAGGCAGTCCGTCAGAGCGGTATTCGAGCTAATCTATCTTACGAGATTTCTGACCGGGATGGCCATGAAAAGGCTTTAGATGGGATCAGAGAAAACGAACGATTTATAAAAAAGGCGCGGCAAGAAGGTAATGGTTACCTGGAAGGAATGATTGGACTTCATGCTTCTTTTACCCTGAAAAATGAAACTTTATCTCAAGCAGCTGCCTTAGCTGATGAGTTAAAAGTGCCTTTTCATATCCATGTCGCAGAAGGAATAGCCGATTTTTATGAAAGCAAAACCCGGGGCTATAAAGGAGTAGCAGAACGATTAAATCGTTTTCATATCTTGCGACCCGGTACTTTAGCTATCCATGGGGTTCATCTTCAGGAAGAAGAATTAGAAATTTTAAAGAATAATGACAGTTATTTAATTCATAATCCTGAGTCCAATATGGGTAATGCCGTGGGTGCGGCTCCAATCAAGGCTGCCATGGATAAAGGCGTAACAGTAGGTTTAGGAACTGACGGTTATACTTCTGATATGTTTGAAAGTATTAAAGTGGCTAATCTCCTACAAAAACACGAGTCACATAATCCACAGGCCGGTTGGGGAGAAGTCTTTCAAATGGCTTTCCAGAATAACCGTGAGATTGCCACCAGATTTTTTGGTGAAACTTTGGGAGTCCTCCAGACCGGAGCTCCAGCTGATATTATATTGGTAAATTACTATCCGCCCACTCCGATTACCAGTCAAAATGCTTATTTCCATATTTTATTCGGCATAAGCGGAGATATGGTCGATACCACTATGGTAGGCGGTAATATATTAATGGAAGATCGGGAGATAAGTGGTCTAGATTATGAAAGAATCGTCAGAAGAGTAAAGGAACAAGCAGAAAACTTTTGGAAACGATTTTAAAAAAAATATTTTAAATTTTTTTTCAAAATTTACTTGACATTATAGAAATAATAAGTATAATTATTCAGTGTATAATAATTAATTGATTGAATGATGTACTAAACTAGAGCAACAAACAACAAAACAATCTTTTTCATAATTATACCTCCTTTACAGGCTCGTTTTGTTAATAGCAAAGCGGGCCTTTTATTTTTTTCTGCAAAAAAAAGAGGATTTTTAAAAGTATTTGTAGAATTATAAACTATATCTAACTTTCAAATAAAGAAAATAAAACTTTAACCAAAGGAGAAAATTATAAAAAAGAAAATAAATCTTTTCATAATTTTTATAATTGTCTTAAATATATTCTTTTGGCTAAGCAGTTTTTCAGTAGAGGGTAAGTTTTATGTAGTCAAGGACAAAGAGGGAAATATCGTACGCTTTTCCTCTCAGTATCAGATTTCCAGTAAAGAGAAATCAGCGGGCTACACCATTACTGAAAAATATAGTCTTCCCAAAACAACAGATCCCTACGGTTTTAATAAAATAGATTGGGAAAAAGCAGAAGCACAAGCGGAAGAAATAGAAAAAGCATTATCTACCGGAAAGGATAAAAATTTACCCTATCCGGAATTTGCCTTAGTGGCAACAGCTTATACTCCCCACGAGTTATCATGCTGGCCTTATGCTGATGGTTTTACTTCGACTAATTATAAAGCCGGACATAGAAGTATAGCTATTGACCCGGAATTCGGGACATTTCATTATGGAGATATGCTCTACGTAGAAGGTTATGGAATAGGTCTAGCCAATGATTGTGGAAGTGCCATTAAAGGTAATCGGATTGATGTATGTTTTAACCTGGGAGATGAGCAGAAAGCCCTGGACTGGGGAAAGAAAAAAGTAAGAGTATGGGTATTAAATCGAGTCGGAGCACAAAGTATGACCCCAAAAAAATAAGAAGACGAAATTTGCGTGTAAAATACAATTAAATGGAGCACTCAAAACTATTGCTTTTTCCTTGAGTGTTTGGTATATTTATAATTATAGTAAGATAAAAGAAGAATAAAAACTGGGAAAAACGGTATAAAAATATTCGAAGAGTATGACCAGAAACAAGCTAATTTGCTGCATTCAACGTTATAAGATTTTGTAGAACCGAAGCATCTTGCCAGAACAATCATTGATGTAATAGATAGTACAAATAATAGCCCTGTGGCAAGCAGGCATAAAGGAGTAGCTTTGGATAATTCAGAAGGTTATGCAATCGAATTATGCGGAATTGTCAAGCGGTTTCTTGGTGTAGTCGCCAATGATGGTATCGATCTGAAGGTTCATCGTGGCGAGATCCACTGCCTTCTCGGAGAGAACGGTGCGGGTAAAACAACTCTGATGCGTGTCCTCTATGGCCTCTATCGACCCGAGGAGGGGGAAATCATCTTAAACGGCCAACCCGTCCAGATGACCTCCCCGCGGGCTGCACTCAATCATCATGTCGGAATGGTCCACCAACATTTTCGACTCGTTCCTACACTATCGGTGGAAGAGAATATCGTCCTCGGGTTAAACGAGGGGACTGGCCCATTTGTGAATTTCCGTAAGACACGCGAGAAGATCTTATCAATCGCCAACGAGTATGGCCTATCAGTTGACCTACAGACTAAGGTCTGGCAGCTAACGGTCGGTCAGCAGCAGCGAGTGGAAATTTTAAAGGCGCTGTACCGCGAGGTCGATATCCTGATTATGGATGAGCCAACGAGCGTTCTCACTCCCCAGGAGGTTGACCAACTGTTTACTACACTGAGAACCTTGGTCAATGACGGGCTGACCATCATCTTCATAACCCACAAGCTTGATGAAGTGATGCAGGTGAGCGACCGGGTGACGGTGCTGCGAAAGGGGAAGGTCGTGTCGACTCTTCCTACCGCTGAGACGGACAAGCCTGGTTTAGCCAGGTTAATGGTCGGCCGCGAGGTCGTCTTCCGGCTGGAGAAGAGCCCGTTGAAACAAAGAGAAAAAATCCTTGAGATGAATGACCTGTATGCGCTAAACGACCGTGGACTTCCGGCTCTTCGCGGAGTGTCGTTTAACCTCTTCGGTGGAGAGATCCTTGGTGTAGCCGGGGTATCAGGGAACGGGCAGTACGAACTTGCCGAAGTGCTCACCGGACTGCGCAAGTCGACAAAAGGAAAGGTATTCTTGGCGAAGAAAGAAGTTACCAATTGTTCTGCGCGAGAGATGAATAACCTTAATGTTGCTCACATCCCGGCGGAGAGGATAAGGATGGGGATTGTCCCCGCTCTTAGCATCCGCGAGAATCTAATTCTAAAAAAATATCGTCGTCCTCCTTTTTCCCAAGGGGAGTTTCTCAACACCAAGGAGATTGAGGAAAATGCACTTCGTGCGATGTCGGACTACCAGATAGCCGCTCCGAGTTACGAAACGCCTGCCAAGCTCCTCTCCGGAGGAAACATCCAAAAGGTGGTCCTGGCGCGTGAATTATCCGAAAACCCTAGTCTGATTGTAGCAGTTCACCCTACCTATGGTCTCGATATCGGTGCTACCGAACAGGTACGGCAAATACTCTTAGCACAACGGGAACGGGGTGCAGCGACCCTCCTCATCTCGGAGGATTTAGAGGAGATTATGACGTTGTCTGATCGGATTTTGGTCATATTCAACGGTGAAGTAATGGGGATCCTCGATGCAGAGAGCGCTGATATAGGGGAGATTGGTTTAATGATGGCAGGCACACGGCACAAGGGAGAAGAATTATGAAGAGACGCGTAGGTTTTAAGGTTGAGAGAAGGCCGGTTGCATCCGGGTGCGTGGTGTTCTTCGTGTCGCTTTTTGCTATTCTTGCAGCACTTGTGGTAGCGGGGATATTCTTCTGGATCTACGGAGTTTCCCCCATCCGTGCCTATCTACTGATACTGAAGGGATCACTGGGAAGCAGGTTTGGGTTGGCCGAGACAGTGCGTCGGGCGATTCCTCTATTACTTTGCGGAGTGGGGTTGACGATTGCCTTCCGCGCCCTCTTTTGGAATATCGGTGCTGAGGGGCAGCTCCTCATGGGGGCGGTTGCCGCAGCCGGAATCGCTCTCTTTAGTGGACTGCCTGATCCGTTACTCCTGCCGGCTATGTTTATTGGCGGGTTCTTGGGTGGAGCCGCATGGGGGCTTGTTCCGGCCATCTTAAAGGTGATGCTGGGGCTAAATGATGTTATCACGACTTTGATGATGAACTATATTGCCATCTACTTTGTTGAGTGGTTAATTCACGGTCCATGGAAAGGTCCCACTGCGCGTGGTTTCGCCTATTCCGACACGTTCCCGCAGGCTGCATGGCTGCCGACCCTCTATGGTACACGTATCCACTGGCCGACGTTAGTTTTGGGACTTGTTCTTGCTGTTGTGATGTATATATTGGTTACCTGCACCAGGAGTGGGTTTGAGATCCGGGTTATCGGAGAGAACCCCGATGCGGCAAGATTTGCCGGCATCAGCCAACTAAAGACGACTTTACTCGTCATGCTCATCTCAGGAGGTTTTGCGGGATTGGCCGGGGTAGGTGAGATTGCAGGGATTCATATGCGGCTATTAGGACCCACTAACATTTCAATGGGGTATGGATATACTGCAATCATCGTCGCCTGGCTGGCAGGACGCAATCCTTTGGCTGTGATAGTAACCTCACTTCTATTTGGTGTTATTATGACCGGAGGGGACGTAATTAAAGTATCACTTGGGCTGCCGTTCCAATTGATCAATGTATTTAACGGATTAATATTATTCTTCCTTATCGGAAGCGAGATTCTTCTTCGTTACAAAATATCCTTTTTATTGAGGAGGTAGTTATGGGTTGGGAAACATGGATAATTACAACATTCAGTCGCTCTCTTGCCTACGGGACTCCGCTTCTTTTGGGAACACTTGGTGAGATCTACGCAGAGCGTTCCGGTGTGCTAAATCTTGGTGTTGAGGGAATGATGATTATGGGAGCCTATTCTGCCTTCACCACTGCCTATATTACCGGAAATCCCTGGCTGGGGATCCTGGTGGCGGCGGTTGTCGGCGGTGCTTTCTCCCTGATCCATGCTTTTGCCAGTGTGACACTAAAGGCGAATCAGGTTGTCTCCGGGCTCTCTCTCACCATGCTCGGCCTCGGTCTATCAGGTATGTTCGGACGGGGTTGGGAGGGTAAGCCGCTTCCTGTATCGATTCCCAAGATTACCGTTTCCGGCCTTTCCAAGATTCCCTTCTTGGGACCGATCCTTTTCGAGGGGCAGAATTTGATTGTCTATCTGGCGATTATCCTCGTCCCCTTGTTGTGGTATATCCTTTATCGTACGCGAATCGGAATCACAATTCGCTCCGTAGGAGAGAGTCCTGCCACTGCCGACTCCCTGGGAATAAATGTTGACCGGGTTCGTTACGTATGTGTTTTTATTGGCGGGGTCCTTGCCGGTGTGGCTGGAGGGTACCTCTCGGTTGCCTATCGACCGGCATGGACCGAGGGAATGACTGCGGGAATAGGGTGGATCGTTATTGCGTTGACCATCTTTGCCTTCTGGAATCCGGCCTACGGTATGCTGGGAGCCTACTTGTTCGCAGCTCTCTACCACCTGTCGTACCGCCTGCAGCCGTGGGTATCACCGGAATTTCTAAAAGCGATGCCGTACGCATTTGCAATTCTGGTCTTGATTTTTGTATCCCGCGGGACATTGCAGAAGCGGATGGGGGCTCCGGCTGCGCTAAGCTTGCCTTACACGAGAGGCGAGGATTAGTTAAGTTGATACTTTTTTTAAGCTGTTTGCTTTTTTCTTGGCTATTTGATAAATTTGTAATGGCGGTTGTAATCTGCCAAAAATGGAGGAGGTGAGGCTTTTAATCCTAAATCTATTTTATTAAGTATTCCGGATAGTTTAGCACTGCACTATCCTGAATATATGGTAAAATAAGCAGTGAAAGTTGTGAAAATGAAAAAGCTGTTTGAACAGCATATAACTTATAATATAATAAAGGAGGTTCTGAAATGTTTACTCAACGAAATAAAATTGTGTTAGTAATCGCATTAGTGATAGCGGTTATCTTTAGCCTTACTTCATTAATGATGGCCAAAGAGTATGTTCCGGGCACACCGCTTAAGGTAGGGTTCATCTATGTTGGGCCTATTGGTGATCTGGGTTGGAGTAATGCGCATGATAAGGCGCGGATAATCTGTGAGGATACCTTCCCCTGGTTAGAGACAGTCTACGTAGAGAGTGTTGCTGAAGGAAGCGAAGGGGTTTACATAGATAAGCTGATTGTGGAAGAGGGCTGTGACGTAGTCTTAACTACCAGTTTCGGTTTCATGGATGGAACGCTGATTTCAGCGCAGAAGTATCCGGACAAGATCTTTGCCCATTGTTCCGGATTTAAACGTAATCCTAACTTGATGACTTATATGGCTGATTTCTACCAGATTTACTATCTGAATGGTCTGATCGCCGGAGCACTCACCAAAACAAACAAGACTGCCTATATAGGCGCTTTCCCAATCCCAGAAGTAAAACGCCATATGGGTGCATTCGCCGTGGGTGTGCGGGAAACCAAACCTAAAGCTGAGGTGCATGTACGCTGGATCTATGAGTGGTTCAGTCCTACAGCAGCTAAGGAAGCCGCCGAGGCGTTAATCGCCGATGGATGCGATGTGTTTGCGTTTACCGAGGACTCGCCGACAATTGTACAGGTTGCCGGGGAAAAAGGATTACCATCCTTCGGTCATTACTCTCCGATGTATGATTTCAGCCCCGAATATGTTGTCTCCGGACAGATCGCGCACTGGGAAGCAGTCTACCTTGATTTCCTGGCTAAGGTCTATGCTGGCGCATACACAGCGCATAACCTTGCTGATGTTGACTACTGGTGGCTGCTGAAGGAAAAGGCGGTGGAGATGGGAGCTAAACCGGGTATGTTGATAAACCCTGCATATGAGGATGAATTAAAGGAGAAAAAGGTTAATGATCCCGTTCTGGGGATGATCAGCGTTTATGACCTGGTTATGAAGAGGCTGGAGCAGATGTCCGATCCGTCGATGGTTTTCGATCCGTTCAACGGTCCCGTATATGACCGCGACGGGAACTTGAAAGTTCCGGAGGGTTTACGTATGTCCGTGTTTGAGTTAACCACTATCGACTGGGCGGTGGACGGTATCGTCGGTCCCTGGGAATAAGGATTACAAGAGAAGCTAAACTCGGGCGGCAACCTTCACTAAAAGAGGGCAGCCGCCCTTTTTTATTCCTTCTCCATATTTTTAAAAGCTTCCAGGCAAATATCAGTCATCCGGTGAAATATGGGATTTATTTTTCCCCCATCAGTAATAACTTCCCGAGTCAGGTGATTGGCTACCACGGTAAGTATGGTTCCTACCTTAACTTTTCGGAGGTAACCGATAGTAAAGAGGGCGGAGGATTCATTCTCTACACTTAAAATATTGGAATCAATCCATACCTGTTCTCTTTTCAGAAAATCAGGGTCAGCAAATACCGTGCCTTTGTAAAAAGCGTCATGACTCATAATTATGCCTATATGGGATTTCTGATTTTTTTCTTGGGTTGCTCTTATGAGGGCATCTACAATATCTATATCTGCAATAGCAGGGAATTCAATCGGTACATATTCGACCGATGTGCCCTCCAATCTTACCGCTGAGGTGGGGATTATGATATCTCCAAGGTTTATATTTTTTTGTAGAGCTCCCGTGGTGCCCAGACGGACTAAATATTTTGCTCCGGACATAATAAGCTCCTCCAGGGCAATGGCGGCAGAAGGGCAGCCCATGCCGGTAGAGGTAACACTTACTGTTAATCCTTTATATTTTCCGGTATAGGTTACATATTCACGACTTTGGGCAATTAATTGGGGATTTTCGAAATGTTCAGCTATTAGATGACAACGACCGGGGTCACCCGGCATTATTACAAATTCTCCTATTTGACCTGGTTCTATCTGTAGATGATGCATCTTTTTCATATCTTTTTCTCCTTTCCCTCTTGAAGGTCAACCAAAGCTCCGGCAGCGATGGTTATTGCTTTATCGATGCTTTTTTGCAGCTCGTCTTTTGTGCCCTTTTTACCGGTGATTAAATTTCCCGCCGCGACCAGTATGCTTCCAACCGGTACCTTTCTTAAAGAACCTATCACGAAAAGGGTAGAAGATTCGTTCTCGATAGCCAAGACTCCCGCTTCAGCCCAAATGGCGACTCTTTTTTTGTAATCTCCGAAGGCAAAAGGGGATTCCATGTAAAAGGCATCATGGGTTCTTATTATTCCTAAGCTATAGTCAACGCCTTCCTTTTTAGCCCGGTTTCTTAGGGCAGTAATAGTACGATAATCTGCCACCGCCGGGTATTTTATAGGGACATATTCTTTAGAGGCTCCGTCTCCGCGAACAGCTCCGGTTACAATAATTATATTTCCGGGGTTTATTTGGGGAGAAAGGGAGCCACAGATTCCTACTCTGATAAAATATTTACATCCTATATTGGTTAGTTCTTCTATGGCTACAGCAGCTGACATACAACCAATTCCTGTGGAACAGACCGCCACGGGTTTATTTTCATAGCTGCCGTTGTAAATATGAAATTCCCTATTTTCCACAATTTTTTCAGAATCCCGGAAAAATTTTGTCCCGATATAATCTGCTCTTTCGATATCTCCGGGCAGTAAGACCGATTTATTCACTTCACCTTTTTTACATCTTGTATGATATTGTACTTGATCCAATTTCCTCACCCCTTTTATGTCATTCCCGCGAAACTTGTCTTCGACCTGATCGGGGAGCGGGAATATATTCTTGTAGGGGCGTATTGCATCATAGGCCCCTACTTATGATTCCGCATCAAGTGCGGAATGACAAAATAATATTTTTCTTTAAGAATAACCGCCTTAGACGGTAGTATGGTTTTATGATAATCAATTTAGGTATCTGAGTCAATATTATGTTTGAGTCCAATACATTTGCACCATTGAAGGATCTTTGCTATTTAATAACTTACTACAATATTCAATCGGAGTCAAAAGATTCAAACTTCGATGAGGTCGGTAGAAGTTATACTCAATCAGACAATCATATAGTATTTCATTAATTTTACCTACATTGGTCTCTTCATAAAATCTATCTAGATATTCTGATTGTACCGTACCATTTACTCTTTCCACAAAGGCATTCATCTTGGGAGACTGAGGATAGTTATAAACCAAAGTAATCTTGCTTTTCTCTATCTCTTTGACAAAATACTTTTCCCATTCTGAACCATTATCTATCTGTAGATATTTAATTCTATCATCATGCAAGTAAGTCAGCCTGAAGAGAAAATCTCGCGCATTAAAACTGGTAGCTCTCTGATAAGCTCTCAGGTAATAAAGCCTGGATAAGGGATCTACCGCAGAAAAGAGAAAGATTTTAGTAAATCTTAAGTTTAATTCTATGGTATCGATCTGGAGCCACTCGGAGATAATCCCTTTCATATCTTTTTTTACCTGGGCTATCCTGATTCTCTTCTTCTTTAAAGTCTTTATTCTTTTGGTTTGCACCTTAACCTTGGGGAGAATAGACCTGTACTGGGTTAGAATCCTACCTACCGAGGAGACTGAGATATTTATTTTATGATCCCTTTCTAGTATTCTTTTTATCTTCTCTTTACCAAAGTAAGGATATTTCCTTCTTATTTGGCAAACCTGCATCTCTACTTGATGATTCCTGACTATTTTAGCCCTTACCCTCTGGGGTCTTCTGGATCTATCCTCTAAGCTCTGAACCTTACTGGGTTTGTAGTTTTTTCTCCACCGGTAAAAGGTACTCCTATTTATTTCAAAGATCTCACAGATCTGTTTAAGAGAATAATCTCCGGAACTGTACAGGTTAATGGCTTTATATCTTACCTTAGCCTTGGGGGATAATTTTTCTATATAGTTTAACCTGGTTATGACCTTTCCCCAGTAAGGTCGAGTATAGGACAGGTAAGTAGCTGTTCCAATGCTCCCCTTCATTATCCCTATGCACCTCTTTTTGCTTCTATTTTAGTTTACTTCTTTCATCCTAGCAATGGTGCATATGTATCTGAACTTATTCATATTACGTATATTTTTATCTAATATCTAAAAATTATATATTTAAAAACCCCATAAAACAATTAGGTGTTAAGATATTTTTAAAAAAAATTAAAAAAATATTCACTACTACCTTGCATTATAAGATACTGTGTGATACGATACTATCGTACATTAAAAGGTACAGTATAATATTCAATAATAGTATTAAAAATTATTTGAAAAAGGATGGTGGTAAATTGAATATTCAATTTAAAAAAGGAGTATTAGAGTTATGTGTCTTAAGTATGCTGGAAAGAAAGGTCTGTTATGGGTATGAATTAGTTAATGAAATTTCTAAGAGTATATTAATTTCCGAAGGAACAATATATCCGTTATTAAGGCGGTTAAAATCTGAGGAGTTAGTAACCACATATCTGCAAGAATCTCAGGAAGGTCCGCCCAGGAAATATTATAAATTGACTGAATTAGGCCGAAAGAAAGAAGAGGAATTAAAGGAAGAATGGTTTACTTTCGTAAAAGACGTTAATAATTTTTTGAAGGGAAGTGGAAAGAATGAATAAAAAAGAATTTTTAGGAAGATTATCTGGATTAATTAAAGATATACCTGAAGAAGAAAAGAAAGATATATTGTTTGATTATGAGGAACATTTTAGAATTGGATTGGAGAAAGGAAGAAAAGAAGAGGAGATCGCCGCATCACTCGGAGATCCGAAAGTTATAGCTAAACAAAGTAGGGCAAGTTGTATATTAAAAGAGGCAGAAAAAACAACATCTGTTAATAATATAATGAGAGCAATCTTTGCGGCTGTTGGGTTAGGCTTTTTTAATTTGGTAATTATTTTGGGTCCTGCAATGGGATTGATAGGCATACTTGTAGCATTATTTGCTTCAGCGTTTGCTATTACTATTTCGGGGGCAGCTGTATTATTCGGAACTTTAATGGGACCTGTCTTTGCCTGGAATATGTATATTCCGTTTGCAGCAGCAGTAAGTATTCCGTTGGGTATTGGTCTTACTGCCCTGGGTCTTTTATCTCTAATCGGAGCATTCTATTTGACTAAGTTTTTTTATAAATTAAGTATCGGTTATTTAAAAATGAATTTACAGATTATTACCAATAGGAGGAATACAAGATGAAAAATAATATTAATATCCGAAAAATCGTAATCTGGTTGGTAGTTATAGCTGTCGTATCACTAACGATAGCAGCAATAGCTTTTTTTAACACAGAAAACTATATGGTTAGATTTTGGGATAGGAGTAATTTTGAAGGAAATTCAATAGACGAAGTAACGACTTTTGGCATTGATCAATTGAAAGAAATTTATATTCATTCAGTGAGTTCAGATGTTAGTGTATTTTCAACAGATGAAGAAGATATCAAAATTAATTTTTATAGTAGATCAACCCTTAGGTCTGAAAAGCCATTACCGAAATTGATAACTAATCTCGAAGGAAGTAAATTAAAAATCGAAATAAAATATCCTAAAGTAATATTTTATAATACTAATGTAGTTTTAGATGTTTATATCCCTCAAGATTATAGGGAGAGTATTATTATAGATACAGCATCAGCAGATGTAGATATTAGCAATTTACACCTAAATAATTTTCTATGTAAAACTGCCTCCGGAGATTTAAGGATAGAGTCTCTTGATTCAGATAATCTAACACTTAATAATGCTTCCGGAGATGTGGATATAGTAGATTTTTCGGGAAATTTAAAAGCTGATTTAGTTTCAGGAGATATAGATGTTGGATACAAAGTTTTTGATAATAATGTTGATATTAAAACAATTTCCGGAAAAGTTAAAATTGACTTACCTCAAAATGCAGAATTTTATTTAAAAACTAATACTGTTTCAGGAGAGGTTGTTGCCAGGTTCCCCATTACAATAATTAGTTTTAATAAAATGAATCAACTTGAAGGCACTGTGGGAATAGGAGATAATAGAATTATAGTTGATACTGTTTCGGGAGATATTTATTTGAATAAATAATTTTAAAAATATATTTGTAGAAAGGAATTTAATTATGAAAAATAAACTTTATAGATCAAAAAAGGATTGTGTAATCGGTGGAGTATGTGGGGGTATCGCGGAATATTTTGACATTGACACTACTTTAGTAAGGTTATTGGCTGTACTTGTATTTTTCTTTGGGGGAAGCGGCATTATTGCCTATATCATTGGCTGGATCATAATTCCCCAGAATCCCAATGGAAACACAGAAGATAATTCTGAGAACAAAGGGGAGATTAAAGGAAAAATTAAGAAGGGGGCAGATAAAGCAAATAAAAAAGTAGAAGAAAATCTACCAGAAGAAAGGTCAAAAGGAAATTCAGAAAGAAATAGAAATATTATCTTAGGAATAATTCTTATAATCGTGGGTTTAGTCTTTATGGGGACCACCCTTTTCCCCTGGATTACCTGGATAGCCTGGGGCACCTTTTGGCCGGTGATAATAATTGTGGTAGGTCTGGTCATTATGATTCGAGCTATATAGCAAAATAATTGAAAAAAAAGAGGATTTTTAAAAAATTTGTAGAATATTAATATGTATATATAATTTGGTAAGTGGAAAATAGTAGTGAGGCTAAAAAATAAAATAGGAGGTAATAAACATGGCTTTTAAAGTAGTTTTTATCGCTCATACTCCTGATGCCGAGCCAGAAAAACACCAATGTATGGTCGAAACACCCAAATACAAGCTCCTGGTAAGATTGGTTAAAAATCAAGAACAAGCAGTGGAAGTATGTAAAAAGTTGGTAAGGGAAGAAGGTATTCACTCTATACTCCTCTGTCCGGGGTTTACCCATCAAAATGTGGCAGAGATATCAGAGGCAGTGGGGAAAAATGTAGGAATTTCCGTAGCTCGGGGAGATGGCCCGAGCAGTAAAATAACAAAAGAGGTAATGAAAAAAGAAGGTTGGTTTTCATAAGTAAAAGAAAAATAAAAAAACCTATCAGGAGTTAATTTCCTGATAGGTTTTTTTGTAATATTCTATTGTTAACAGGTGGAAGCTGGGCCGCTATAAGGGTGGACTAAAAACCCTCTCTGAAGAAAAAAGTTGGAATAGTCAATCTTAAAACCTCTATGTTGATCTATTAAACTTTTATCTGCTATAAAATCAACACTGTCTTCTGAGTAGATTTCGTCATTTTCTTTTTGCTCATCCAGAGCAAGATTAAATGTTGGACCGCCTCAACCAATTCCTGCTAAAAATATTCTTATTTTTTTACTTGTTGCATTTTTTTCTTTTAAAACTTTTTTTGTTTCAACTAAAGCTTTTTTGGTTATCTTTATGTTCATTTCTTTCCTTTCTAAATAATTAAAATATTTATTTAATACTAACGTGTGAACATGATAATACTATATATGAGTAATTTTGTCAACATTAACTTTAAATTAATTTTAAATTTTAGAAAGGTTTTATTTTTACCGGTAAACTACCAGTAGAATCTATCCTCCTCAGCCAGGAACAGTAACGGTTACGAAATCATCTTTTGTTACCCCGCCTTGTGTATAGTATACGGTGATAGTTGCGATAGTTGCTGCGCAGGTGGTCGATACTGAAATTATTCCATTGGCCACAGTTACATTGGCTTTATTTGATTCATAAGTAGAACTAGTTAACGCTATATTAGCACTTGTACCATTATCATAATAAGCAGTAATAGAAGCAATGGTTTGTGAGTTACCCTTTTTTATAATCATAGTTGAAGGCAGCACTTCTATCGAAGTAAGCAAAGTTTCAGAAACTGTAATGGTAAACGATTGAGTATCTGATTTACTACTATCAGATACTTCTACAGTAACTTCAAAACTTCCGGCAGCAGTAGGAGTCCAGCTGATTACTCCGGTGTTAGAATTAATAGTCATGCCAGTGAGGCTAGTAGTTAGGGAGTAAGTTAGTGCATCTCCGCTAGGGTCAGTAGCTTCTACATCATAAGTATATGCAACTCCTTCTTTTCCGGTAGTTACCGGATCGGATTCAATAACCGGCGAACTATTTAAAAGGAAACAACCTGTAAATAAAAATGCAATAAAAAATACGCTTAAGCTGAGTAATAATTTCTTATTTTTAATGATAATCACCTCCTTTCCATAGATGAATACATTTCCACAAAACTCCTACTTCCTTCAAGAATTACACA
Source organism: Atribacteria bacterium SCGC AAA255-N14 (assembly GCA_000405345.1). The sequence continues at coordinate 34,700 of ASPC01000003.1, forward strand.
ACCTTCTTGAGGGTTATTTGATCAATTACTACTATTACTATTACATTAGTAGTGATTATAATATACAAAAATATTTTTGTCAAGTAAAAAGGGTACTTAAATTATTCGTATTTTTCTTCCCGAGGATACTTCTATGATTTTACCAATAATTTGGCTGGAAGTAAATCCTTGTTGGAACAGCAATTCTTTTGCTTTTTCGGCCTGTTCAGGATTTATAGATAACAGCAATCCTCCTGAGGTTTGCGCATCATATAGGATGATTTCCTGTTCTTGAGTAATATCTGGCTTTTTTTCTACCGAACAGGAATAAATTTCTTGATTTTTTTTTGTTCCTCCCGGTATCATTCCTAAAGAAATATATTTATCCAGGCCATCTATTACAGGGATATCATTAATCCGCAATTCAGCCCCCAGTTTATTTTTAGTTAACATCTCACTTAAATGTCCGATCAGACCAAAACCGGTGATATCGGTCAGGCCGTGGATGGGTAATTTTAATAATTTTTCAGAAAGTTGATTTAACTTTGTCATCCAAAAAGTAGCTTCTTTTACGGCCGCTGGTTCGGCAATATCGCCCTTAAGGGCAGTAGATAATATTCCCGTCCCCAAGGGTTTGGTTAATATCAGTAAATCTCCTTCCTGAAGAGTATCATTATAAATAATATTCTGAGGATGAATTAACCCCACCACAGCTAATCCGTATTTTGGTTCTTTGTCTTTTATGGTATGTCCGCCCACCAAAAGGGCGCCGGCTTCCGCAACTTTTTCTGCCCCTCCTTTTAAAATAAGTCCGAGATCATCTAATCTATCTTCGGGAAAGGCGACTATGTTTAAACCCATTAAAGGATTTGCTCCCATAGCAAAAATATCGCTCAGGGCATTGGCTGCTGCAATTTGTCCAAAAGTATACGGGTCATCAACTATCGGTGTGATAACATCCAGGGTAAAAATTAGAGCCTGCTTATCGCTTAATCGATAAACCGCCGCATCTTCATATTTTTCAAACCCGGCCAATAAATTATTATCTTTTAAAACATTAATTTTTTTTAAGACCTCACCGAGATCTTTAGGATTTAATTTGGCTGCTCATCCGGCAGCAGAAACCATTTGGGTTAATTTCCTTTTGTCTGTCAAACCTTTTCTGTCTCCTTTCTGATAGATTAGCCAAGTTTAGCTTTTAATATTCTAACATTTTCTTTCCGTTGAGTGATTTTTTCCTCATCCATCTTATTAAGCAGAGGAATAATATATTTTCGGCTTATTCCCAACAGTTCCCGAACCTGGGCAATAGAGATAGAACCATTTATCTTTAAAAAATCTATTAATTTGTTTTTCATAATATCATAATTCTTACTTTCAAGTAAAATACCATCACTTAATTTGATAATTTCTCCTTCTTGAATTAAAAAATCAATTATTTCTTTGCCCCCGGCAATTTGGGAAATAAGAGTTTTTTCGTTAGGGGGACTAGTGGGGTTATCTTTCAGAATTTTAAATATTTTGGAAATCAATACTTTTTGCTGTGAAGAAATTTTAGGTTCGCGGGAGGTTAAAAATATTATTCCTTTTTTTAAACCTATTTTATCTGAATTAATCAGAGAATCTATTAAATGATTAAATATTTCCGGTTTTAAATAATAGAAATAACTTTGAAATTTATTTAAGGGAAAACCGGCTTGCAAAGGATAAAGTTCATATTCCCGGTTTAACCTGTTTATAAATTTAGTTTTTTGCTCCTGCCAGTAGTTTTTGTCAATCAGCCAGGAATTAGTAGTAATTATTTCACCTTGTTTTTTAAATTGTTCAACTGCTTCCTTGATTTCTGAATCAGCATAATTGCTATTAATTAATAAATTATCTTTTTTAATAAAGATATTCTTTTTTAATTCAGTTAAAACTAATTCTCTCAAGTCAAATTTTATTCTTTTTTGTAAAAAATGAAGGGCATCTCTATCTTTAAAATGGTGTTTATGAGCTAAAGGGTCGACAATTAATCCCCCGCCAATGGTTTTAGGGGGACTGGGTATTCTCAAAATAAAGCGGTCTCCCAAATAAGTTGCCAGCGGTTCTTTAAAGCGAAGTTGAGCAAATCCTGTTTCATCGGACTGAAAAGATTTCGTTTCGGGGGAAAATATTTTAGCTAAAATCTCTTTAGTCCCGGTGAAGAAAAGCACTTCCGATCTATTTGCTAAAGAATATTTTTTAAGCCGGGGGAGAAGCTGTATTTGAACATCTATGTTCTTACTGGCTTTAATCTGCTTGGTTCCAAAGACAATGTCTCCTCTATGCAGCTCATTTTTTTCCATTCCTACTAAATTGAGGGCTACCCTGCTTCCCGGAAAGGCTTTTTCTACTTTTTCTTTGTAGGTTTGTAAGTTTCTAAGGCGGGTTTTTTTATAAGAAGGAAAAATGGTTACTTCCATCCCTTGGTGTAGAGTTCCTCCCATTAAAGTTCCGGTAACCACTGTACCGCTTCCTTTAATGTTAAAGACCCGGTCGATGAATAGCCTCGGTTTTCCAATATCTCTTTTGGGTTTCATCTGAGAGATCAAATTTTGGATGGCCGATTTAATCTGGTCAATTCCTATATTTTTTACCGTACTTACTTTTACTACCGGTGCATTGAAGAGAACGGTGTTTTTTAACCTCTCTTTGATCTGTTTTTCCACAATATTTAATCTGGTTTGGTCAACCAAATCGATTTTGGTTATGGCGATGATGCCATATTTTATATCAAGTAAATCTACAATTTGGAAATGTTCTTCGGTCTGGGGCATCCAGCCTTCATTAGCATCAACAACTAAAATCACCGCATCGATTCCGGTTGCCCCGGCTATCATATTTTTTATAAGATTTTCGTGCCCGGGTACATCGACTATCCCGACTTTTTCTCCGGAAGGAAGCTTCATCCAGGCAAATCCCAGGTCAATAGTCATACCTCTTTCTTTTTCTTCGGGTAGGCGATCAGTATCTATGGAAGTTAGAGCATAGATTAGGGCAGTTTTGCCATGGTCAATATGGCCGGCTGTACCGAAAACAAACATAAAAACCTCTTTTTATTTCATTCCCTCACTTTATGTCATTCCCGCGAAAGCGGGAATCTATCCTTATAGGGGTATATTGCAATACGCCCAACTTGTGGATTCTGCATCAAGTGCGGAATGACAGGAATGGTATTTTTTCTAAAAGTTACTGTCTTAGGAAATGGCAGCGCACTAGATTTTATTTAATTTTGAAATAAACTGATGTAATTATTTTTATTACTAAATTGTCAAAAGAAGGGTCAATGCAGCGAGGATCCAGGATAAAAAATTCTTTTTCTTTCCTTCCCAGAAGTGGTGGGCTAAATGAGCGTAATTCTTTAGAAAAAATTTCTACCGGACAGGGAGGTTTTATAATTATTAATTTAGTTGGCAAAGTTTGTCCGGGCAAAGAACCCCCGCCTATAGCAGTTTCCCCTTCTTTGGTAAATGCCGGGATATCTTCTTTTTTCAGTTTTTGACAGATACTCTGGCTGCGAGCAGCAATTTTATCTAAGGGGCAGGAAATCATTTTCCAAATGGGAATTTTACTTACCGCCTTACCTTTTAGATAAGATAACAAAATTTCCTGAAGGATAGTCAAAGTTATCTTATCCACTCTAAGTGTGCGAAATAAGGGATGCTGCGAAATTTTCTTCAGATAAATTTCTTTTCCGCAAACAACCCCTCCCTGGGGACCCCCTAAAAGTTTATCTGTACTAAAACAGACAATATCAGCACCGATTCTAATATTTTCTTGAACGGTTGGTTCGTGTTTTAATCCAAATGTTTCAGTAGCTAAGAATGTTCCACTGCCCAAGTCTACTATTACCGGCAAATTATATTTTTTCCCTAATTTTTTAAGTTCTTTAACTTCAACTTGCTGAACAAAACCGTTCACCGGTAGAAATGGAAAGACAAAGAGATAATTTCCTTAAAAAAGCTATTCAACAAGGAAATACCAGAGAAGAAGCGGAAAAAGTTTTTTACCTGATCTCCAAATTCGCCCATTACGGTTTTAATAAAGCTCACAGCACCTCCTATGCCCTAATCTCTTTTGTAACCTGTTATCTCAAAGTGCATTATCCCGCTTACTACCTGGCTTCCATGCTCACCTACGGTATGGGTTATTATTCTCCTGACCGCTATATTCAGGAAGCCCGGCGTTTCAAGGTTAAAGTGCTCCTTCCCGATATAAATAAGAGTGGAGCTGGTTTTACTGTAGAAGCTGGAGCTATTCGAGTGGGACTGGGTAAGATAAAAGGCATGGGAGAAAAGCATTTAAAATCTATACTATCTCTCAGGGAAAAATGCCAAAGATTTAATTCTCTGTATGATTTCTGCTGTAAAACTATCTCTTTAAGCATTAATCAAACATTAATAGAAAATCTAATTAAGGTAGGTGCTTTTGATTTCACTGCTTATCCCCGTTCGGCATTATTAACCCTGCTCCCCCTTACTTTAAAGGAGGTTAGAAAGAAGAAAGCTAAAGATGGGGCTCAAAATAGAATGTCCGAAGAGAGTGAATTATGGAATAGCGAACTTATTTCCTCTGACTCCATTCCTGCTTATCATTTTTCTAACTCTTTCCAAATGAATTTAGAAAAAGAAATACTCGGCTTATATATAACTAACTATCCTTTAAAAAAATATGATAAAATGTTAATGAATTTGCCAATTATGAATTCTAATCAACTGTTAAATTATTTTTATCCAAAACTAATTTCGCTAAAAGGAATGCTAATTCAAGTAAGAAGACAATTTACCAGGCAAAAACAGGTTATGGCTTTCCTGCTCCTGGAAGATGAAGCAGGTTTTTTTGAAGTAATTACTTTTCCGACTGTCTATCAAAAATATTCTAAACTCTTTTGCAAAGAAGCGCCTCTTTTGATAGAAGGAGTCTTAAGCAAAGATAGCGGCGACTCTAAAATAATCGCCCGGAAGATTATAAATATAAATTCGTATTGCGTATCGCGTATTGCGTATTGCGTGGAGGAAAAAGAAAAGATAGCGGATAGTGTATAGAAAAATACAGTGATGAGTAATAAGTGACAGATTTCGGGTTTTAAGTTTAAAAAAAGTAGGGGCGTATTGCAATACACCCTCTCTTACAATAATAATTTATTTTATTAACGTAGGACAGGCGTCTCGCCTGTCAATGAATTACAAAAGAAGGGCACAATTCATTGTGCCCCTACACCTAAATCCAAATTTCTTTAACGCGATACTCGATACGCAATACGCGATACTAATTACTATTCACTAACGGCTAATTTAATCGGTGAATTGGTCAATTAATTAGAAAGGAACTAAAATAGTGAGCAACATTAATCGCCTATCTATAATTCATCTGGATCTTGATGCCTTCTTTGCCTCCGTAGAGCAGAGAGATAATCCGGCTTATCAAGGAAAACCTCTTATTGTGGGAGGAATAAGCGGCGGAAAAGGTAATTCAAATCGGGGAGTGGTCTGCGCCGCCTCCTATGAAGCCCGTAAATATGGTGTTCATGCCGGTATGCCTATCTGGGAGGCCCGCCAAAAATGCCCCCGGGGAATTTTTATCCCTTCTCAAATGAACAAATACTTAGAGTCATCTAAAAAATTCTTTCAGATATGCAGTGATTATACTCCCCTGTTAGAGCCGTTGAGCATAGATGAACTTTTCTTAGATGTATCAGGATGTGAATCGCTCTTTGGTTCAAGCGAAACTATAGGAAGAAAAATTAAAGAAAGAGTTTATCAAGAATTAGGACTCAAAATCTCGGTGGGAATAGCAGAAAATAAATTCTTAGCCAAGATAGCCACCAACCTGGGAAAGCCGGATGGTTTTTACATTATCCCTTCTAAAGATATTCAAAAAATTCTTTATCCCCTCCCTGTATCTTCCCTCTGGGGCATAGGAGAAAAGACAGAAGAACTGCTAAAAAAATCCGGTATTTACCTGGTAGAACAATTAGCCCGGATGCCTGATTCTATATTGGAAAACCTTCTGGGGAAAAACGGGAAAATAATGAAACTTCTGGCACAAGGGATAGATGAAACCCCGGTTACTCCTCCATCAACAGCAAAATCTATCGGTAAAGAAACAACTTTCGGCACTAATATAACCGAAAAGGTAATTCTAATAAAAGAACTGCTTAAAATTTCCCAACTGGTTGGTTATGCTGCCCGAAAAAAAGGTTATAAAGGCAGGACCATTACTTTAAAAATAAGGTTTCACAATTTTATTACCCTGAATAGGTCTAAAACTTTAGAAAATCCTACCCATCTTGATGATATCATCTTTAAAACAGTGGTGGAACTCCTGGGTAAAGTAAGCTATAAAAAAGGCGGAGTTAGACTTTTGGGAATAAAGTTCTCCAATCTTACCTCGGGGAATGAAAGAAAACAGTTGAAGTTCTTAAGAGACGAAGAGGATAAAAAAGATGATAAATTAGAACAACTTACTCAGTCTTTAGATAAAATCAGAGAAAAGTTTGGCACTAAATCCGTAACCCGAGCCAGCCTTCTAAAAGTAAAAAAGAAAGAATAAGCTTACTCACCATGGCAACACCGTGGTGCTGCGAGTTTACAGAGGGCAAGATTCATCGTGCACGTTTGTAATTCTGGTAAAAACAGGAATTTATTCTATTTGTTCTTTCTCTTCTCCTTTAAAGCTTTTAATATTTTTTCCGGAGTGATGGGAAGATGATATATTCTTACTCCTATGGCATCATAAATGGCATTGGCAATAGCCGGGGCAGTGGCAATTAAAGAAGGTTCACCAATCCCTTTGGCACCATAAGGTCCATCTGAGTCTTCATTTTCGATAAATCGAGTGCTAAAATAGGGAATGTCCATAGAAGTGGGAGCCAGATAACCGGTTAAATCAGCATTCAGTGTTTTTCCTTCTTTGATGACCTGCTCCTCCATTAAAGCCATACCTATTCCCTGCACTGTTCCTCCCTCTACCTGGCCTTCAGCATTTTGCGGATTAATGGCTTTGCCTATATCTGCAGCAGTATAGACGTGTAATACTTCTACAATACCGGTGTCGGTATCGACAGACACATCTATCACCTGTGTAACAAAAGTATATGCTACATATAATTTCTCTCCCTGTCCGGTCTTTTGGTCAGGTTTATCGGTGTGAGGAAAAAAGGAGGCTTCTGCCTTTAAACTATTTCCGGTTGTTTTAATTTTCTTGGCCAATTCCCAGTAGCTTATTTTATCATCCGGGTTATCCTTTCTAAAAATATAACCATCTCCTATTTCTAAATCGACATGATTGGTGACAAAATGCAGACTGGCATAATGATAAATATTACTCAATAATCCAGATGCCGCATCCTTCACTGCATTTCCGGTAAAAAATGTTTGCCGGGTTGCGGAGGTCGAACCTGAATTTTTGGTTAAATGCGTATCTCCCCGAATAATTTGAATAGTTTCCGGTGTTATCTGCAACACCTCGGCAGCAATTTGGGTAATGATAGTTAAAACACCTTGACCCACATCAGCAGCAGCAGTCCTAATTAATATCTTGCCTTCCTCTTCTATTTCCGCTGAAGCAATAGAATGATCAGGAAAGCCTTCTCCATATCCAAAACCAAACATAATGGTTGCCATTCCTCTCCCTTTTTTTTTCATCTTACGCCTCCCTTCCAGCCTGCCATCATTGCCGCTTCTTCAATCGTTTTTTTTACGCCAACGCTACGGGTTAATTTTTGCCCGTTGGGTGTTTTTGAGCCAATGTCATAGGCATTTTGCAAGCGAAATTTAACCGGGTCAATCCCTAACTTATCAGCTAATATAGCCATCTGAGATTCATAAGCAAATGCCAGCTGGGCAGTTCCAAAACCACGCATGGCACCGCAATAAGTATTATTAGTGTAAACAGCTCGGCCAACACCTTGCACATGATCTACATTATAAGGCCCGGTGCAGTGATACATCCCTTTATGAATAACTGCCAATCCACTGGAAGCATAAGCACCGGTATCACCGATAACTTCAACCTGACAGGCGGTTAAAAACCCTCGGTTGGTCACACCATTCTTTATGCGAATGATAAAAGGGTGTCTTTTGGATTGGGCAATCATCGATTCCTCTCTGGTATAAGTTAATTTTACCGGCCTTTTAGTTACAATTGCTGCTAAAGCCAGATGGATATGAACCGATATATCTTCTTTTTTCCCAAATGCACCACCAATCACGGGTTGAATCATTCTAATCTTGTCTTTGGGGAAACCAATCGATTGGGCAATATCTGCTTGCGTATCATGAAGCCATTGCGTGGCTGCTTGAAACTCCAGGATTCCGCTGCTTTCATCATATCGGCATACCCCTGCACTAACCTGGAGAGGCAATTGGTCAACAAAAGTGGTTCTATATTCATTTTCTTCAATCAAATCAGCACTGGCAAAACCTTTTTTTATATCCCCTTTTTCTAAAAAATGTGTGGATAAAATATTTCCCTCCTTATGGATTAAAGGAGCGTCATCTTCCATTGCTCTAAGAGGATTGGAAATAATCTCCAATTCTTCTACTTCCGCTTCTATCAATTTTTCCGCCATAGAAGCCACCTCTTTGCTTTTGGCAATAACAATAGCCAGGGCATCTCCCATATAACGCATTTTTTCCCCAATACCTATCAGTACCGGCTGATCTTTTACAATCAATCCAAAATTTTTTACATGTGGAACATCGGCAGCAGTAATAATTTTTACTACTCCCAGTAATTTTTTCGCTTTTTCTATATCTAGTTTGCGAAGATAAGCATGAGGATGAACCGCTCTTTTTATTTTAAGATATAACATATCATCAAAGTAGATATCATCGGAATATTGCGCTTTACCGGTTACTTTGTCTCGAGCATCTACTTTATAGATATTTTGACCCACGTATCTTTTACTCATTTTTCTCGACCTTTCTGCTATCTAAAACTGATAATTTTTCTCCGGCTAATTTGATAGCATCAAATATTTTTTGATAACCGGTACAACGGCAAATATTACCTGAAATACCCTGCTTTATCTCTTTTTCGCCGGGATGAAGATTTTTCTCCAATATTTTTTTAGCAGCCAATATCATTCCCGGGATACAAAAACCACATTGAACCGCTCCGGTCTCTATAAAAGCTTCTTGAATTGGATCTAAATGTCCGTCGTTTCCTATGCCCTCGATAGTGGTAATAACTGCCCCCTCGGCCTGAGGTGCCAACACTAAACAGGAATCTACTAATTCACCATTCATAATTACCGTGCAAGCTCCACATTCACCTTTTCCACATCCTTCTTTAGTTCCGGTTAGATGTAGGTCATCTCTTATAAAATCCAGCAAACGGGTTGAGGTAGTAGTCTCCACTTTTCTTTTTTTACCATTAATAGTAAGTTCTATCATTAATTTACTCATTTATGCGACCTCCAAACGCTGAATCTATCTCTTCCAAGGCGTTAATCATTATATTTTTAGCTACATCTTTACGATATTCTCTGGTTCCCCTGATATCATCAATAGGGGAAATTTTATCTTCGACTATTTGCCCTAATTGGTTAAAATCTAATTGATTAAACTTTTTACCTATCATCTTTTCTCTAATCTCTTTAATTTCAATCGGAGTCGGGGCTACAGAGCCAAGGCAAGTTCTTACATCTTTAACGGTTTTATTGTCTTCAGCCATCTCTACTACCAGAGCAAGGGTAATGGTTGCAATAATTAAAGCTTTTCGCTTGCCAATTTTAATCCAACTTCCGTAAGTCCTTTCAGACGGCAGGGGAAGAATTATCTGGATTAATAATTGAGCTGGTTCTAAGATAGTTTTTTTGGGCCCGATAAAAAATTCTTCCGCTGAAATTAGCGCTTCTTTCTGAAGGGAGAGCAACTTAAATTGAGCATCATAAGCCATCAAAGTAGATAGGAGGTCACCGGCCGGAGAGGCATTCACAATATTCCCTCCGATAGTTCCCCGATTCCTTATCTGAGGAGAACCGATATCGGCAGCTGCCTGGCTTAAGACTGGAAAGTACTTTTTAATATCTTCGGATTTTTCCAATTGGGTATGAGTGACCATCGCTCCGATTTCCATTTGATTCTGATGTATTTTAATTTCTTTTAATTCTTTGATATTTTTTAAATCCAACCAGGTGCCAACCTCATATAGTCGGTCATAATATTGAATTAACAGGTCAGTCCCTCCGGCAATTACTTTAATTTCTTTCCCGTATTGGGATAAAATTTCCAGTGCTTCCTCTATTTTCTGCGGAGCAAAATACTGACAGGGGACGGTTCTCTGGTGCATAAATCCTCCACCTCCTAACTTTCAATTAAATAACTGTAATCTTTTAGAACAGTACTTATTATTACGCTAATATTTTTAAATTCTTTAATATTATAATCTTTTGGATACTCATAGTCTACAGGAGTCAATTCACCGTCTTTATTGAGTTTTAATTTCCACAGATTATCATTCAACCTCAGAGTTATTAACTGACTATCAGGGGAACCGGTGATGATAAAGCCATTATTTTTACTATTCTTAAAGTCCTCCATAATAGTAAAAAGAGTCAGCTTGTCTTTGTATGGTTTACCATCATAAGGGCAAAATGTAGCACAGTTTCCACATTCGTTACACAATGCATCAAGATGGAGAATTTGATAAGTATCTTGAAAGCCCTCTTTCTTATCAATCTCGATCGCAACATTTGCCCGGTTTGGACAGACATCCACACATTTATTACAGATAATATTGCACTCAAGACACCGCTCTGCTTCATTCCTAGCTATTACCCTGTCATCTTCGGATATTTTTGGAAGGGTAAGGCGGCTTTTTTTGTTATAAATCTCCGGAATTTGCTGTTTCCTATCAAAACCCGGATTAAAATCTTTATCCAAATCTTCCCAATTTGATATTTCCTTTTTAGTAATAGCTTCTGCCGCCTTTCGGGCATCGGCAATGGATTCAACCACTGTTGAAGGACCGCGAAGTGCGTCACCACCTATAAAAACATTTTTAAGATTAGTTTCAAGGGTTTCCGGGTCTGCGTACGGTCTATTGTTTTTTTCCATCTTTAGCCCGCATGTCGATAAAAATTCGGAATCGGTATACTCCCCGATAGCACTGATTACCGAATTCACAACGATTTCTTCGGTCTCCTCAGTGGGAACAGGACGCCGGCGGCCGCTGGAATCAGGTTCACCTAAAACCATTCGGCGGCATTTTAGAATACCGTTTTGGGAAAATGATTCCGGCAGTAAGAGGGGATTGAAAATAACTCCTTCTTCAAGGGCTCGCTCATACTCCTCTTTATCCGCCGGCATTTCATCTTCAGTGCGGCGGTAGATAATAAAAACCTTCTCGACTCCGCCTACCTTCAGAGCTGCCCGCGCACTGTCCACTGCGGTATTTCCTCCTCCTATTACCGCGACACGCTGGCCAATATTGAGTGCCCCTGAATCTTTGTTGAAAGACCTTAAAAAATCCAGGGTTTCATAGACATTATTATTATCACCGGTTAGTTGTAGTTTCCTTGAAACTTCCGCACCGATTCCCATAAAAATATATTTATACCCCTGGTTATTTAAATCATTAATAGAAAAATCTTCTGATACTCCAAATTTGAAATCCACACCAAGTGCTTTGATAATAGAAACATCTTTTTCAATAGCAGAGGTTGGAATTCTGAAATTAGGCAGGACATGGGTTATTACACCGCCGGGAGAATCCTGCTTTTCAAATACAGTCACCTTAAATCCGGCTTTAGCCAGAAAGAAACCTGCGGATAGTCCTGCCGGCCCTGCTCCGATAACAGCAACCTTTATATCCAGCTGCTCAGCAGTAACACGGCTTTTGGTATCGTAGCTGGTTTTTCCCTGTTCAGCAGCAATCCTCTTAACCTCGCGAATACCCACCGCACCCTCATAGTCAAGACGGGTACAGTTGTACATGCATTGATGATCGCAGATATATCCGGTGATATTAGGAAGAGGATTTTTCAAATAGATAAGTTCTAGAGCCTTATCGTACTGTCCCTCCCCCGCGAGCCGAATATACTCCGGAATATCCTGGCGGATAGGACAGGAGAGAACACAGGGAGCTATATAGCAATCTGTCAGAGGTAATTCCCGGTCAATAAAAACTTTCTTCGTACCTCTCCAATTTTTTCGGTAATAATTCTCCCGAGGGGCTTCTTCGGCTAATCGGTCAAGCTTTTCCACATCGATAACCTCGGGCTGCCTTTTTTCTTCAACTATTGGCTCTAATTTTCGGGCTATTCCTGCCATTCTCATATAACCGCCCGGCTTTAACAGCTCAGTGGCTATAGTAATTGGTTTAATTCCCGTTTCAAAAATATGAAGGATATTTAGCTGAGACGCTCCTCCCGAGTAAGATATAGGGAGAGTTCCTTTAAACTCACGCGATAAGCGGGAAGCTAAAGTTATAGTAAGAGGAAAGAGAATGCGTCCTGATAAATACATTTCCTCTCCCGGAAGAACACCGAGTGTATTTACCGTTCCCAGTGTATTGGAAAGCTTTACCCCAAAATTACGACCACATTCAGCAGCTATTTTAGAAAGCCGTTTAAGCATCCCTATCGCATCATCCCATTGTAAATCATTGGTAAAAGTAGATTCTTTAATATTTATATAATTAAATCCAAGTTCATCCAATATTTTTCTAACTAATTTATAGCCAAGTAAGGTCGGATTTAATTTTACGAAAGTGTGGAGTCTTTTTTCTTCTATAAGATATTTACAGATAGATTCTATCTCTTTGGGGGGGCATCCGTGCATGGTAGAGAGAGTCACAGACCGGGCGATATGAGGTGAAATTACACTGAAAACATTTTCCAGGCTTTTTACTTTTCCTTTAGTGTGCAGAACTTCTGAAAAGTTTGTATCCCGAATAAAAGAACTTAACTCCTCTAAATAACGCTTGAATAAGGGATGTCCGGAGGCATCGGTTAAATTATTAATAAACGAATCCATGCCGGGGGTTTTAATTCCCTCCAGGTCGTAGCCCACGCTCATGTTAAAAATAAAAGATTGCTTTAAACTAACGCGCATATCAAAAACTGCTTCTATGAAGTGAAGCAATATCCAGGCTTTAAGATACTCATCATATGCCTGCTCAAGAGATAATTCAGTAGACCATTCGGTATTATAACCTTCATCTCGGGCATCGATACAAGGCTTATCGAAATGCAGGCTATCAAGTTTTTGTACGGTCTTAAGCTCGAAAAAGCGTCCGCCAACCAGATAGGCAGCGATAATATTTTGGGTCAGCTGGGTATGGGGGCCTGCTGCCGGTCCTACGGGAGTAGCACAACTTTCATCAAATATCTGAATACTTTTTCCATTTTCTTTAATAAAAAATTGAGATTCGGGTATCCCAAAAATTGTCCATTGCGACCGATATTCTTCAGTTATCCAGTGAAGCAACTGCTTAAAGGGAACTGGCCTCATAATATCTCCCATAATTCTCCTCCTGGTGACAGGGGACGGTCCTCTGTCACCTTTTAGAACTGTCTCCTGAAATATTCTTACTATTTTATAATTCTGACAAGAATTTTTTACATAACCTAAATTCCTTGCATGATTATCTTATATCAACATTTTACCATTTAAAGAATTCTCTTACCAACTTATTATAATCTCCTTTGCAAATCAGATGATGATTACCCAGAGAATTTTGTAAAAAACATTTAACCCCCTCATTCATTCTAAATCTTATTTGAGTCCTGCACAAATTTTCGCTATTTAAATTTTCAATTATTTCTCCCCCGGACACGAAATATTCTTTACCGTCTCGGGAAAGTTTAAAAATGGTGGCCTCACCTTCCCCGATGACTCCCTTTATCCCCACTCCCAAACCTGACTCGAAGTGGGTTTTTAAATAAAATTCATCAGGCATATTCAAGGGTAAAGTACAATGAGCTAAAATTATTTCATTCTTGTCAATATCAATGCTGGAAGGATTGGCCATAAAAACAGGCTCATTGGTTAAATAGTGCAGAATAACCATAGATATAAGAGCGGGAATATCGCCTTCACAACCGGCTAAAATTCCTTCATCGTTTAACAATGAAAGACCGAGACAACCGGTGTTTTTATAAATTTCCAGCAGGTCAAAACATCTTACGGTAATACCGTCAAGTTTGTATTTGTTTACGATAGCTTTAAGCCCGCTATAAATTTTCAGTGCTCCCTCGATTGATTTACTATCAAACCCTTTATTTTTAATATCATTTAATTTGAGATGGTCAAAATTGTGATCCTGGTCGATTTCTTTGACTAGTTCATCCATTTCAATATCAATTAATGAAATTCCTAAATTGTCTTTCACTTTCTTATAATCTACATCGCTGGCTATGAGCCAATCGGACGGTTTACCGATAACTCCTAATTTAGTTGAAGCTAACCTGTTTTTCACTTCAAATATTTTACTGAGTTCTTTTATTCTCCTGGCAATATAACCGTTATCTCCGTGGATTATTTCTACTTTTTCTCCTTCCTGTTTTAAAAAGGAGGCAATCTCCAAAGAAGCGGCAAAAGAGTTGTGTAATCCACTGGATAAAAGCAAGTAAGGTCCCTTAACCTGTTTAAAAATATATTTGAACTTTCCCTCGACTCCCCCGGATTTAATAAAGATAAGGGGGAAACAATCTTTATCTTTGTTAAAATCTTCCAAGTTTATGCTTTCGAGCTTTCTACCTAATTTTTCTTCAATATCTGCTAAAAAACCTTGTAAAGTGCTGCTAATATATTCTTCATTATGTACTTCTGAAACCAGATTATATAATCCTATTTTCATATTAATCCCTCTTTTCTTTTATGCATTTACTGCCCATAATCAGTAAATTAACTTTTCTTAATTATAAATTACACCACTTTATTTATATTCTATAAAATTTGCAAAATTCCTCTTTTTTTTCTAAAATAAAAAAGAATAATTATACTTTTTATTTTTTTCTGGCTTTTGTATTTCGTCTTTGTCTTCTTTTTTCTATCTTTCCTTTCTCTTTCTTGACTCGACACTGTTTGTACTTAATACTATTTTGAATCTTTCTTTTCTTTTCTTTCTTTCTTGACTCGATACTCGATACTATATACTCGATACTGTTTTTACTCGATGCTTTAATATTTCCTCTTGTAAAGTTTTGTAATACAATTTATAATTAAAATAGAAAATATTTTAAAAAACTAAATTAGAAGGGAGCGGATAGGCTCTGGTGGGCCTTGCGGACTTCAAATCCGTGGGCGGTAATTAATAATAATTGCCGCGGTGGGTTCGATTCCTACCCCTCCCGCCATTTATTTTTAACTTTAAAAAACCACTACACCAAAGGAGATAATCTTATTAATTGAAAAATAATAAAGATACGGACAATAATAACTTAAATTTATTGCTATCAAAGATTCCCAGCATAGAAATAATTTTACAAAATAAAGCACTAAAACCTTTAATACAAAAACATTCCCGAAAAATGCTTACCCAAATGGTAAGAATGGTTATCTCTCGAGAGAAAAAAAATGCCCTTAAAAATGGCCACCTGCATTCAGCGCAAGAAAGGATAAATAAGATTAAAGAATATTTTAAGAAAGAAAATCTATCTTTTTTACAAGAAGTAATAAACGGCAGCGGAGTAATTCTTCATACTAACCTGGGGAGAGCACCACTGGGTAAAGAGATGCTTGCAGCAGTTCAAAGCTCTTTGCAGGGTTATACTAATTTGGAATATGATCTTGCAGAAGGCAGCAGAGGAAAAAGGGGAGAAATTGTCGAGAAATTACTTTGCACCCTCAGCCATTCAGAAAAAAGTTTGGTGGTTAATAATAATGCCGGTGCAATATTTTTAATATTAAATACTCTGGCTAAAAATAAAGAAGTGATTGTCTCCAGAGGAGAATTGGTGCAAATCGGGGGAGGATTCCGCATTCCGGAGATATTAGAACAAAGCGGTGCTCATCTTCGAGAAGTCGGCACCACCAACCAGACCTTTATCGAGGATTACGAAAAAGCAATTAATGATAATACTGCTTTAATATTAAAAGTCCATCAAAGTAATTTTCATATGAACGGTTTTGTTCAGCAAGTTGAAGTTAAAGAACTTAAAAAATTAGGGAAAAAATATAATTTGCCGGTAATAGTAGACTTGGGCAGTGGAACA
>ASPC01000004.1 GCA_000405345.1 Atribacteria bacterium SCGC AAA255-N14
AATGGCAACAGAATTAGGAGAGGTAACCAGTTACAAGAGACTCTATATGCAATTCAGGGATAGTGCTGCAAGTACCGTCAATCTAACCTTAAATAACCCTAAAAATATAGATGATGGAGATTATGTAGATTTAGCCACTCAGGAAACAGCTATTGAAGGCGTTATGGATACGATTATCGCTAAGAACATCTTCCATAATAATGGTAATGACTTAGTGGCCAAAGTGAATGCCCGGATCCTTGACTACAGTTCAACTGATGTTTTGGATGTGTAATGCTAATACTAATACTAATTTAATATAAAGTCTCCTTGGAAGGCTCCGCGGACCTTCCCTGGAGCATTGGGAAGGGGAGTAAAAATGATAGAAGGATTTATCACTAAATATCTTTTAGATTTTGCCATTGTATTTTTAGTAGGGATGATGAGTAAATTCATGGTTGGCAAATTTGGAGAAGATAGGGCAAACAAAATAAAAGAGGCCATTCTCTCTGCCATGCTTTGGGCTGAAGAAGAACTGGGAATAGGTAATGGTGAGGAAAAGTGGAAAATAGCCTGGGTTAAATTAATTGAGATATTAAGGAAACAGAAAGTGGAACTGAAAGAGGGCGAAATTTCCTATGTAAATGATCTCATGAAAGCTACCGTTCCGGAGGTGAATGAAATTATATATAAGGCCATGCCGGATGTAGTAAGAAACGGAAGGACTTTAAGGTATAAATAGAGATGGATAAAATAAATGACATTAATCTAACTGAATATTTCTCTTTATGTGAGTTTGAGTGTCCCTGCTGCAAACGGGTGATGTTGTCTCCAGACTTACTTACCAGGTTAAATCATTTAAGGATGGTGATTAATAAGCCAATATACGTCAATTCCGGTTACCGGTGTAAAGAAGAAAACCATAGGATAGGGGGAGTTACCGGCTCTTATCATCTCCTGGGTATGGCGGTAGATATTCATGTGGATGATTTTTCAATTTTTGATCTTCTCCTATATGCTCAGGAAATGGACTTTACCGGAATCGGCTTTTATGAAAAGGAAAACTTTCTGCACCTGGATATCAGGCCCGGAAAAAAGAAGGTTTGGAAAGGAAGTCAATTAATTGGATATTGAATATATGCTGAAATTAATAGCCAATAATGGCTTTCCCCTGGTACTTTCTGTCTACCTGGTGTGGAAATTAGAGTTTTTTATCAATGAAATCATCAAGAATCAGAAGGAATTCTCCCAGTCTGTTACCGTTGAAATCAAAGAAATCAAGAAAACCATCAATGATCTTCGTGTTGATTTTGCCAAAAACCAATGAAACCGTTGATATATAAGGGTTATAGCGTTTTTAAAAAAAGCTTCGTATTTGGCGTATATGAGCTTTATTTTTTTTATTTGATGATTCATACCAGTAAGATAAAAATAGTTGCTTAAAATGCCCTCATATTAACGTTTATTTTTCGTGGTTTCCGAAATATCCCGCTTTTCGCCCTTTATCCGTCATTATTCCCTTTATTCCGCCTATTATATCCATATTTATCCACAATATCAAGCCTTTTTGGGTATAAGCTGTTAAAAAGTAAAGGATTTTTAGAATAGCAATAATCCTTAATTCAAAAATATTTCAGGTAAAAATTAAGTCTTTTTAAAATACTTTTATAAAAAAGAAGGATTTATAAGAAGCATCGTAGAATATAATAAAAAGAAATAACTTAAAGATAATAAATATAACAAAACATAATAATATATAATTTATATTGTATATTATTTTATATTAACACAATACAATATCACAACCTGTATGAAGGTAACAGGAGAGACTTTTTCTTTGATAATGATAAGAAAAAGAGCCGAAGAGGTAAGATGCCAAAAGTATCCAAACTTTCAGGCAAAAGGACTGTTACCGGACAGCACTCTGGAGAGCTTTATAATAAAAAGCACCGAAGAGGCAATTCCTAATCTTTAGGAAATTCCTTACAGAGGTCAGTTTTAAAAAAGTTATTTCCTAATAACACAGGAAGAATCTTTCAGGTAAAAGGACAGAGTAAGAATAGCAATATAGCTATTTTTATTCTGTCCTTTTTAATTATATAAAAATAATATACAAAATTTATCAAAAACTGGTAAAGGTAAACTATCCGAAAGGATAGGACGTAAAGTCATGGGTCTAAGATATTGTCGTTCTCAGATAATATTATGACCGCCAGACTACCGGCTTTTTTGCGTGAGTGATTAAAAAAAATCATAATAAAAGGAGATGTATTTTAATGAAAAATGTGAGAAATAACATAACATTGATATTGCTATCTCTATTATTAACGACTTTCTTTTCAGGTTGTTTTCTTTTTCCTCCTACCAATCAAGCCCCCACTATTATCTCAACTGAGGTTACTACTGCGACTGTGGGGGTAGCATATACTTATGATGTAGAAGCCACTGATCCCGACGGGGATACTTTAACTTATTCCCTTACTACCAAACCTGCTGATATGAACATTAATTCTATAACTGGTGTAATAAATTGGACCCCTGATATTATAGGGGATTACGATGTATCTGTAAATGTTGAAGATGGAACTTTAAATGATATTCAAAGCTTTATTATTAAAGTTAGTAAATCATCCCCGGTTTCTCCTCCGGTAACACCTCAAGATAACTCTGAAGAAATAGAATATAAAGAAGTGGTTTCTGCGCAGATTGATTTGGAATTAGGGGGTGTTGTTGAAGTAACCGATGAAAGTAGCGAAATATTTGGAACCCGTTTTGTAGTTGATAAAAATAAGTTCAAAAAGAATAATATGAATAATAAAACAACAAAGTCATATAATGTGAATGTTGTACTTGTTCTTGTAAGTGCATTTAGGCACCGAATTGACGATTACCAAGGATTTTTAATAACACCAATCGTAGTGATGTCGGATTCAGATGATGAGATAACTGGTACATTGAAAATTAAATATAATGAACACAAGTTAAGTAATTCGGGGGTAGAGAAAAATGATAGTGTTAATGTTTATAGACTTAAAACCACTGGGGGGAACATGCTTGCTACAGGAATAGATGTTATTCCTTACCCTGTTTCAGGTGCAACTTGGGAAAAGGTTCCAGATAATAAATATAGTGATGAAAATAATATTGTAAAGATATCAATTGGTTCTGGCGATTTTAAATATTATTATACTTTGACCGTTACCAATTGTGCACACCCCTCTAATCTTGGTAATCCCTTACCTGGAGATTTGATCTATCGCTTAAGTATTCCTTTTCTAAGTCCTAATGATAATTGGCTGCCCGGTCATGTCGGAATCTATGTAGGGACAAGATACCACGAGGAAGATGGTGTATATAATGTAATTGAAGAACTTGGAAGCCTATTGAATCCACTTTCTGGTGGAGTACAAAGAACTTATTATCCAGATATCACTAAATTTGGTAATGGACCTACCTATATGGGTGCTCGTGAACCTAAAGTTAAAAAATTATCTCATAGTGATAGGAATGCTCTGATAGAGTATGCAGATGATAAAGTGGGGATGGGCTACGCATATATAGATACTTTTGGAGTTTATTTTGGATGGGCAAAGGGAGACAATGTGAAAGGAAAAGATGATAAATACAATTGTGTAGGGCTGACTGAAGATGCTTATGAATCTGTTGGTATTGACATTGTCTCTGACTATGATGAAGGGAACCTACCTGGTGTTTTAGATTCGGACAGAATATTATCTCCCCAAGAACAACTTTGTAGAACAGCTCCCGCAAGCGGAATAATTGTCCAAAATACTCCACCAGTAATTTCCAAGTTAGAAAGTACTCCTTGGGAGCCTATTGAGATATCTAAAAAAGTTACTATTAGTTGTAATGCTACTGATCAAGATAACGATAGCTTGACTTACATTTGGACTATTCCTGGTCTTTCAGAACCTTTGATAAAGGGAAAAAATATAGAGTGGGTTATTCCTAACATACTAGAAACATACACAATTTCCTGTAAAGTTAAAGATAATTATGGTGGTGAAGATGAAAAATCAGTAGAAATTTCAGTTAGTGATCCTATTAATCATCCTCCATCTATATGGTCTACCCCGGTTACTTCTGCAACTGTAAATCAATTATATACCTATAATGTGCGGGCTAGTGATCCAGACGAAGGTGATTCACAGATTTTTTCTTTAACTACTACACCTAGCGGAATTGGAATAAATATTGATCCTTTCCTCGGATTGATTAGCTGGACTCCTGATACTGCAGGGGATTATGATGTCACGGTAAAAGTAAGCGATGGAGAGCTTTCTGATACTCAATCATTTACAATAACCGTGCAAAATGAAAGCGCTATTCTGAATTCTATTACTGTGTCTCCATCTACTATGAGTTTGATTGAAGGAGATTCTCAGGCTATCGATTCCATCACTGCTCATTATAGTGATGATAGCACCGCTGATGTAGCTCTCGATGCTTGCACCTATGATTCAAGTAATTCCGGAGTTGCCACAGTCGATACTGGTGAAATTACTGCAGTTGTCGAAGGTACAGCTACTATAACCGTAAGCTATGCTGAAAGCGGAATAACCAAGACTGATACTGTAGCAGTAACAGTTAATGCACTTGAAGTTAATAATTACGAAATCAATTGGTCAACAGCTGAATCAAATGGTTGGGCAAATCCATTAGGAGAAGGGGAAGAGCTTATTACTAGTACCGCATATGATTATAATTCTGATATTTATTTGAATAATTGGGGAAAGAAACATACAGGAACTGATATCATAGGCGAATTAGATGGAAATGTTTATTCAATTGCAGATGGAGCTATTGTGAAGATAACAAGAGATTATAGCTCCATCTCTAACCAGTCGGTAGTAATTATAAAACATACCAATTCAAATAATGAGGATTTATTCGCTATCTATGGCCATGTTCTTGCCGAAGGTAATTTAGAAGTAAACAGCGAAATTGAAACTGGCGAAAAAATAGGTGTTATAAAAAAAGCTGGTTTACCTGTTCATCTGCATTTTGGAATAAATCTTTCTTCTGATATAAGTGATTTTATTTTTACAAATTCAGATGGTCAATGGGGATGGGGAAGAATTCCTGCTTTTGCTATTCCATCAGATTATGGCTGGGTTGACCCGATAGACTATCTAAATGTTCATAGCGTTGGAAATATCGTTTCTGGTCCAGTACACAATCTCACCAAAGATACTTATTATAATACCATTCAAGCAGCCCTTGATGATGCAGACAGCATAGGAGGTGATACTATTGAAGTTGCTGATGGAACCTACAATGAAAGCATTATTTTTCCCACTAACAAGGTAGTAACTTTACAGAGTGCAAGTGGAATCCGTGATAATGTTATAATCCAAGGGGCTAATAATTTTGCAACAGTAACAACCAGTGTCTCCTCAACAGGCACTACCCTGAGAGGGTTTACCATTACCCATACGGGTGGGAATACCGGAAGAGGAATATATATTGGTAGTGGTAATCTGATTGTAGACAACTGTATTATCTCCGGTAATACTACTGCTGATCAGGGCGGTGGAATATATAATGATGGCATTATAGATATTACTACAAGCACTATCTCCAATAATACTGCTACTCGTGGCGGCGGAATAAATAATTATGGCACATTAACTATTGCTTCAAGCATTATCTCTGATAATTCTGCTGCTAATAATAAAGGCGGCGGAATATATAGTTCTGTCACTTTAACTATTACTTCAAGTACTATCTCCGATAATACTGCTGCTGTTGATGGCGGTGGAATACATAATTGTGGCACATTTACTATTACTGGAAGTACTATCTCTGGCAATACTAGTGGTAGATATGGGGGTGGAATAGGTAATGATAATGGTACTTTAACTATTGCTGAAAGTACTATCTCCGATAATACTGCTGATGATGTAGGCGGTGGAATAGGTAGTTTTTCTGGTACTTTAACTATTACTGGAAGTACTATCTCCGATAATTCTGCTATTTATGATGCTGGGATATATTTAGGCTCATCGGGAACTGTCATTATTGGCGGAGACATTGCAGGTGGTAAAAATACCATCTGCGGAAACTACATAATCGGTTATAGCCCCTCCCTTGACCAGCAGATTAGAGATGATTCGGGGGATCTTTATGAAACTTACAAAGACACCAACTACATCTCCGCCTACTGTGGTGTACCTACTGGTCCAGTCCATAATCTTACAAAAGATACTTATTATAATACCATTCAAGCAGCTCTTAGTGATGCGGATAGCATAGGTGGTGATACTATTGAGGTTGCTGATGGAACTTATGATGAGAGTATTGGCTTCGGCAATTCCAAGAAGATTATCCTGCAAAGTATAAATGGTGCCTCTTCAACAATTATCCGAGGAGATAATGATTCAACAACAATTACTATTGGTATTTACAACCCAGGTGCTACATTGGAAGGTTTTACTATTACTCATGCCGATGGATTAATTGGAAAAGGAATACATATGGCGGGTGGTACCCTTAATATAAATAACTGTACTATCTCAGGTAATACTGCTGATAGTCAAGCTGGCGGCGGAATTTATAATAAAGGGATATTAAATATCACAGGAAGTACTATATCTGATAATTCTACTACACATTCTGGCGGCGGAATACATAATGGTTACTATGGCATATTAACTATTATTAACAGCATTGTATCTGGTAATTCTACTGAACTTTGTGGCGGCGGAATATATAGTGAAGACACATTAACTATCACCGGAAGTACTATTTCCGATAATACTGCTGCAACTTATGCTGGCGGCGGTGGTGGAATACATAATCATGATGGTACATTAACTATTACTTCAAGTACGGTTTCTGGTAATTCTGGTGCTGATTATGGTGGTGGGATATGTAATGTATACGGCTCATCAAATATCACTGGAAGCACCATCTCTGATAATTCTGCTGATTGGGGTGGTGGGTTAAATAATACACAGGGTACATTAACCATCACAGGAAGCACTATTTCTAATAATTCTGTAGATTTTTTGGGCGGCGGAATACATAATTACGAGGGCACTATAGGCATCACTGGAAATATTATCTCCCATAATACTGCAAATCAGAATGGTGGCGGAATATATTTAGGATCATCGGGAACTATCAATATTGGCGGAGACATTACAGATGATAAAAATACCATCTGTGGAAACTGCAAAACTGGAGAAGATCCCTCTTTAGACCAACAGATAAGAGATGGTACTGAGAGCCTATATGAAACTTATAAGAACACTAACTACATCTTCTCATATTGTGAATAAAGATTATAAATAATAAATATGCGATTTTTATTAAATTACTAAATATATTGAGAGGTGATTATATGTAATAAAGAATATTAAATTTTTATAGAAACAAAAATATTTAATTAGTTTAAAGGAGAAAACAAAAATGTTAAAAATGAAAATAATATCAATAATTATTCTTGTAGTGTTTACTGTTGGACTTGCTGGTTGCGGTACTACGCCTTCTACTGCCATCCCGGTAATGGTGAATTTAGAATCCCCTTTTTATCTCATTAGCGGAGAAAATTCAGTTGAAGGATTTACCATTTTTTTCGATAAAATGGAATTAATTTACGGAGATAAATGGGTGAGTCTCTTAGGTGGATATCCTTTAGTGGAAGGGGTAGAAATGTATCTTGAGGATATAAGAGAAGGAAATAGCATTTTGGTAATTCCTTCAACCCCTGAAGGAATCCAAGAATTTCGGGACTTAGAGAATAAATATCCTGATTTGTGTCCTCTTTCCTGTGATACTCTGGAATCTGAACTAGATTTCCATTCTTCGCCTCTAATATATTTTTCTCAAGACATTGAGGCAGAAAAATTGATAGGAATTATTGTTGCTGACCAGGTTGATGCGTCATTAGCGGAACTATTAAGTGGGGGAGATGGTGTTCCTTTAGATATTTCTTTCCGATACGAAAATGGACAGTTACTAATTTTAGAGTAACTAAAAAATAAAATTAAAAAAGTTAAAATTATTCTTTGGAGGTAAAAAATGAGAAGATTTGTATCAATCAAAATTATTTTACTGATCTGTTTATTAGGAGTAATAATATCTTCAATTGGATGCACACCATCAGTATCCATACATACAGGTACAGTAAGTGGAGTAATAAATGTTTATTGGCCTGGAGTAAGTTTTATGCCAGGAGCAGCAAGGGTTGATGTTCTCGGTGAAGGAATATTTACGGTTTCTTCTTTTTCTGATGGTACTTATACCTTGAATAATGTTCCAGCCGGTCAACATACTATAACCGCAATAAAACATGGTTACACAACTGCTCAGCAGGTTGTTAATGTAGCAGAAGGACAAACGGTTACCAATGTCGATTTTAATTTAGAAACTGATATAACAACGGAAGAATTAGGTGGAGTTCACTATTATGGTTTTAATTTAGATATTACGCCTTTTAACAGCTTAAAAGTCAGACAGGCTATAAATTATGCCATTGATAAAGAAACTTTAATCAGTGAAATAAATTTAGAATTCGATTCCAATATGATAGTAGCTCAAGGTCCAATACCCCCAAGCATGATAGGTTATAATTCTAGCTTTGCTGGATATTCTTATGATGTTGCGGAAGCTCAAACCTTACTTTCTCAAGCAGGATACCCGGAAGGCTTTAATACAGATTTATATTATAATATTTCTGATTACCATTATTTTATTGCACAAAAGATTCAAACATATTTGGCTCAAGTCGGGATAGATGCGGAACTTCACGGAATTGAATGGACAGAACTTTTAGGATTAGTAGACCAGGGAGAATTACCTTTCTTTAGATTGGGATGGACTGCGGATACTCCCGATCCAACCGATTTTCTTTATCCCCTTTACCATTCAGCAAGCGCTAATAATTATGCCCATTTTAATAACCCAACTGTTGATAGTCTGATAGAGCAAGCTTGGGAGACTATAGATGAAGTAGATTTTATACAATTGATTCAACAAATAGAATCGACTGTCGTAGATGATGCTCCGGCGATACATCTTTATCATTATTGAGAGCCGCAAGTAAAATGGTAGCAGCGTACAATAAGTAACAATGATTAATGACGATTGGAAATGCTAAAGAGTTCAGGTCTACACATTTGATAAAACCCAACAAATATTTTTATCAAATGTGTAGACCTAATGTAAATTTTATATACTGAAACTATATTTTACAGGAGCGATAGCAATAAAAGTAATACCAAATAATAAAATATGGCTTCATCAAATACGGTTACTTAGTGTCCGAAATTACTTAATTAAGATTTTTACTAACTTTAATATGGAGTTTAATCTAACTGTTTCAGATAATTTTCTAAACATATCTTAAGAGCGGATTAGGGAATTTATAGTTACCAAGCAATTCATCCTTATCGGTAGACCATTTAAAGAGAGGAATGCTTTCGACAAAAACAATATGGAAAAAATAGAAAAATTATACTGCTAATAGATAATTTACTGATCTTTTTAACGAGTTTGTATTTCAAAAACCTAAAAGTTTGAATAAAAAAGAAAGTAAGGTTTAATATGTTTATTTATAGAAAAAGGATGTTAATAAGAATAATATGTCTAATATTACTACTAATTTTAACCGGTTGCAGTTCAATTACTACCCCTTCAAATACCATTACAGAAGAAACACTAGAAAAATATGAAGCTGATTCAGCAAAGGGTTCTATCAGTTGTAGTATGCCATTCAGCAAAGCCATATCCCGGTTAGGTGGGATAATATAGGTACAATTGGGCTTTACGATCATCCCGTCCTCAACTTCGAAAACTTGCATTTTGGTATAGCGCCTGATCAACTCGGAGAGAATGCTCTTGTGGTCAGGAGCCAGGTGCTGTACCAATACAAAGGCCATGTCGCTCTTGGTATCGGTGGGTAAGGCTGCAAAAAAGGCTTCAAAGGCTGCCAGCCCGCCTGCTGAAGCACCGATGCCGACGATGGGAAAGCTCGGTTTCAAGGAAATGTTCGGGTTGGTGATTTTATCAGTTTTTTTCATCTGGCCCTCTTTGGATATTTTTATTTTCTTTTTAGTATTGGTTATCTTCTTTTTAGTCATCTTAAATCCCCCTTAGCTTATTTACTTTTAGAATTATTTATTTTAATGATCTTCGCCAATCCAGACATCACCATCACCGAAGAACTTATACTGGTTGCGGCCGTGTCCCTTGCAGTAATACATGGCAGCATCTGATTTTTTGGTCAGGGTTTCCAGGTCCTCTGCATCTTTCGGGTAGATGGCGATACCAATGCTGGTGGATAAATGTAACTGATGACTGTTAATTAAGAGCGTCTCACTAAAGGAATCCAGGATTTTTTGGGCTATGGTAGCGGCACCTTCTGCCTGGCTGGTTTCCGGCATTAAAAATATAAACTCGTCTCCCCCAACCCGGGCCAAGGTGTCGCTGGCACGTATTGTTCCGGTAAGCCGCATGCTGATAAGCTTAAGCGCCTGGTCTCCTGCGTCGTGGCCGAGGGTATCATTGATAAATTTAAATTTGTCCAGGTCTAAGGACATGAGGACAAGCCTGGATTTATTGCGGTGAGCCAGTGCTGCCGCTATAGCGAAACGGTCGAGCAGTAAAGCCCGATTTGGTAACCCGGTAAGGAAATCATGGGTGGCCATCTCCTCGAGCTTTTGCTCTATCTGCTTGCGTTCGGTGATGTCGTTTATCACCGTATAATACAAGGTATCCCCATTCTTACTATCCTGTACTATTATCGACTCCAAACGAGCCCAGAATGGGAAGCCTTCCTTTTTCATCAGTCTCAGATCGCACACCTGCGGTACACCTGTTTCAAAGAGCTGTTTACGGTGATGGTAGTAAATATCCTGATCCTCGCGGTGGATAAAGCGGGTAAACAATTTCTTGTTTAAAGTCTTTCGCGCCACACCCAGTAAACTTCCTGCCTTGAGGTTCGCTTCCAGGATCAACCCCTCTTTGTTTTGGGTAAAATAGCCCACCGGAGCCAGATCGTAAAGATTATAATATCGCGACTGTAAGGATTCGAGTTCCTCTTGCGTCCGGCGTAGCGACTCGTTCTGCATGGTAAGTTCGATCTGGTACACCTCTAGTTCATGGAGTAATTTCCTCTGCTCTTCGGGTGACAGACTATCTAAATTTTCCGGTAATTTAGGGACTTTTTCCCGGAGTATTTCCTCTGCCTGCCGGCGCAAATCATCCGGCCGGCTTAAAGAACCGATCTTTTTTTTAGTCATGATTTGACCCTTTCGGTAGTATAGCCTGAGAATAAAAAACTCAGAGGTGGCAGTATGCAGCCTCTGAGTTTTTTATTAATAATTTCTTCTTGATTTGCAAAAGAATAGGGCTTTTTTGAAAATATTTCTTTGAAATTAATATTAAAATAGGAAAAAAAAGCCGGATTTGGGGGGGGGGGGGTTGTGATGGTAATAAAGTGCTGGAAACATCTACAATCTCAGAATTAATAGGGTCTACTTCAAGATATATAGCAAGATAACCGACAGAATCTTTTGGCCTTATTTTCTCAGGCAACTTAGCAGTACCTGCTAATATGATTGTATCTGGTCTTAATTTGTATCTTTGGGTTTCTTCTTCTTGATTTTTAAGCACAATGTTATCCTTCCTAAATTTTCTACTATTAATTCCGATTTTTAATTTCGCTTCCAATATGTCTTGGTTTTTTTATCTGAAAGTTTCTTCTTATATATTCAGGAAATAGTGTCAAAAATACATTATTACATAATCAAAAATATTTGTTTAGACGAATACTTTCACGCTTGATATAATACATATACTATACATAATTTCAAAATCCTTCTTTTTTTAAAAAATAATTCAAAGGTGTGGTAAGAGAGGGTTCCCTGTCATATCTCAATCCTTCCGGAATCAATCCACTCTTTTATGATTTCTCTCTTCTTTTCTTCCAGGACCACCTCAAGTAATTTTGATGATTCCCTTTTTATCTTTACCTTATTAAGCTTGTCTTTCCAAAAATCCGGTAATCTTTTTTCCGCTTCTTTTTTGATTTCTTCCTGTTTTAATGGTCTAAGAGAATTAAATATTTGCCTTATTTTTTCAATTTCTTCTTTCCTTTTTTTATCTTCCTCTTCTTTGTTTTTCATTTTAGTATATTCTGTTTTTTCCTCTTTTTCTTCCTGTTTTTGTTCTCTTATTTTTCTTAAATATTCTTCCGGGAATTGCCAATTTTCTCTTATTGCCTTCACTATATAAGCCGCTTTATCGCTGGCATTAGAATAATTAATTGCCTCAATCCATTTTTTTATTAATTCCTGATCATTACTTTTGATTAACTTTTCGGCGGTTATTTTAGAAACATTTATTTTAACTAATTCATTAATTAAATTATTCTGTTCTTCTGGATATTTTTTTAATTCCTCTTTTGGTTCTGGTAGATATTCTCCGGTCCAGTTGTTAAAGCTTTTTATCTTCCCCTTTTTCATTTCTTTTTTAGCTCTTTCCCCAGGCCAGTAATAGATGAGCCAGTCCTTTTTTCCATTTTCATTCCATACATATTTTGAAATAAATCCGGTATTGGTAAGTTCGTTATTTCCTGGGTTTAATTGTTGTTTAGCCAAAGATATATAGTTGTGGGGAGTTACCGGAAGAAGCTGACATAATTTAGAATATCTATAACAGATAAATTTTTCTCTCTTATTTCTTAAACCGTAAAATTTTACCCCTAAAATTTCATAGAGCCTTGAAGCTATTTTACTTTTAAGACTTTGCAAATAATCATAATCAATTGGTTTCACATAAAATGAATTTAGGCTCTGAAGATACCAGCTTCCTAAAAATAAATAGTTACTATCGGCTATTTCATTATTAGGTAATTTTTTACCTTTAAATATTACCCTGTCATATAAACTAAAACTATCATCAACCCATTGCTTAACGTCTTTTGAATAAAAACTGCCAACCGATTTTATAGTAGTTGCCTTTATCTTTTCTAGGGCTTTTTTTATTTTCCTATATTCCACTCCACCATAATTTTCTATATTCATTCTTTTACATAAATTATATAAAGAACCTAAAGTTATTGGATTTTCCACCTTTCCTTTTTCTTTTAAAATATCGGTTATAATCTGTTCTATTGCCTTATAAACCTTTCTATCAAAAAGACCGGGGTAACCATATTTGGGATTAGCTGATACATTCCATAATATTTCTAATTTCTCTCCGTTTCTATAAATTACTTCCTTATATTCTGTTTCTAATTTATTTTTTAAAGTATTTTTATAAAGAAAGAAGAAAGGTAAAACCAGAAGATTAACTTCGGAACTAATTATTTTGGGCAGATTAATTTCATTATTATTTTTTTTAATAATTTTATTTGTCTTGCGTTCGCCCTTCTATATGATAGCCAAATGTGGCCAAAATGAAAACTGGTACCCCTTAGTGGACACATTCAGAACTTTGCGTTGGAGTGATACTACTGAAAAACTACTAAATTTTAATAAAATAAGGAGTTGAGCAATTTTACTAATGATGTAATAAATTCAATTTAATCTCCTATTTCATTATCTTTATAAATTAGCATGCTTCTCTCTATTATTCTGAATAATTTTAAATTACAAGTAATAAATTTTACTAGTTAAATTAAAGATACCCAACTAAAAAGCCATCAATATTTTAAACAATAACATAATATCATAATACAAAAAATTATTCAAAAACATTATTATAAAAATCTCTAAGTTTTGATAATGCCCTGTTCTTCTAATAAATAAAGAATTCCAATCAATATTTCATTTTTTATTTGGATATATGATAATTCTTCTAACATTGACTCATCTTAGAATCTATTCCCATGTCAATTACCCCTGTTCGATACGGGCAACCTCTAAAACCATAGAGGTCTATGTAGATCACAAGCGGGTAGCCGTATATCCCAGAAACTACAACAGGTCTAAAAGGTATGAAACCCTGGAAGAACATATGCCTGATGAACACAGAGCTGTTTATGGGTGGAGCTCCGACCGCTTTCTCTTATGGGCGGATAAAACCGGACCGAACACCCGGGAATACATAAAAAAGATCCTTAAGAGTCGGGAATACCCGGTCCAGAGCTATAGGGCCTGTATGGGTATCATGCGCCTTGCCAAAGCCTATCCGCTTGAAGTAATGGAAACTACCAGCCGAGAAGCCCTGGATAAAAATATCTGCTCCTACAAATACTTTAACCTTATCTTAAAACAGGTTGTTTCCAGATTACCAAAGAAAGAGGATAAAATTATAGAGCACAAAAATGTTAGGGGAAGCAGGGCTTATGTAGGAGGTGGTATCTATGCTTAATAATCCTACTGTAGAAAAACTTAGAGATATGAAACTTAAGGTCATGGCAGAGATGTTTGTTGACCCTGTTTTAAGAGATCTCTCCTTTGAGGAAAGACTGGCTATTATGGTGGAAAAAGAGTGGTTGCAGCGAAAAAATAACAGAATTAAGCGACTCCTCTATAAGGCCTCTCTGGCCATAAATGCCTGTATCGAGGACATTGACTATACTCAAGACCGGAAGATAGATAAAAAGACCATCCGGACACTTTCCAGCTGTATCTTCATCGAACAGAAACTTAATATCATTATCTCCGGTAAAACCGGATGCGGTAAATCCTTTTTGGCCTGTGCCTTCGGGAACAATGCCTGTCGTTATGGTTATACTGTCAGATACTACAGGATACCTGAACTTCTACTTGAAATTCAGTCCGCAAAAAATGATAATGGCTATATTCAATTTATGGATAAGTTGAAAAAAGTAAGGCTTCTGATATTGGATGACCTAGGACTTAAATCATACACCTTGGAGGAAAGCAGGGATATTCTGGAGATTACAGAAAGCAGATATAACAGATCATCCACCATACTTTCCGGACAGATTCCCCATACGCATTGGCATGACTTATTCCCTGATCCTGCCCTGGCAGATGCCATAATGGATAGGATAATCCATAATGCCTATATTCTGCCTCTGGACTCAAAAAAATCTATGCGGGAGGTGATGGCAAAAAAGATTATTCAGGCAATCGAATAAGTGACAGGTTAAAAGGGTATTGCTGAACAATGATTATGAGTATACAATAATATAAAACCTTATTGGAAAAAAGAGTAAAGCTTTTTTAAATTCTTTCAGGTCTTTCAATTTAATATAAACTAAATGATAGTTATTGATTAAGAATAATGTTAATAAAAATTGAATCGATAAGGTGTCCGGATGTTACCGGTTTAATGTCCGGATGCCTCCGGAATTGCCGTCCGGATACTCCGGAATACGCTCTTGAACCCTAAGTAGACCTTTCCCCGTACTAATTCCCTTACCGGTAGATGATCTATCTTGTACTTCCTGCGAAATGCCGAGGAGGTATCCTTCTTTTTTTGACTAGCTCTTAATACTAGGAGATTCCCATTCCAGTAATAAATCTAGAACGGTGTTAGGCTGATGGCTAGCCTTTGCCTAATCCGGACTCTTATCGGTAAAAACTACTAAACTTGGCTGGGCGCACATTTATATTTTCACCTCAGTACCTCAACAATATCGAGTTGCTGGATAGGTATGCTCTTAAATTTGGTGGTAACCAAAGCAACAGAGAGTTTATCTTTAACCCTTGTTATCCTTGCCTGAGCGATTAAATCTAATTCTCTATCTAAGATTTCATTGGTTTTAGAATCAAGGATTATTTCTCCCTCCCGATAGATTCTTATTTCCTCTCCTACTTGTATACCAGAGTTTGTTCCCAGATTGATATAAACCTGGGTTATTCCTCCAGAGGAAGTTGAGTCTACCTTTACTATATAACCTTTCAAGTAAAGTGAGGATATTTCAATTTCTTTTTTATCTAACTTGTCAATAAAATCCAAAAATACTCTACTCCCAATTATATTTATTAGATTCAATATAGGTCTAGTCTTCTCATAACTACATTGAGAAGATTTTTCAGTTTGTACGGTAGAATAAATAATATTACCTTCACTAACATCAATTATTCGAACAAACATATTCACGCTACATTTATTTTCTGGATTTATATTAAATGAACATGCTCTAAAAATCACTGAGGATACATTAGCGATTACTACAAAATCCACACCTACTAATTTTACCAATCTGGCCACATTAGAAGGATCAAATAAATTGCAACTATATTCAATCTTTTTCTTTTGTAAAATACTATCTATTTCAGATTTCTCTAATACTCGAAAATAATTAGTACTTTTTGATACATCTATTAGTTGCTGAGTAGCAAATTTAGAAATATTAGAATCGTTTTCCCATGTATAACCAGGAGCAGTAGAAGTTATATCCATTACTGCTATTCGGGGAGAAATTTGGCAAAAACTAATTGCTGTAAAATTAATAAATATTAAGGTTACCAAAATTAATTTAAATATATTTGTAGATTTCATGATCAACTATCTTTACCTCCTTAATATAGATATTACTCTGGCTCTTCTTTTTTAGAGAAAATATTAGAAAAACCGTCTTTTCAGGCTTTTAAATAAATTTACATTCTATGAGCCACAAGTAATTCTCTATTTATTTATCCTTTCTTGCAAAGAAAATAATTTAAGACATATCATTATAGTTAAGTTTTTTCTTTATGTTTCTAATATTTTACTGATCAATACACTTATTATCGAAATAAATATTAATAGGTAAAGTTTTAGAATATTTTTATTACCATGCTATATTGAATTTATGGAATTTGCGAGTACTACTAAAGCATATTTATTACTTTACTTTCTCTTTAACCTCTCTTGCATCACCATAAATCGATCTAAGAGCAAACAAAATGACACTATTTACGATCATTGAGATACCTCTACTGCGAGTCCAAGAATTGATACAGCAAAATAATTCCTAACATTAAAACAGTAGCTCCTATCGCTTTCAGAAAAGTACCCATTTTTTCCACTTTCTTAATTAAATAACTTAAAATATATCTTTGAGTTTTGCATTTTTGGAAAAATCAAAAAAGTTTCCAAGTGTTTCCAATTTTATTTAATTCGGCATAAACATACTTACTATTATTTTCAGTTACCCCACATGCACTTACGGACATACTCCCATTACAGGTTACATATGCATAATTACCGGAAATAGAGATATCGATAATATTGACAGAGGCATTTATTGTTACATAACCACAGAGTATTTCTAAAGTATTGATATCTGATTCAAAATCACATGTTGCACCATACATCTCTGATCCATAAACACAACAAATTTTGGCCTTACTCCGATTTTGATTATTGAAATCCCAAAAGTAATCCTTAATAACATTTTCTTCTTTCGCTTCATCATTATTAATAGTTGGAACTATCATCCCCCACACCCGGCCAGAAAAATTATCATTAATGAAACTCCTCACAGCAGAGCTACGAGGTATCAATTCCTCCTAAAACAAACTAATTGATCGCAGCAGAGCTGCGGGGAATTAAACCCTAAGAGATTAAAAATGCTACTAATAAGAAATATTTTCTTTTTATCACAATAGAACTTCCTTAATATTTTTTAAAATTAGATTAAATACAGAGGAACATCCGGCAATTCAGGCAAGTCAGAAAGACAACCAGATTGTCTTTGGACATGAAACGTAAGCCACAAATGTTCCTCTATCCATATGTCTTTATTCTGGCAAAAAGAAACTCATTTTGCTATCCTAATAATTCAGGTTATTCTATAATTGGTTGTTATTTTTTAATTATAGACCTCTATAATTTTTATAATCTCTTTCCAAATATAATTCTTGATTATCATATAACCTTCAAAATCAATTAAAAAATATATCCGAAGTAATGAATCAGTTGTCAATAATAAAGATGCGACCACTTTTCTTCAATATTTTATTAGTACTCAGCAATAACAAAATCAGCATAATCAGCATAAATTTGTATATCTTGCTCCATCTTTGAAAGTATAAATTTTATATAATTATATATTTCATATATGGAAACACACGTATCCATATTAGAATCAGCAGGATAGGGATATACTTCATCATAACCACAACCAATGCAAAAAGCTGCGGTGAAATACCCATAAGAACCTTCTATTACATTTTCTATTCCTGGTATTGGTTCAGATGGATCTATATATCCTTCAATTTCTTCAGGTGGTAAGGGAATATCTTCGCAGCTTATGCTAGTCTGGTCATGAGAACATGAGCATAAAACTTTATATTGATTATTAGTAAGAGGATCTTTTGATAAGCTTTGTGAGAAGGTATAAATCACGTTATCATTAAATTCAACTAATTCATCATAAACACTTTCTCCTTTGCCGATAAAATCACCTGAATAACAACAATCGAGCAAGACGACTTTTATACCTGGAATAGAGCTTAAGACCTTCTCTAATTCATCTACACTAATGAGCGAACTTTCACCGATTATACCAATATAAGGTAAATCATATAGCTTTGAATCAGTAGGGCATAAATACGAAGTGTCATTACCTCTAAATCCATGTCCCCTAAAATAAAAATATGAAGTATCATTGCTATCTGCCCCAGCAAAAGTAGATTCAATACCTTGTAATATAGCTGATTTCGTTGCCCTAGTGTCTTTAAGTTTTAAAATAGATGAAAATTCAGTATTTAACGAACCAAATTTACACTGATTAAGTACTTGATATACTCTATCAACATCATATGACGGGCTTACTAAGTCTCCATTGGTAAAATCAAAATTTTCATAATCACCTACTCCTACTAAAAATGCCCGATACTCAGTTTTATTTTGTTCTACTGGCACTTCTATAAAAGTAAGCTGCTTTCCTGGTACATCTATGATAGCAATATATTTTTGGCCAGACTGAGGACAAAAATCCGAGTGGGCCTCAGCGGCCATTGCCAATCCATTGGGAGGATAACCATTGGTAAAATGCCATATAGCATTTTGAATATACTCTGCGCTATAATATCCCTTATTATTTATAATCCAGTTAACCTTTGGCCAATCTATACCATATCGATTAGAGGGATTATAACTACAATATACATATCCTTGATACCATTCGTCGGTTTCAATGGATGTCTCTTTATCAGCACACCAGCCAGTCCAATTACCATCATATATATCATAATCAGAGCCAACATATTTAAGCTCTATAATAAAATTACTTTCAAAGTATGCAGTCTTCACTTTTATATTTATTGAATATGGGGGTAAATTACAAATATCGCAAATCTCAGGACTTGTACTCGGGGGAATCACCCAATCAATAATTCCTGAAAAATTACACCCCGCTAAGGGAATAATTAACAAAACAACTAAAATCACAACTTTAAGAGAGCAACATTTTCTCATAATAAATAACCTCCTTTAATAATAAGAAATATTTTCTCTTCATAGATTAAACAGATTGTAATTTTTAAAATATTATTCTTTGCTTGTCATTTCCTTCTCCAATCAATATTTCCTGTAACACAAAATTATTTATTTTTTGATTTTATTAACTTGGGCTAGATAAATTATTTTACAATATTTAACATGATGGTTATCTCCCAAAAACTAACTATTTAATAACATATTTAACTTAAGCAGCAAATTTAACTTGATAGATTCTTTGAAAACTAAATAGCGATAATAAATGGTTAAATAAAAGGATAGAAAGCTCAGGTATAGGCTTATTTGCCAGCCCTTTTATCAATCTCTTACAGTTTATTGCCGATATCTTAAACCCTAAGTACACCTTTACCCGTACTTCTCCCCTTACCGGAAGATAATCTATCTTGTACCTCCTGCGAAGTACCGAGGGGATACCCTCTATCCCGGCCCTTTTTTTAGCCAGATCTTGATACTCGGAGGTTCCCATTTCAGCTATAAGCTGACAGCGGTGTAAGGTCTTCTCTGATACTTGGAAAAGGTAACTCTTTTTCTGTTTAATTACCGGACATTCTTTACGGAAGGGACAATTGTTACAGTGTTTCTTGTCAAAGTGTGCCCTATAGGATCCTTCTCTAAATTCACTGGTTATTGGCTTATGGCCAGAAGGACATTTCTTTACCTGGTGTTTTTTCTCATCTATCGTAAATTTATCACTATTATTATTTTTACCTCCTCCTACCAGGTTAGTAGGGATCATCTTTATACCTTTGGCTCTGGCTTTTTTGTTTATCTCTTCGGAGTAATAGGCACCATCTGTTAGGAGGGTAGTATCTTCTAATTTTTCAATTGCATCTTGTGCGAATTTCTGATCACTGTAGGTATTTTTCTGTAAGTCATAGCCTTCTATCATCCGATTATTATCATCAAACTTCTCTATGAGATTGGCGGTATAACCGATGTGTTTCTTCTTCCCCTTCCTGCGGTAGGTGGCATCGGGATCGGTAGGGTTTTGCAGGGAGTTAGGGGCTATCTCTTTAGAGACCTTTATACCACGTTTATGAGTTTGTTCTTTTAACATGCGGGCAAGGAGTTTAAACTCTTTAGTATTTCTTATCTCTTTATCTTTTCTGTAGAGATAATAGAGCCTTAAACCATCTCTTAGTACTTTTCTAATTTTACTATTTAAGTCTTTATCTCTGGAACGGTAGATGGTATCATTATGATGGTTTTTATCTAAATATGGTTTAAACCTTTCCGGTAGTTTATCTATTACCTTTATCAGTCGGGAAACAGTAGTATATATTATTTCTAAACGAGATAATTTTTTACAAGAGGAGCTAATCATCAGGGAATCCATGCGGAAGTTTTTGCCTTCTATGTTAAGTAGCTTAGAGAATGTCTTCGCTTGAGTCTCTATCTCTTCCTGGATAAGGTCAATACCGTATTCCTGGTTGTATTTGTATACCGCTGCCCGAAAGTTGGTCAGACTGTTTTTGGATATCGGCTGTTCTTGAAAGCTGGTCGTATGTAGGGCATATTGATACCTGATATCAAACATTAGAGAATTAAAGGCTTCTTCATCTGATTGGTTAAATATATCCCTTAAGATGAGGAGTCCGAAATAGACGTTTACCGGATTGTTAGGCCGGGAGGGCGGATTATTACTATATAGTATGCTAAATCGGTCTTCCCCTATAAAAGGAAATATCTTTTTGTTAAAGATTTCTGCCCAGGAGTTATTGAGATATTTTCTTTCTCTTTCGGTAAGCGATAATAGGGAATCATCGAAGGCCATTTGTTGGGCCTTATTTAGATGAAAGGACATGGTTACCCTCCTTATTCGCTAGTATTTTTATGACTTATTATACCATAAAACGCAAGTAAAATAAAGGGTTTTAGCCATTTTTGCTATTTATTTTTCAAGGTGCTATTAAGTAAAATAATTTAAATATCTTGATTAGTATTATTTGCTATTATTTGTAATATTTTTGAAATATGAGTACTTTAGGTACTTTTTGGGTTGTAATCACATGATAATTTATTTATTAAGTTATTCGCTAATTTTCTCAATCAAAGCCAGAAGTTTCAGGAATTCTGCGTTTTTAGAAATTTTTGTTTCCAATATAGTTCTATTAGAAATACTCTCTCCATAAAATGTTTCATTAGCATCGTTATTTTCTTTAATAGTTGAACCCTGAAGGGAACCAGCATCAAAATAGAGACCTTTAGTTATAGAATAGGAATATATGGGAGCATTAAAGTCAGAGTCTATTTCCGCTGAAACAGACCTTCCTATAGGACCAACTGTCCAAGCTAAAGTACCTCCAAATTTAAAAGTATTTTTCATAAATGCTTCAACACCTTGCCTATTATTGATAACAAGAATAAGATCAATAGATTGAATGCCCATTTTTAAACCTATACCGGCACTTTTAATTTTCAGAAAAGCTGGTCCATGCCATACACCTGTCTTATTATCCCTTCTAAGTACTAGACCATCCCCTTTTTGTCCACCTATGCCGAAAATTGCTACTTCCGTTATAGAGGGAAATATAGCTATTCCTTCCGCTCTTTTTAGAAGTCCTTTAAATAATCCACTATCTAGTGAAGATGACATCTCCTCCAATGCCTTAATAGTTTCATTAATTATTTCTGACGGCATAGCTTGAGCTGCACAAATTATAAGCTCCTGAGAAAAAAATAATAATAATGATAGAACAACAATAAGAAATAAGAATTTATTTTTCCGAATAACCATCTTTTTAACCTCCCTTAAAATAAGATTTATTTTGTAATTTTTGTTTAGCGCCAGCTATATAGGAAACATGACATTTAAAAAATATTATATCCATGAAGCCATTTAGTTATTACTCTGATCAACACAAAATATTTAAAATAATAAAATATTGATAATATTAATCTTATTTTTAAATTACAATTTTATATTTTTTGTCATACGGGAGGGGTAGCCCTTGACATTAAACACTGTACATAAAAAAATTAAAATCTCTAACGTTAAAGACTCCCTTTAAAGATGACCCCAAAGATTTATTTATCTTCTTCTGAATGTCCTTCGTGCAATCCCTTCCCAAACTCCCTGGCTGCTTTTCTTGCCATTTCTTTCATTTTTTGTTGTCGCCAACTTACCAACAAAATAAATCCCAAAACAATTAAAGGAATGCCGATGACACTCCCCCAGCAGGAGCTGGGGGCTTCTTTTGGCTACAAGCGAAAAACGAGCTTGAGCCCTTCGGGCTGCCGCTACATCTCCAGACAGGAGTCTGGAGTTTTATGCGGCTCAATAATGGCACCAATAATAGTGAAACAAAAAAAATAGCCCCTATTTATTTTAAAATTTTCAATTAGCACTAATAAAATAAAAATTTGACTCCGTTTTTCCTACCTTTTGAGATTGCTCATTTCTCCCTCCTGTCTAAGGTCCAGGGTAATCATACACGATCGAATGTTTCTGTATAATACCTCCTCCCGTCATTGTCTCAGCACGTCTAATTTACCTTGCTGTTAGATCTGTTAAGTTGATTGCGTGGGTTACTTGGTATCCTGCTGCGAACCTAGAGAACCAAGAAGCGCACCCAATCCCAACAAGACTACAGGAAATAAGCTAAAAAAATTGAAACCCAGAATTAGCACAATACCTACCGCAGCTAACCCCATGAGTACAGCACCAATTATGGGTTTGGTTATGACTATCCCTGCTCCGATTAACCCTGCAATTGGTAGCCCGAGGCTTAAGAACTTTAGAGTAGCGCCTGCTCCGGCTTCCCCCACATCCGCCATACTTCCCATGCCGTATCCGACTACCCCAAGAATTAACGCTATTAATCCGCCGATAATCCCTAAGACAAGTGCTCCTACTTTCATTGTAATCCTCCTTATTTATTTAATAGAGGTTAGAAAATATAGGAATTCACATCTTCATATTTCTACCTTTTAGTTTTTCTAAATTCGTAAAGTCCAATTTTTTCTACCGCATCTTTTCCTAATTTTTTTACGATTTTGCTTGAAGCATTTTTCTTTCTTTAAAATTTGGGTCCATTTTTAGTAAAGCAGCATTGTAAATTATATTTGCCAAGCTATCTATTGCTATAAATTCTTCATACTGTGCCATATTTTTACACTTTTCTCTTACAAGAGCTTTCAACTCTGAACCGGTTTTCCCAGTTATTGTAGCAAAAAAGCCTCGCTCCATACATTCCAATCGTGTAAATAAAACAACATTTCCAAATATTTGAGCCCTGTAATATATTTCGAATTTTTTAAAATTGGACTTTGTTGCTTTTACCTTAAGCATCTTAGTAGCTTCTTGGTTAAAGAGTAACCCGCCGCTAATATACTCATCCAT
Source organism: Atribacteria bacterium SCGC AAA255-N14 (assembly GCA_000405345.1). The sequence goes on from ASPC01000004.1 coordinate 23,717, forward strand.
ACTAATGTCAAGGTTAGGAAAATTACTTTTTTCACATTCGGCTTTAATATAGTCATAGAATGTTTCCTGATAACCTTCTGCATTTTCATACATTACTGTCCAAGTTTCTTCTTCATAAATAGATTTAAAATCAAATCGATCCGCCATGTTAATCTCCTTTATTTTTTTAATAATTTCAATTTATAGACTTTATTGAAATTTGCCTTTTTATTGTACCCCCCTTTTTTTTACTCAATACTAATTTTCCCAAAAAAACTGAAAGATATATTTTTCCCAATCACATCACTATTCAGCGATTTCAATATAGCTTCAACTTTTTTGAGTTTATTAAGTAATTCGTTATAATATGATTTGGATTTTCCTTTTTCCAAATGAATCTTTGCGTGTAAGTAAAAATATTCTAGTACTTCCTTATTATTGTAAAAACTACCAAATTCAAAAATATTCATAAGAGAAATATATGGTGGGTCATAATCTTTTTTATTTTTTTCTAAAAGATTATTCAGTTGGTTCTTCAGGTATTCAAACGCTTTTAATAAATATTTTTTTAAGCATTCTTCAGACTCAGGATCTAATATGCTCATTTTACGTGCTATTTTAAAAGCAAATAATGCATTTTTTATCTCATTTCCATAAATACAATTTTTAGTTCCAAGAACAACTATGTTGTTTGCAATTTTATTCGCAGCATCAACTACTAATTCGTTATTATCCGATAATAATTTTGCCTTTTCAATTAAATCGTATAAATTTTCAAGATGTTTAAAATCATCATATCCCAGCCAAAATTCAGCAATAGACAAATAAGTTAAAGCTATCCAGGAATTCGGGTTTTCATTTAGAATATTATTGCTAATTTTTTTTACATTAGGGTAATCTTTAAGTTTAAATGATAGATATAAATTTTTGTATACATCCACATTTTTATCTGTCTTAATCATCAAAGATTCTACTTTATCAAATGCAGAAAAATTACTATTAAACGTCTTACAATAATCACACTTAACATATTTCGAAAGGGTGTCAACATTTAAATTAGCACCACAATTAATACAAGTAATGGAAGCCATAACAATCCCCTTTTAAACATATATAATTTCTCTTGATATTTAAAACCATGTTCTTTCAATCAAGAATAATATCCTTTCAACTTTATTCGTTAATTTCTTAAGTAAAGAAAAAAATTCTTCGACTTTTTCTTTAGAAATTTTTTTATTCTAAAAAACAAAATCCTTAACCCAACTGTAAAATATGCAAAATAAAAGACACGAATCAATATATCCCTAGCCCAACTTCACCAAATCCATAAGCAAAGTATTGCTATATAAGCATTCAGGTCTTTCTATGGTCACTACAGTATTTTACTAAACTGGAAATACGGGTTATTTTACCGGATAGACCAAAAAGGTTATAGATCTTCTGGTGTTCTACCTCCGGGACGGTACAGGTTCTAATGAACTTTTGGGTGGTCTTTCCCTCTTCATCTTTCATCCGGAAGGCCATGGTTACCCGCTGGTGAGTAGAAAGCAGGTTACGGATGGTAGACCATTTTCTATGGTCACCTGCCATACGTAACCGGTATTCGATAATATGCAGGATATGATAAGCTAAGACAGAGATAAACATATGGGTATCGACTCTCTTTTCTTTCTGGTGAAAATTAGGCCTTAATCCCAAATATGATTTCATGGTAAGCCAGGCATATTCGATATTACCTAGCATTATATAGGTATTCCAGATTTCGGAATCAGAAAGATCGATGCGGTCAGTTCTTAGCACATAACTCCCTTCAGAGATTACCTCTTTCTCGTATTTGTTATTCTTTTCCCAGTTAAGGGCTATCGCTTTTAATTTAGGGTCTTGTGAATCTTTTTCTGCTTCCGCTATTACTTCTACGGAATACAATTTGGCTACTTTAGGATACTTCTCTTTAAGTCTACCTGTTATCTCTATTACCCTCTGATAGTTTTTGGTACCGTGTTTTTTAGTTAATCCCCTATTAAGGTTTTGTAACCTTTCTAAAAAAAGCCTTTCTATCCTGGTTCTCATTGATTTTTCTTTAGCTTCCTTCTTCTTACTCCTGCAGAGTATATAGGCCTCTTCTTCTACTTCAAATCTTTTAATTTCCACACCACGAACAGTAGAGATAGCAGAAAAGTCCTGGGAAACCGGTGGTTTCCCCCGGTTTACCACAATATAGTGGTAATGATTATCTTTTAACCATTTGACGTTTTTAGCGGTAGCGATACCGGCATCTAAAACAATAGTTTTATCATCTGAAGTAATGTTCTTCTCCAGTTCTTTTATCATAGTAGAGAGAGTCTCTCCTTCGGCCTGGTTACCGGGGAATAGTTCACTGTATTTAGCAAATCCCGACTCATCTATTATCATACCTAAGGTAACTAAACGACAGTCAGTCCTTTTTTCCTTGGGTCTGCCGAATTGAGCTTTAGGGTTATTCTTTTGTTCTCCTTCAAAGTAGGTATTGGTAAGATCAAAGAAGAATATCTTTTCCGGTAAGGAAAAGAGGGTCTTTTCCTTAAAAGAGAGATATTGTTCCAGTTTATCTTTTAATTTAAAGAGGGCATCTCCTCCCCGGTAATAGGAATTAAGGGAGTCATATAACGGTCTTTCGGTTATCTCGTATAAGGAAGAGCGGTTATCTACCCACTCTTTGGTATATCTTTCACTTCCGGGATCAATCAATCTATTTAATGCTAAGGCTTTAAGTATAGGGATAGGATTGGAGGATACACCATTTTTTAAGAAAAACCTGGTGATTCCTAATTCCTCCCAGATCGAATTACACAGGTATTCTCCTCCGAAGGTCCGTGACCTCATGGTCTTAAGTGAAGTAATATCTACTTCTGTAAAATCGGTAGATTTTACTTCTTCTCTTGAGGTTTTATCAGATATTTTACCGGCTGCTCTCCGGGCGATTTTTTCTATCTTTAAAGGGATTTCGTAAATGCTCGTTTGACCGGTCAGGATATCTTCAATCCTTCGGGCCAGAGAATGGTATTGGGAAGGGTCAAGATCGATTTTTCCCAGGTTTAGGATAAGACGCTGTCTGGGGCCCTTTTCAGTCCGGATGCTTTCCACCAAATGGAAGTATTTGTACTTCTTATTAGTTCTCCCGTTTCCTTTAATTACTTGTTTGATATACATATTATAATATTAGCATAGAATCCTTCTCTTGTCAACTATATAAAGTACATGTGTGTCACTACAACAAGATATGGATTCCTAACTCCTTATCCTGCAAGGGTTTGAGACTTTTAGATAGGGTATTTTAGACAAATTCGAAGAAATTGTGGCGAAGTTGGGTTAAGCATGTTGTTTTTATTGTATTTTAATGAAAATATTTTGTATTGCTTATTAGTATATTATTTTTATTTTGTTGGTTATTAAGTAATCAGCCAAATCGAATGAAGATTTCACGACATTTTACAAAAATGACATAGAATCATAATGACTTAACAGATTAATTCCAAGAAATTGTAAGAGATTGTCCATCTCTTGGCGCGATAAAAAACAACCGGTAAAATAGCAACAAACTTTGTTATCTAAGCTATTACTAAAAATTTAAACGATTTTTATTAATTACATTCTCCAAATTTACAATTGAGATAGGACATTTTTCTTTTTAGTGTCATATTCATCTTTTGTTATTAGGCCAGCCTCAAAAATTTGTTTTAATTTCTGAAGTTTATTAATTGGATCATCGTTTTTGTTTTGCTTATTTGGTTGAACATTCATTGCACCACCAATTTGCTGTCCAATTGGTACACCGGCACCAAGTCCGGCACCAAGTCCAAGACCTGCTCCAAGTAATTGCCCCGCACCACCACCTTTATTTTCAGCTGCCTTTTCAAGAGTATTAAAAGTTCGCACAGTGGTATATGCTTGACCAACATTGGCCTTACTGATTTGTTCGATTTCCATTTTTTTACCAAGAATTTCTTGAAATTTCCTTTGTTCTTCCTCCGGAATGCTAATGCGTTCAACATTAAAATTTACAATTTCAATTCCAAAACTTTTAAATTCTGGACTAATCGCTCCTTGAGTAAAAAGTGATAGTTCGTTTAGTTTTGAACTAATCTTAAAAATAGATACATTTTCCTGAGTAAAGTACTTTGCAAGAGCATCTGAAAGACGTTGAACAATTTCTCCCATAAAGTAATCTTCAATTCTCAGTGCATCTGTTATTTTTAGTGTGCCTACAATTTTGTTTACGAATAACTGGGAATTTGATATATTAAACCCCCATTTGCCAAACGATCTTACACTTATAGGAAATTGGTAAATTGGATCAATAATTTGTATTGGTCCCTTTGTCCCCCATTTCAGGTCTCGCTTTACAGTTTTATTTACAAACCAAACTTCCGCTGTAAAAGGTGTTTTGCCACCAAATGGAAAATTAACTATTTTATTAAGAATTGGTAGATTACCAGCCATAAGTGTATAAGTACCTGATTCAAACACATCAAATACCTTTCCACCTTTTACAAAAACAGCTTCTTGACTCTGATTGACAATAAGCTGTGAACCAAGTTTTAGTTCTTCGCTTGGAAACTTCCACACCAATAAGTCATTATCTGGTGCATCATGCTTAATTTGATTAACTAATTCCATTTTTTACCCCCTTAAAGAGTTGATACCGAAGAAAACATTATATTTTATCCTAATATCTCTGGCGGCAATTGCGCACAACATCTAATATAAAATAGGGAATATGTCCCCTGTCATACAAAATTTCTTGTAATTAGGGAGTGCCGTCTTTCTTTAAAGAAAATTTGAGGATTATTCCTACCCCAAGCATTATGGCACCAATCCAGAATAAAGTTGGATTATACGGAGTAACTCCTGCCAGTTGAGCGATACCGACAAGAAAGCCACATGACCCGCCTGATGTATAAAGACACTGGAAAAAATCTCCTAAATTTCCTCCCATTTACTTTGCTGCCTGACTATAAAATGAAACCCACCAAATAATCGACCCTACGGTGACAAATCCACTGAGTCCGAGCAAAATCTGCGTTAATTTCTTTGTTTCCACAATTTCTTCCTCCTTTAAATATATTTATTCTTGATTTTCTATAGACTAATATGCTGGGATTACTACTTTTAACTGAACAAACAATAGTGAAATAAACATTTATTCCTGAAAATCAAAAGACTATACAAAAGAAAAGTTATATCTCTTTCCCTCTTTTTTATATTTTAATTTTGTATTCTTTTTAAGATAATATAACATTAATTTATTTTCTTTATAGATACCATATAGAAAAGAGAAAAAAGTTTTTTAATAAATTATTTATTCTATCGTTTCTAAGATATTTAATATTTGAATAATATTTTTATAACTCTTATTCCGTTATAGGAATATTTTTGAATTGAATTGAGAAAAATTTATCATTAGCATAACATTTGATTTCGAGTAAGCTTATTATTTTTGCTTGAGATGAAAAAGCATCAAAGGAAACAATGATCTTCATAGGTACGTTAGCAACAAGTGTGTTGTTGACACTACCGGGATTTTTATCCATAACATAATTTCCAAGTTGAATATTATTGTCAAAATATTCATCTCCAAACTCATCAAAAATTCTTGTGTTTCCTTTAACTCGTCCGACCAATGAACCTAAATATGTTGATTCTGGACATGAATACATTGCAAGCCAGATATCTTGGTCGCTTGTAACGGTTAAGTCAAAATATATTCTGTCTCCTTTTTTTTGCAAATTGATTAAATTAAAGGTGAAGTTCTGAACTTTTACTTCTTGTATAGTTTTTGCTGTTTTTGTTGAAGTAATATTACCTTTCCCATATACACTGCTTCTAATCCCACTACTTAACAGACCCGTAATAGTCGGATCCTTAACCACATCGATTTGAGCAGCAGTTATGGCGGCACCTTTTTCTACATCTACTAAGCGAGTCCTAAGGTCAACAGAATTACCCATATCGGCTACGGTACCAACTACTATGGCTTCCACCCCCAGCATATTTCCTATCTCAGCTGCGGTGGAAGAATCAATCATTCCACTAAAACTTTTTCCCAGTTCATTTAATACCTGTTCCATTTTCTCTCGTTCTACAACAGTCATTCCCTTTTGAATCAGGTTAGTATAAAGTATATCCTGGACATTCCTGGTAAAGTCATTAAAATCATCTCCATAAGTAAATTCAGTGATAGCTATTCGGGTCACTTTTTTCATCTCCTGATAAACTTTATCCCCTTCCTGTATAGGCATCACTTTATTAGTTATCTTAGCCAGAGACATTTCTTTTCTGACTCCAGTTATCTCTATCTGACCAACTTCTGTCTCCGGGTAACCAATGATTTTTTCACCCTTCTTAAAAGGATTATCCTTGTCCAATCTGACTACTTCAAATTTAATACCTTCAACTATACCCGATGCCTGCCCAAGATCAATATAAACTGTTTCCCCACTTACTCCTACTACATAACCTTCTACCGCAAAGGCAAGTTTGTCAGCAAGTTCACTGACTTTTTGGGAAAGTATATTTTCCTGAGCAAAAGCATTTCCACTGCATAAGTATAAAGCTAATACAATCAAGATAATCAAGAATTTCTTCATTTTTTAAAGCTCCTTTCTTGATTTAACATATTTGATTTGTAAATTTATTAAATCAATCTAAACTACTAAATATTAAATAATTAATAATTCTCTTACGCTAAGTGTCAGACTGGCTTATGTTTGACATAAGAATTAATAATTAAGATTTTAATCTTAATTTAATTCTATAGGTCCAAAATAAATATTTCGCCTATTATATCTACCGCCTTCACCTGTAGTCCAAAATCCCCAATGCAAATACAAAACAACTACATTTACTTCTTTTTTTATTTTAGGGAAAGATATTGAAAATTTTAAAGGAATTTTTTGAATAAGTTCTATTCTCTCTGGTAAGGAAGTAGTTGGACGTAAATACATATTTGCAAAGTCATCAAGAAGATATGTTTTTGAATTATCTTTATAAAATTCGCAGCTTTGTGGGAGATCTTCTAAGTTTTCGAGTAAAAAGTTAAACTTAAGATTTCTATCTTCAAGCAGCTGATATGACACTAAAGAAACTTTCCAGCTACCTAAGGGTTCTGTCCATTTAAAATTTAGAGGTACAACTCTTTCGTCTCCTACTTTCTCCTCGATAGAAATATTTTTTTTCATTCCATAGATTGCTGGCCTTCTTCCGTTACTCAAAATTTTGGTAATCGTCGGATCTTTAACCACATCAACCTGAGCAGCAGTTATGGCAGTACCTTTTTCTACATCCACTAAACGAGCTCTAAGGTCAATAGAATTACCCATATCGGCTACTGTTCCAACTACTATGGCTTCTACTCCCAGCATCTTCCCTATCTGAGCTGCAGTTGTAGAATCAATCATTCCCGTAAAGGTATTCCCTAATTCTTTTAATACTTGTTCCATTTTTTCTCGTTCTACGACGGTCATTCCTCTTTGAATCAGGTTAGTGTAAAGCATGTCCTGGACATTTCTGGTAAAATCATTAAATTCATCTCCGTAAGTAAATTCAGTTATGGCTACTCGGGTAACTTTTTTCATCTCCTGGTAGGCTTTATCACCTTCCTGTATATCCATAACCTTCTTAGTTATTTTGGCCAAGGACATTTCTTTTCTAACTCCAGTTATCTCTATCTGACCAACTTCTGTCTCCGGATAACCAATGATTTTATCACCCATCTTAAAGGGATGTTCCTTATCTAACCTTACTACTTCAAATTTAACACCTTCAACAATGCCTGCTTCTTGCCCAAGATTAATATAAACTGTTTCCTCACTTGCCCCTACTACATAACCTTCTACCGCGAAGGCTAATTTATCAGCAAGTTCACTAACTTTTTGTGAAAGCACATTTTCCTGAGAAAAGGCATTTCCACTGCAGAAGCATAAAGCCAATATAATCAAGATGATCAAGAATTTCTTCATTTTTTAAATCTCCTTTCTTTATTTAAATTTTTTTAATTTATAAATTTATAAATTGTTATCTATAGATATTTTTACAATCTTATAAAATAAGATTAATTTTGAATTTTTAGTAAAGCTTTCTTAATATCTTCTCGGCCGGGAGCAATCTTTAGAGCTGATTGGAAAACCTCAATTGCTTTATCAGTTTCACCTATTTCCTGATAAGTGAGCCCTAAGTAATAGAGTGAATCTACAAAATAAGGTCCCTCAGCAGAAGCTTTTTCTAAAATCTTAATTGCTTCGACATATTGTTTATTGGCATAATAAGATTGACCGATATAATAATTGACCTTTTTATTGGTTGGATCGATCTCTAAAACTTTTTTGTATTCATCAATCGCTTGCTCATACTTTTTGTTTTTATAAAAAACTATACCCTGACCAATTAAAGCCTCAACATAATTAGAATCTAATACTAATACCTCAGAAAATATTTTAAAAGCATCATCAAATTTATCTAGGTTTACATAGGCATAACCAAGATTATTAAGAGAGTTCATATCCTTGGGATCGAGAATGAGGGCCTGTTGGAAGTTTTGAGCTGCCCTTTCGTATAAATGATTAGCAAAATAGGCATTCCCACAATAAAAATACATTTCCGCTTGGGGTCTTATTTGGATAGCTTTTTTATATTTATTAATCGCTTGTTCCCATTTCTGTTCCTGGTGATAGGCTCGTCCGAGAAGATAATATACTCTTGAAGTATTTAAACCTAATTTAATAGCTTTTTGGAATTCTTCGATAGCTAAAAAATTATTTTGTTCTTGTAGATACAATTCTCCCAAAGCCAGATGTTCTTCTTTACTACGGGCATATTTAAGTTTAAATTCTAATATTCTATTCTTCCCTTTATGAGCAATATAAACCAGATTATGCGGAGAAATAGCCATATCCAAAGGATTAGTTAATTTAGTTTGACTAATCGGATATTGAGTTAAAAATTTACCTTTTTCATCAAATTCAAACATCTTGTCTTTTGCTTTATCAATTACTAAAAAATTGCCTTCTCTATCTTCAGCAATTCCTATCAGTTCCTCCATCATATTATCCCCAAATTGGCCTACAAAATACCCATTTTTATCAAAGAGTTTCAAAGGATTTTTATCAATATCAACAATTAAGATATTGCCTTCGCTATTCAAAGTAATTTCCTTGGGATTTAATAGTATATTTTCTCCAAATATCTTTCCTAATTCGCCATTTATATTTAATATTTGAACTTTGGTAGAATCTAAGAGGAAAACATTCAGCTCTTTATCAACAGTTATACCTATGGGTTTCTCTATATATTTAATATTAATGACTTTTAAAGGAATCCCATCTACACTGAATTGCCGTATCTCGTGGTAAAATGAATCAATTACGAATAGAGTATTGTTTTGATAACATATGTCTATAGGCTGGAAAAAATTATCTCTTTTGTTTCCTTCCCTACTAAAAGTTAATAATAAATTTCCTTGTGAATTAAATTTCTGAATATTATGATTATATCTATCAGCAACATAAACATTGTCTTCATCATCTACAGTAAGGGTAATAGCAGTGGATAATTCTCCGTCCTGGAAACCTTGAGGACCAAACCCACAGAGGAATAAAAGATAAGGAGTCTCACTATCTTTATATTTAGACTTAATTTTAGTTATTATGCTTTGGGCTTCGTCATTATCAGACTGGGTAACAAGAATTTTTTCACATTCTTCTATTGCTTCATTTGTATAGCCGTTTTTATAGTAAAGCTTAGCCCTTTCCAGATATATTTTCGACAAATCAGTATTGGCTGCTGCCGTAAATGCAATAAACCACAAAACAATAAATATTATTATGATTTTTGTAATTTTAGGATAAGAAATCATATAATTTTTTACCTCAATTATATAATATATTTCTCTTGGCATTAATTTAAGTTTTGTAAAATTTAATATAATCTTAAAGGCTATTACCTTATGGTAATGTGCAAAGTATCTTCCTTAGTCCTTTTTATATCTAAATCCATAAAACTTAAATCATATAAGTTCTCCACTAATCCTTGCATATCTCCTAAATTTTTTTAGGATTAATTCAGCTCTATCATTTTCTATAAAATTAACCTTTACCTCAATAACTGAGAGCATCTTACCTATTAGTTCTTTTAATTTATCAAATTGATAATCACTTTTTAAACTATCAATAAACAAGTGAATGATTTTAATCTCTTCAAGATTTCGATATTCAGCCAATCTTTCTATCAAATAATCGGCCATCTGCTCACCTGCTAAATTTAAAGCCATCTTACTTGCACTATTTTCGGTAATACCTGCTCCGGATATCTGTAGATTATGGGCCGCTATAATTTTATCATTATCTGTTTTATGGACCTGGACTTCAAGATAAGCGCGTACAGAATGAAAATCCGATACCTTACCTGTTTTTTCACTACTTACTTTACCAATGATAACCACGTTGGCACCATAATACATCGCAAGCTCTAAAACTGCTTTTTTATCCCCTTCTAAAATTCTCTTAATTAAAGGATTTCTATATATGCTTTCCCTCTCCTGTTTACCTACAACTGAAAAACCAGTTTTAAGTAATCCATCAATAATAGTCGATTCAGCTGTACGATCTATTATTTCTTTCCCGTTATGTTTCTCAGGAATAATAACCAAGATACGAGGCTCTAAGCAGATAATTGCTTTAATTTTTAAGCTATATATACCTTCTTCTTTTTTCTCTGAACCCTCAATCACTTCATAAGTAACTACATGCCCTTTGGCCTCTTTGTAAACCGCAATTTCCAATTTAGAAAAATCTTCCATTAAAATTTCTTCTTCAATATAGAGGCCAAGTACTCGCTCTACTGCATGACGCAAAGCATCAGCAATAGCCCGATTCCTGGCATTAGCAATGTCCTCATTAGGCTGAATGGAAGACATACCTTCTACTATAATTTCTTGAACATTACCACAACTAATTCCGGTAGTTTCAGCTAAAACTGGCAATAAATTCATTATGATTAATAATAAAATTACTGCTATTTTTGATATCCAATAAAATTCCTTCTTCATAATTTACCTCCTTTCAATTTAAAGGGGGAACAATGTTCCCCCTTTAAATTTTAGAGTTTTAATGATTAATAGTTTGGTTTACTGAATTCGTAAATACGGTAAAGTACATCTTTGTGAATGGGAACTAATAAAGCATTAATTGTAGTAGATAAAGGTACTTCCATTCCCACCAAAACATATTCAAGTTCCCCGGTTTTTTCATCAGTTACATATTTTAAGGTATTCATAGTGGCACCTTTGAGAAAACCTTCCAATTTCCCAGTAGTTAACATGATTACATTATGTTGCTCAGCAATCTCAGAAGTTGTCTCTGAACAAATTTGAATACCTTGTAGAATTTTAACAAGTCCTGCTTCAGCCCTTAGTATGGCTTCCTCTTTAGCCATAATACGACCGGTTTGTGCATCCGGGGCATTCTGAGGTATAGTCCCTTCTCCGTAGGCAATAGCCATATTTCGCTTGTAATCTATATAATCTATTCCCCCAACCATATCTGTGGTACTATAAACTTTAGCACTTCCTCCTTCTTCAGGTGCAACTATAGTTCTGCCAGCACCATCTGCTTCTCCTGTAATAATTGTTACCCGACATTGAGTAAGGAAATTAGAAATTTTATTCGCTTCTCTAATCTTGCGTGCATCTTCTAGAGCAATAATAAAATTTCCTTTTATCACAGTACCTACTAATTCTTTTACTTTAACAATATAGGGATTTGCGCCTATTCGAGCTGTCTGCATAGCCTCATCTAATGTATCCGTATATTGCACTAAACCAATTTTTTCACATAAGAGAGGGTCAGCGATAAGTAAAGTGTATACGGGTTGCTTAGTTCCTTCCTCATCAATAGTAAGTATTTCAGGATAAAGAACCGCATCAGCTTTCAATCCAGTAGCATCGATAATTAACCCGGTATATTCTTGAGAAAATACACCTCCTGCAAAAGTAATAATTGTCGCTAGCACCAATACTATTACTGTAATAAAAAATCTCACTTTCTTAAACATTTTTCTTCCTCCTTTATTTTTAATATTTTTAGAATATTAGATATTACTTAAATAATCAGAAGTCCATAATTATTATTTCTAACATGATGCAATTCTAATTTATCTTTTAAAGATATAAAGTCCCCATTGCAAATCAAGGGCAACAAATTCCCAACCTTTACTGGACATATCATTTAGAAGTTTTTCATATTGGCTTGAATTTCCTATAGATCTCCCTTATATAACCTTATATTGAACCTGACCACTTGCAATAGCCTCTGTTTTTTTAGAAAGAAGCTGCCTATACTTAATGCAACCATAATTATTAATATTACTTTAATATGTCGATTTTCTTTCATATTTTGCCTCCTTTTCCATTCTCTGTTTGTAACTATATTTAATAATTTTTATAATCTAACACCTCCCAAAATTTAATCTTTTTTTAAATTCTGATAGAGTTCTATTTGATAATGGTTCTTTTACTTAAAAATATAGATACATTTAGCATCTTGTTTTTTCAGTACTTTTTCATTATTTTAATTACATTAGGCGGAAATGTAGTTGCAGTCTTCAACTTCTTCCATTTTCTCATATGCTTTTATTCTTTTTCGAAGTAGGTGATTTGAATATACTGAATATTCAGATTACTCTTTAGTTGATTATTACTTATAATTATAGATTTATTTTCTTTTCATTTATAATCATCCTTAAATTTAATGGTTATTTATACTCTTTAAATTCTCAGTTTCATACTCTTAAGCACTGTTACCTTGTTTAATCTCTTATTAAGGCTTCTCTATTAATTTTATTGAATTTTCTGTTGACCTAATTACAAGTGGCTGGTCTGGAATATCTCTTATTTGAACATCTTTAACTAAAAGGAAAACTTCACCGTCAATAACAATTTCAATACTATAAGTATCGTTTGTACGAGCCCCTTTTTCTGAAACTACATTTAGTAAATAATTTCCTATTTTCTTTTCTGGAGCAAGTATTGTATCATCTAACTCACCATTTCCATCTATGTCACTAACGTAATAATAAAAAGCACCGGGTATTTCATAAACATCTTTAGTGATTGTAAGACCATCAGGATCTGTAATAATCAAATCTACAGGTGAAGTAGTACGGAACTCAATGCCTATCCTTGGTTTTGTAATCCTGCGGAAACCAACAAAGCCATTACGGAATTTTAGCTCTTCTTTCTTGGACCAAATGATACCACGATCGTAATCATAAGCTTCTACTACATCATAGGAACTCCCATCCAAACCTACATACATAGCTACATGGTCCATCTTTTCATCTCCATCATAATCAAAGAATAATAAATCACCCGATTTTAAATTTTCTTCTGATATACTTTCTTCAAAGTTATACCAATATTGAGGGTTAGCCCCTTGGTATTTTACAGGATTATCGTCACTTGAGAACTCTGTAGCCCCATAAGACTTGTTATATGACCAAAAAATAAGTCCTGAGCAATCAAGACCGCTTCCTCTGTCAAGGGCACTCCCATTCCAATACGTATACTCTTCAAAAATTTCCTCAGGTTCAAGAAATTTCATTTTTGTATAGCAGAATCCTTTTCCACCCCACAAATAATTTGCTCCTATAACATTTTTAGCAAGCCCTGCAGCAGAAAGCTTTTTTTCAGGTGGATTATATTCTTTAGTATCTTCTCCATACAGTTGACTATGATTTAACACAACTGATAAATAGCCTTCGGTAACACCAGTATCATCTGTAAATGTAATAATATACTGTTGTTCAATGCGTTGTTTTATATCCTCATAGATACCTTCTAATTTAGAACTTGTAGGAGCATAAAAATATTCTCCACCCGTTCCATATGCAATTTCCTCAAGGTCATTCTCTGTTGTACTATAATCCCTTAAAATATTTTCTCGTGTAAAATTGAAACCCTGTAGTCCAATTGTGTAAATGGGAATATTAAGCTCTTTTGCCTTGTTAATAAGTAAGCTGTTATCTGGATACTCCCACCATGTTCCATCATCAAAATTATAATCTCCACCACCGTGAGCAGAAGAACTATAATTCTCCCCACCATCAGTTAGAGCTATAACTGCTTTACATGTATTTGTTTCATTTGCAGTATCTTCAATCCCTTTCCAAATAGCATCATATAAAGCAGTGCCTCCATTACTATATAAATCATCTATGGCATAATTTAAAGCCACTTTATCACTAGTGAAGGGTTGGTCTACAGTAGCATCATCACCAAAACTAATTACTTCTGCTCTATCTGCAAAGTCCATAAAATTCACAAATGCTTTGGCACCTGTTTTCGCATCATTTAAAGGCTGGTCATCACTATATTCACCTTCCATACTCCCACTTCTGTCTATGACTAAAGAAATGGAAGCAGGCTTACTGACTTCTCCAAAAGCCTGTTCTACACTTTTTATATTTTCCTTATTTATAGGATTTCCGTTAATTTCTAATCCAAAATTATCTGCTCCTATCATTGGAACATTATTACCCGGATCAATCACCGAGACATAGATTTTTACTTCAGGGTATTCAGAATCGTCTATCTGGTTAATGATAATATCCCAATGATCTGCCTCTGTACTTGGTAAACTAACTGCTCCACTTGTTCCAATAGAAACTGTAGTGTCTGGTTCAATTATTGCTTGGGTGGTAAGAGCATTGTAGCCAGAATTAATAGGCGGTTCTATAAGAAGATTTACTACCCCTGTTTCTAAATCTTCAAGTAAAAAATACCCATTAATATTTGTAAAAACAAACTCATATGAACCTTGCAAACTAATCCTTGCTCCAGGCAATGGTTTATATCCAGTAGGCACCTGATTAATTTCTCTAATTATTATTACACCTTTATTATCTGTATCGGGAACAAAAACATATCCTTCAAGACTACCATATTGCCGAAACAAAGAACACCCATTTAATAATAAGAGTAAAAGTATGCCTAAAATCATAAGATAAATTAATATTAATTTAAAATACTTTTTTCTTATCACTTTATTCACCTCTCATAAAAAAATATTGAACTTTTATATAAATTAAAACATATCAAAGCATTTAACAACGTTTCCTAAATTACTAATTAAAAGGGTAAAATAACATAAAGAAAAACTCTATCATTTCGCCCTTTAAATTAGTAATATTTTTTGTAATTAATCTCAATTTTAAAATCATGCATCAGTTAAGTTATTATCCACTTTTTTTCACCTCATCACTTCCACGATATCAGTCTGCTGGATAGGTATATTTCTATATTTGGTAGTAACCAGGGCAATGGAGAGTTTATCTTTCACTGTTTTTATCCTCGCCTGAGCAAGTATATCTAATTCTCTATCCAAAATCTCGTTGGTCTTGGGGTCAAGTATTACCTCTCCTTCCCGGTAGATTCTTATTTCCTCTCCTATTCTTATACCAGAGCTTGCTCCCAGATTTATATAGACCTGAACTATACCACCGGAAGAAGTAGAGACTACCTTTACCACATAACCTTCCAGGGGTGCTAAATTTACGGCTATATTCTTTTGATCAATTTTAGTGGAAAAATCTAGGGATACTTTTTCACAGATTAGTTGGACTGCTGAGAGAACATCTACTGCTTCCTGATGAGAGAATCCTATACCACCAGGAATAGGAATGGGCAATACACCGGAAATACCAGATTTAGAAGCTTTTTCTTCTTGGACTGTAGAATAGAGGATTTCTCCGGTAGTTACATCTATGATACGAATAGTCATGACCACTTTTACCGAAGATTTTTTAACATTTAAAGGGCCAATTTTTATTCCTCCCCCTTTGGCAAAAGCTATATTAGTTAGACTCCCGGTAAGTATGACATCTACTCCGATCATTTTTCCTAATTTTACAGCAGTAGTCTGGTCTACCAAACCAGAAAAGTTTTGGAAGTTCTGTTCTTGCAAGAGTAAGTCAAGTTTGGCTCTTTCAAATACCCGAAAACGATTAGTGCTAAGCAAGGCATTAATCATCAGTTCGGTAGCACCTAGGGATAAAGGAGAATCGCTCCTCCAGATATAACCAGGGGCAGAAGAGGTTATTCCTACTACCGCTATACGGGGTAATTCTTGAGAAAAACCTAGATTAGAAAGAAGCAAGACTAAACAGACTATCATAATCACTAAAACTAGTTTTTTATTTATCATTCTATCTCCTTATTTTTACTATTTTTCTAATTTATCTAATATTTTTTATAAGTGATGAGCTATTCAGTAGATGGAGTTATACCAATATTTACATTGAGATCAGAACTATCCTGAACGGGAACAGCTTTACTTAGTTTCGCATTTATTTTTAAAGCAGAGTTTACTAAAATTTTCTTTACCCAGGGTTCATAACCGCTCAAGCTTATCCTGATTTCTAATACCTTTCCCTCTTCCAAAGACAACTCACAGGGAGTATTGCCATAAAATATACCGCTGATTTCTACATCTGCTCCGATCGGTTCTGAATTTACTGGCACTAATATTACTTTCGGAGCTTTAGTAACCTCTGGAGTTGTAGCTATCATCCTTTGTCTTAGACTATTAATCGATTTTAATATTGCCTGCTTCATTAAATTTTGATAGATGCTATAGGTCTGTCCTGAGATATTGGCATTTTGAGTACTAATAGGAAGCTCTTGAGCTGCTACATCTTGATCGATAAAAAATATAGTGCCCCTTTCGGCATCTACTATCCTTAATCCAATAGTAACCGAAATTGCAGTCCTCTTGGTAGTAACACCATACCCTTGAAATTTAGTAACTTTATGGGTAATGTCAACAACATTACCGGTAGCTAAATATCTTGCCCCTAACATCTTCCCTAATTGAATAGCATAAGAAGGATCTACCAAACCAGAAGCAGTATTAAATCCTATTTCTTCTACTGATTTTTGTACGCTAAGTCGATCTAATAAGGTAAACATGGCCGATTTAGATAGAGTGCTTTCCAAAAATTGTAATCCCATATTCTCCAGGTCGGGACAGCTTACATTAGAGTGATTTTCAAAGGATACAACCGCCAGGGTGGGTAAATAATATTCTGTAGCGGAAACAATAACTGGGACAAAAAAAATACAAATTAATATTAACAAAATTAGATACTTTTTCATTTTAATTTCCTCCTTGAAATTTATTTAATATTTTTATTCCTGCAGAAATTTAATATTCTTTAAGCAAATATAACCACCTCTCAATGTATTTTACATTTAATAAGAGTCACATATTTATATTTATTATTTACAATATTTATTAATTAATCACAGTAAACAGAGATGTAGTTGGTGTCTTTATAGATATCATAAAGACTCCCTGAATAGTCCCTTATCTGTTGACCCAGGGAGAGAACCTCTCCAATCTTATAGTTTCCACAGATGGTATTCTTATCAGCGTCACTACTTCCGCCGATAGTAGTTGTGTTTGAAATATTATAAATTCCGCCACCAGTAGAACCAGCAGAATTACCGGAGATAGTACTTCCAGTGATGGTTAATGGTAAGCTACAATAACGATTACATATTCCGCCACCCCAGTTTTCAGCAGAATTACCGGAGATAGTACTTCCAGTGATGGTTAAACTGCCATTTAAATTATTTATTCCGCCACCGTGAATATCAGCATAATTATCAGAAATAGTACTTGTATTAATAGTAAAATTACCTTTGCAATTATAAATTCCACCACCACTATAACCAGAAGAATTATCGGATATGGTACTTCCAGTGACGGTTATTGAACCATAATAATTATAAATTCCACCACCCTCAAAACCAACGGAATTACCAGAAATAGTGCTTCCAGTGACGGTTATTGTACCTTTGTAATTATATATTCCACCGCCACCATCCCAAACAGTAGAATTACCAGAGATAGTACAATTTTTTATAATCAAATTTCCGTTAGTATATATTCCTCTTCCCTTATTACCACTTGCGTGAGTAATAGTAAAACCTTCCAGGGCAGTGCCTTCCCGGGGAGAGTCAGATATGACTGTTTCTGAATCGTCATTTCCCTGAATAATGGTTGAAGAGGCACCATTTGTACTTCGTAGGATAATCTTTTTAATAAAGGGGAAGGTGATACTCTCATCATAGGTTCCATTAGAAACTTCAATAGTATCATCATTGTCCGCATCATCAAGAGCTGATTGAATAGTATTATAATATGTGCCCTTGTTAATATTATGTACTAATCCAGGAGCCACACTGGTGAAAGTAGCAGTTATGGTATGATCTTGAGTTACATTAGTAAAGGTATATGAATTTTCTGGTCCTATCGAACTTCCATCTACCAGAACATCATTTATACTGTAACCAGTATCAGGGGTAATGGTAAATGATTTATCTGAACCTTGGTTTACGGTTACACTTCCGGATGGACTTATAGATCCATGTAATCCAGCAGAGGCAGTGATTGTATAGGTTTCTAGGGTAACTAATGTACCTGTAAAATCAATATCATTAGTATTTTCATTAACTTTTCTAGCAGAAGGTTCGAAAGTATATCCATCTTTTTGTGGAGTTATATTCCACTCTTGCCCAAGTTTATCACTAGACCAGTAACCACCTGAATTAGTTAATATTTCAAATGAATCATTCAATGACACTAATTTAAAATTAAGGGTTACATCAGGAATCCCACTGCCTTGTGCATCACTCACCTTACCTGAAACATTATAGCCTTCAGCAGGAACAGTTTTGTTATATTGTTCTGCAGGGGTGAGAACACATGTAGGCCAAACACAAAGCGTACCATTTCCCTCAGCCCAATCAGACACTAAACCTTCAAAATTGTTTATTCCGGCAATTTCGTAAGCTTTTTCCGCTAATCCAACACAATTAAAGGTACCATAATCTCCTTTTACTAAATCTCCTTTTAACGTCCCCCAAAGAACACCAATAGATTGCCCCCAAGCATAAGGCAGTCCCACCATTCCTTTAGCCCAATCAACTATAATGTCTCTTTGTCCATTGGTTCCAGAAGTTAAAGCACCAGCTTCAGGCTGTCTTGCCCCCATATAAATTGCACTACTAGAAAAATCACTAATTGGGTTGTAATAGCTTCTTTGCACTCCATCGTTTAATGCTTCAATGACATTGTAATATTTAACGCCATCATAAACTAATTCTCCTACATAAATCCCAACATGTCCGGGTCTCCATCCTTTAGCTTCTTTCTCCCAAGGTATTATCGATCCAAGTTTGTACAATAAGTCTCCGGGTTGAGGAAGGCCAAGATTAGAAGATTGAGATGCATTTAAAATAGTAAAAGCATATGGACTATCCGTATCACCTGGTTCAAATATTATTTCTATGATATCGCTTGTATCTTTGTGCATTTTTTTATTAATTGTTTTCTTATCCCACGATGAAGAAGCAGAGTTATAACGATAAACATTGACGACTGCATTGCTTGATGCTCCTGCATTGCTTAAATCATCCTCTGTATAGGGAATTTCTAAGATACAATTAGTTTCAAGTGTGACATCAGAACTAATAGTTAAAGGGCATCGAAGAAAGTCTTGATTATTAGGGAGTTCTAATGCATATGGATTATCAAGATAGCTTATGGTAATATTTGCCATTGAACCTTTTTCATCCTTATTGGATGACATAGATGGGATAATCAATTTTACACCATATATTGGACTTTCTTCATCAGTTACTTCGATGGTTCCTCCGATAGACAGATCAACTTTTTGTGATATAGCTTCGGTTGGTTCGGGAATATTTGAATCTTCCGTGTCATTTGTAGGTGTTACCGGATTCCCTCCTCCACAACCGGAAAATAGTAATGCTGTTATGCTTAAAATTAATACAGTTAATATTATTTTGTTTCTCTTCATTTAACTTCCCTCCTGAAATATATTTAAATTAAAACAGATAATATTTTGAATTATAAATAAAAAAGGACAGAATAAAAATAGTTATATTACTATTTTTACTCTGTCCTTTTGCCTGAAAGATTCTTCCTATAATAGATTAGGAAATAACTTTTTTAAAACTGACCTCTGTAAGGTTGTTCCCAATAATTAGGAATTGCCCCTTCGGTGCTTTTTATTATAAAGCTCTCCAGAGTTCTGTCCGGTAACGGTCCTTTTGCCTGAAAGTTTTGATACTTTTAATATCTTACCTCTTCGGCTCTTTTTCTTCTATGGTAAAAAGAAAAAGCCTCTCCTGTTACCTTCATACAGGTTATGATATTATATTTTATTAATATATAATGATATACATTATTAATTATATATTATTATGTTTTACTATATATTATATCTTTAAGTTATGTCTTTTTATTATATACGACAACGCAAAATGTAAATCCTTCTTTTTTATAAAAGTATTTTAAAAAATCTAATTTTCAATGGAAATATCT
The DNA here is from genome assembly GCA_000405345.1 of Atribacteria bacterium SCGC AAA255-N14. The sequence continues at coordinate 44,137 of ASPC01000004.1, forward strand.
TTGGATTAAGATTTATTGTAATCTTGAAAAATCTTTTACTTGTTAACAGTTTATACCCAAAATAGCCTGATAATGTGGACAAATATGGAGTAAATAGGCATAATAAGAGGAATAATGATGGACAAAAGGCTAAAAGCGGGTATTTTAAGAAACTAAGAAAAATAGTCTTTAATTTAAGGGCATTTTAAGCAATAATTTTGAGTCTTTTGGTATAAATCATCAAACAAAAAAAATAAAGCTCATATACGACGTATTAGAGCTTCGGTGGTAAAAACGCTAAAACCCTTATATAGCAATGCTTTCATTGGTTTTTAGCGAAGTCTACCCGTAGATCATTGATGGTTTTCTTGATTTCTTTGATTTCAACGGTAACAGATTGGGAAAATTCTTTCTGATTCTTGATGATTTCATTAATAAAAAACTCTAATTTCCATACCAGGTAGACAGAAAGTACCAGGGGAAAGCCATTATTAGCGATTAATTTTAATATATATTCAATATCCAATGAGTTGATGTCCTTTCCAAACCCGCTTTTTCCCGGGTCTAATATCCAGGTGCAGAAAGTTTTCCTTTTCATAAAAGCCGATTCCGGTAAAATCCATTTCTTGAGCATATAGAAGTAGGTCATATAGCAGATAATCCTTTATATGAATATCTACCGCCATTCCCTGGAGATGATAAGAACCGGTAACTCCCCCAACTTTATGATTTTCTTCTTTACACCGATATCCGGAATTGACGTATATTGGCTTATTGATCACCATTCTTAAATGATTTAACCTGGTAAGTAAGTCCGGAGAGACCATAACCCGCCGGCAACAGGGGCACTCAAACTCAGAAAGATTAAAATATTCAGTTAATTCTATATCATTAATTATACCCATAATTTATTTATATTTTAAGGTCCTGCCATTTCTAATCGTATCCGGCATGGCCTTATAGATAATTTCGTTCACCTCCGGAACAGTGGCTTTCATAAGATCCTTTACATAGGATATTTCACCCTCTTTTAAGGTGACTTTTTGTTTTCCTAATATTTCAATTAACTTAACCCAGGCTATTTTCCACTTTTCCTCACCATTACCTATACCCAATTCTTGTTCGGCCCAAAGCATGGCGGAAAGTATAGCCTCTTTTATCTTGCTTGCCCTGTCTTCCCCGAATTTGCCAACCATGAATTTACTCATCATCCCTACTAAAAATACAATGACAAAATCTAAAAGATATTTTGTGATAAATCCTTCTATCATTTTTACTCCCCTTCTCAATGCTCCAGGGAAGGTCCGCGGAGCCTTCCAAGGAGACTTTATATTAAATTAGTATTAGCATTAGCATTAAACATCCAAAACATCAGTTGAACTATAGTCAAGGATCCGGGCATTCACTTTGGCCACTAAGTCATTACCATTATTATGGAAGATGTTCTTAGCGATAATCGTATCCATAACGCCTTCAATAGCTGTTTCCTGAGTGGCTAAATCTACATAATCTCCATCATCTATATTTTTAGGGTTATTTAAGGTTAGATTGACGGTACTTGCAGCACTATCCCTGAATTGCATATAGAGTCTCTTGTAACTGGTTACCTCTCCTAATTCTGTTGCCATTCTATTTCACCTCCTTTTTCATAAATTATAATTATTAGCGATTATTCAGTAAGTTGTACTTCTTCTTCATATCTGATTTCATCTACAGGATATTTCTGCAAGTCGATTAAAGCATTGGCGGTATCATAGGCATCTTGCGCTAAAGCAGTAGATTTGATATTGCCAAAGGACTTGCTGTTAATAATAGGTGCTCCGGTTGACGGATTGGTGCCTACTACTAATCTTAACTGTAAGGATGAATCACGAGGAACTGTTATTACTGTAGCCATTATTTTTCACCTCCTTTTTTAAAGATCTTAATCAAGCGAAACAAGCCGGTATATGGTTATATTTTACTATATATGTTTATTATTGTCAATCATGTTACATGTATGTATTACTATATAGTTATATCTTTAATATACCTTATTTATCTAATTATTACTCTTCCCAGCGGGTCTCCTTTTTCTTCTATTGTCTGGAATTTTATTTACCGGATTATATACAGATATGCCAAATGATCATCTCTATCCGTCTATTAGAAAAAATAGTTTCTCTTCGTTCAATCCTGGCTTTATCTCCCCCGAAAGATAGAACGGTTATTCCCAGGTAAAACAAGATAAAAAGTAATTGAAGGAATAAACGCAAGCTCTTTTTATCTTCTATCACCTGATCATCATTTAACAGATTCCGCATGGTTACGCGATAAGTAAAAAACAATAATTATAAAATGCAGGAAATAAAAGATACATTTTATGATTACTTTTTTCACCTATCGCGAAGAGAAGAGAAGATAAGATGAGGGCATATTTTGCCAGGCGTGTAATATTGTATTTTTTTGGGGAAATATTATTTTTATAGCATTCCCCTCTTTTCTTAATATGATTACTCGTTATCTTAAAAATCCTAACCACGACCGCCCGCCGGGAGCATTTTTTACTAAGGTGCATATTTGAAAGTCTTCCCTTACATAACACGTCTCTATCGGACATTCTTACCAGAAATAATTTCCTGCATATCTTATCCGATAAAGCTGTGTTATGTATAGTAAAAAATGCATTATATTTTTAACCGACTAAAAGCTTTTTTGGCCAGGTTAAAAAATATAATGGCGGGCTCAATCTGATACTTTTTATCACAGGGCAAAACCTATACCCTTACCAATCGACTGTCTTACCTTCTCTTCCTGCTCACTATACTTATACGTTTAAATGTTTTTTATCTGTCTGCGTGTGCACACTCTGGGGGCAGAACAGATAAAAAATACTAAAACTATTCTAGGAGTTTATATGTACGGCATCGATGGCGTTTATAGAAGACTGAAGCACCGCAAAAAAATGCAGGCAAACAATTAAGCACGAGATTTTTTGCGGCACCGGCTTCTACAAACGCCAGGAGAAATAAAATCAAAGAAAATAAAATACTCAATGGATATTTAGTAAAAGAAATTATTATAATGCCGAAGTTAAACAAATTGTGCTTGATATAACAATATATAACGCATGAAGCTTGACTAAATATTATTTTTGATACCTTTGTATGTAATTTAAATTGAAGGGCTTTAAAGGGCTTATTTTAAGATCTAAAAATATTTAGCCAACAGTCCGGAATATTATAGATCCTCTCCTGGCGATAGGTGAAAAATACATAAATAAAAATGTTTCTTTCCTTTTAACTTTTTATTTATGTATTTTTTTACTTATCGCTAACCGTTAAAAACCCGAAAATATTGGCCACCGGAAAGTGAGATAAAAAATTCCCGCTTATTTACCCTCATTTTATTTTTTATCTCTCTTTTACGGGAGAAAGATTAAACAACCATTGTTATCCGCTACACGTTTTATACCAGGATAAAAATATATAAGAGGGGGTGATTTTCCCTTCTTATATATTTTTTAAGCATTCGTCTTCTCTTTAGCATTACACGATAAAAATAAATTCAAATTTCCGCTTTTAATAAATTTTAATTATTTTTTGAGTGTTATGCTTCCTTTTCGCTTTTCTATTTCTGGTATTGCTTTTTATAAAAGAGGGGGGATTTTCCCCTGTTTACAAAAAGCAATACTCTTTCTCTCTCCTGGCAATGCTTCCACCAGGCAAATTACTGTTTATCCGGTGGATGCATTGCTCTTTATCTTTATTGCCCGCTTTTACTCTTTCATCTTTCCTTATCTTCTCCCCGCGATAGGTAAAAATCTTAAAGTAAAAAAGTGTTTTTCTTTTTGCTTTGAAGTATTTTTTCTTATCGCCTAAACGCAAAGAATCAGAAAGAAGTAGTCACCGAAAAAGAAGAAAAGCACAAACCAGGCAAGATACCTCTTTCCTACTTGCCAGGTGTTTGTGATTATCTTTTTTTTGCGGGCGGAAGACTAAACCACCAACCGACAGCAGAATCACGAAAAGTATCAAAATAGGGGCGGGGCAAGGGAGAGAGGGTCTCGATATACTTTCAATTATGCTTTTAGAGTAGGGGGTGAATCGACCGCAGTTTTTCTGTCCCCCTTATACTCCCCCCTATTATAAATAACCTAACCTTAAATTTTTTTAGCGACGTGGAATATCCCGAGCCAAAAGCAAAGCATCAGCACACTTACACCTGCACTTACCCCTTTTGCGAGGCAAGGGATTGAAACCAAAGCAAAAAAGTGAAAAGAAGGGGGTTGTGAGAGGGGTTTTAGGGGGGAGAAAGGGGGAAGGAAAGCTACCCGCCCCGTACATTGTTAGCGTAAAATTAAAACAACCGGTGTAGATTAAATTGTACTTTATTTTTTATCTTCTGTTCTTCTCTTCTCTTTGCGATAGGTGAAAAAAATAATAATAAAATGTATCTTTTATTTCCTGCATTTTATAATTATTGTTTTTTACTTATCGCTAACCGCACGGAATCCGATAATTCCAGCCACCGGAAAATAAGATAAAAAACTCCCTTTTATCTACCCTCATTTACTTTTTATCTTTTTTTCCGGGGAGAAGACTAAGTCATGATACATTAAAATAAATTTAAACTAAATGTAAAATACTAGAGAAAAGTCGCCCTGGCATGGAAATAATTAATGAGAGAGATAGAGAAAAGGAGTGGATCCCTAATTTGTTGGGCAAAGAATTTAGAAAAATATAAAAAAAGAAGGTATATTGTATTTGCGGGTGTTAACTACGTTGATAGCCCGCATTTTTTATTGGATTTAACATAAATACTATAATAGTTTGGTTTATGATTTCTCATTATAATTTCTTCCTTCTATTTTTCAACATGTTTCTTGAGACCGAAATAATTTTTACCGAGATAGCATATATCAGGATTAAAACTCAAAATGAAGTGAACACTGGATTCATTTACAATCTGCCTATATTTTTTCATTTCCGCAACAACTTCTTTTAAGTGCACTCCTTGAGCTGTTTCTTTATATTTTCTTTCTACAATCTTTTTTATTGTGTTAGTTAAGGTATCTGATGGACGCTCATATCCCCATTCACTAAGCGCGAAGGTTCCATGTATCCCGGTCCAAACGATACCAAATTTCTCTTGATTAAGTATGGCATGAATATTGTACTCGGTAGATTTATGATCAGGATAAAGAGAATTATAAACTTTTGTTATTTTAGTGCTATGTGCGGGCTTGCCAATCGATCGTAAGGCCAGATAGATTCTTTGTGCTTTGTAAAGGTGAATATGACTTAATCGAACAATATGGTCAGCAAGAAATTGCAAATCTTTTTTAATGAGAAAGAGTTGTGCTTGTGCTTTCCATTGAATAATTATAGAATCAGAGTCAATATAATCGAGGAGTATTTCCCTGGGTTTAATTGCCAAAATATCATCAGGTATGTTTCCTATAATTGACGAACTGATATGTGAAACTGTCATATAAGGTACTCTTGAACACTTAGTAAGAAAACCCGTGGTTAAACTTTCATGGGAATCTTCTTCCACAATTAAGCTTCCTTGTTTTCTCATAATTTGATAAATCAAAGCTCTGGAAAAAATGGAAGCATTTTTATGATATCGAAGCCTACGCCAAGCTCTGAATTCTTCCTGCCGGATACGCTCTTTTGAAGTACCATAGTGATCCCCAATCCATTGCAGTGTCATCTTTTTACCTGTTAGGAATCCTTCTCTTGCTCTTATGATATAAGACTCGTTTTCTTTAAGACAGGAAAATTCCTCCGTAATTGACTCTTGGGTAAGAGGTTGTATAAAAAATTTATCATCTATTGTCTTTGATGAAATTTCCTCAATAATGGATTTAATGGTAGCTTCAGATAACTCACTTGGTATAAAAGATAAAATATAAGCTACGGGAAAGAAGTAGTGCCTCTGCTTCCAGGTATTTCCTATGAGTCCAAACCGTTTCCCAAACTGAACTATTTCCCTTAATGGGATTATCGTTTGCTGTTTAATAAAAAGAGATCTTGCAAGGTTTGTTAGCTGGTGTTTGTTCAGGCGAATTTGCTTTGCCTGTGCCAATCTGAGATTTAATTGGCAAAGCCATTGGAAAAGCCTTCTTTTTGGGAGGAAATACTTTTTCTTCGAACTTCTCCTATTTATCAATAAAAATCTGGAATCATTTAAAAGTGCTTTTTTAAGTATTTCACGATCATAATCCGGCTCTGCGAAATTTGTTAAGTCTTCAAAAGTAAAGCAGTGCTCATATTGATCAAAAACATTTAAAAGGTAATTAATTTGATTATCTATTTTTATTATCCTTCATCCTTATGTTATATTTCTGATGCCTCTCTTATTATATCTTCTGCGAAAACCCAAAAGCAATAGGATTTTTCTAATTACATTTTCCCAATTTACACACTGGGAAGGTGTCCCCTATTTTTTACTGGGTTTTTTCAAAAAAAGAATCGTCCCTTGTTTTCTGAGAGGATTCTTAAAAAAAAAGGGGAGGGAAGGGAAGCTACCCGCCCCGTCAGTGTTAGAGTTGAAAAAATAAAGTTACCAGGATTGATTAATTTAGATTTATTAGTAGAGAAAAAAAGTAGGGCCTTAAATTTTTAAACGTCTTATTGCTCCCTGATATTATTCTTTTAATATTAATTTAATATTATGAAGATAAGAAATAAAATACAAGATAAAGAATAAAAAAACAAAGAATAAAGAGGGATTCCTTAAAAACATAGTATATTAGTCCACGTTTACGCGCTGAAACCGTTGAAAAATATAGAATTTACCCCTGTAAATTTACAGTGTTTTTCGTATTTTAACCAAAAAATCCCTTTTTATCTAAACTCTTTATTGTATTACTTACA
>ASPC01000005.1 GCA_000405345.1 Atribacteria bacterium SCGC AAA255-N14
ATTTAGATTTTATCCATGAGTCTAATTTCGCTTTATCTGTTATGCTAAAATTCACTACTACCCCTACTCTTTTAGTCTCAGTCATTACCCATGTCGATTATGACCATATGGATAAATTGGGAAACAGTTTAGGAGAAATTGCCAGGGAAAAGGGAGGAATTATTAAACCGGATGGTATTGTAATATCCTCCAAACAATATGAAGAGGCATATAATGAAATCAAGAAAATAGCCGATGATAAAAATTCTCTTATTTACAGTACAGGAAGAGAAATAAGCTACAAAATAGTAAAATCTGATATTATGGGCATAGTATTCGATTTTAAAGGAATCTATCATAATTATAAAAATCTTCATACTCCCTTGTTGGGTAGACATCAAGCAGATAATGCTGCTACTGCCATTACGGCTGTAGAAGCTCTTAAAATCAGAGGAATAAATATTTCTGAAAAAGCAATAAGAGACGGTTTGAAAAAAGTTAAGTGGACCGGGAGATTGGAAATCATTCAGAATAATCCTACACTGGTATTAGATGGGGCACATAATCCCAGTGGAGTAAAGGTAGTGCGAGATGCCCTGAAAGAGATATTTTCTTATCACCGGCTTATTTTGGTATTAGCTATTTTTGCAGATAAAGATTACAAAAAAATGGTACAAATATTAGCACCTAACGCAGATTTAATTATTGCAACTAAGGCAAAAAACCCTCGGGCAGCTTCTCCTCAGACAATCGCTAAAGAAGCGGCACAGTATATAGATGAGAATAAAATAATTATTACAGAAAATATTCCCCAGGCTATAAGCTACGTTCTGTCGAATTCCAAAGAGGATGATTTAATATGTATAACCGGATCATTATATACTGTAGGTGAGGCAAAAAAATACTTTAACGTTAATTGACCAATTGACCAATTGTCCAATTCCCCAATTGTCCAATTAACTGTTGCATTAACGAATTGGGTAATTAGATAATTAATTCATATCTTGGGAAAACTAGCGTATAGCGCTTAGCGTAGAGCGTAGAGAATTAGTTGGCTGGTTAGTTAGTTATCTGGTTAGCTGGTTTAGGAAAAAGAAAACAAGCCAGGGGCCAAATTAGTATATAGTATATGGACTAATTTAATTGGTGAATTGGAGAATTGGTCAATCGGGCAATTGGTTTAAAAATATAATCTCTATAGAAGTAAGGAGCGGACAATTATGTTCAACTTTTCGAATCAAGAAAAAATTACCATAATTTTGTTATTAATAGTAGTAATAATTGGCGGAGGAATAGTTTTATATAAAAACATTAATAGCGAAGATAATTTTACCATAAATAATACTTCAGATATTTCAGAAAATAGCCCTGCAATACAGAAAGAGGTTCCACCGTTAATTATTCATATTACCGGTGCAGTTAAAAACCCAGGTGTTTATCAGTTAAAATCAACCGATAGAATTGTTGATGCAGTAAAAATTGCCGGAGGAGAAACCGAAGAAGCCAACCTGGATTTGATTAATCTTGCTGCTCTTCTTAAAGATGGGCAGAAAATAATTGTTCCTTCTAAAATATATAACGAAAACGGCGAAGAAACCAATAAAAATATAGATAACAATGCAGAGGTTATGTATTCTTCTTCTTCGGGCTCTATATCCGGGAAAATTAATATTAATACCGCTAATGCAATCATGCTACAGGCTTTGCCCGGGATTGGTCCGGTTCTTTCAGAAAGAATAATCGAATATAGAAATCAAAATGGATTGTTCGGAATTATTGATGATATAAAGGATGTTTCCGGAATTGCAGAAAAAAAATTTGAAGGAATTAAAGATTTAATTTGTGTCCAATAAAAAATATATCTCCAGATAGCAAATACAATGTTATTAGACCCCTACCTATAATTTTATCTCTATATATAATAGGCATAATTTATGGTAAATTCATTAATATTAATCTGATATTTTTGTTTTTGATTATAATATTGTTAATGCTAATTTCTATTATAAGTTTTGTAAAGCAGTGGAATACAACCACTGCTTTATTATTTTTAATAATATTTTTAATCGGTATATTCAATTATAACATTAATTCCAGACCGATTGGAGCAAACCACATAGCAAATTTTGTAGAGGATAAGAAGTTAACCATTATTTGTACGGTTTTAGACAAAGAATACTATCCCAATCAAGAGAAAATATCTTTTAAGGTAAAAGCAAGCCAAATAGAAAGAGGAGATTACGCCATTGGAACACAGGGTCTAATATTGGTGAATACCTATTTGGGGGATTGTCCCTATGAATACGGAGATGTGCTAAAGATTAAAGGGAAATTAGAGAAGCCTATAGGACAGAAGAATTTTGGTGAGTTTGATTATGAATTATATTTAGCCCGAGAAAAGATCTTTGCTTACCTTAATATCTGGCAGGAAAAAGATATTCAAAAAATTGGAGAAGACAATTCGAGTTTTTTAGTATCTTTTTCTTTATCAGCAAGAGATAAAATAAAAGATATTACAACACAGACATTGCCGTCGCCGTATAACTACCTTCTTGTCGGTATGCTATTAGGAGAAAAAAGTTTTATTCCCGCTGATTTAAAAGAAGTTTTTGCCGAAGCAGGAATTATGCATATATTAGCAGTTTCAGGTTTACATGTAGGTATAATTGCTATGGCTTTACTTTTTTTCTTAAGCATGCTGCGGTTACCAAAGAAGCCTAAACTAATTATCTTGATATCAATTCTAATAATGTATGCCTCCATCACCGGTTTTCGTCCTTCTGTATTAAGGGCTACCATTATGTTTATTTTATTGATAGGTGGGAAATTAATCAACAGAAGCAGAAATCTTAATATTTCTCTATTTTTTGCAGCATTTTTAATTTTGTTATCAAATCCTTTAATACTATATGATGCTGGTTTTCTTTTATCCTTTATCGTAACTTTTTTTATTATAAATTTAGCACCAATCTTACAAGAATTATTTTCTAAAATAGTAGTCTGGATTAAAAATCCTTTAGCAGTTTCAACAGCTGCCTGGATAGGTATTTTTCCGCTTTCTGCATATTTTTTTACTAAAGTATCTATGATCTCCATTGTTTCTAATATATTTATTATTCCTTTAACCGGGATAGCGGTAATATTAGGATTTGTAACCTTTTTTATCGGAATGGCAAGCATCTCTCTGGCTGGCGTAATTGCCAGCATTAATTACCTGGTGCTGAATCTAATAACCTTAATAGCAAAATCATTTTCGTCACTTCCTTTTGCTTTTATTTATGTTGCTCAACCTTCAATTATGGTGATTATTTTATATTATCTAATGGTATTTTTTATTATTGAAATGTTCTTTAAAAAAATACTATCGCAGAAAATAAAGAAAAAAGCTGGCTTAATTGTACTATCAATTACATTGCTAATAATTATTGTTCAAGTATTTTATCCGACAGACAACCTCAAAGTAAATTTTATAAATGTCGGAGAAGGAGATTGCATCTTAATTGAAGCCTCCAACAAGATAAATATCTTAATTGATGGAGGAGGCACCCCTCAAAGCGATTTTGATGTGGGAAGTAAAATCGTTATACCTTACTTGAGAAGAAAGGGGATAAATGAAATTGATTTGCTAATCTTAACTCATCCTCATTTAGATCATTTGGAAGGATTATTGCCGGTATTGGAGGAGCTTAAAGTAGACATGGTTTTAGATAGCGGGTTGATATGTGATTTATCAGAATATGATAAGTTTATCTCTATAATACAAGCAAAAGGCATACCATATCATAAAGCTAAAGCCGGAGATAATATTATTTTTAGTAACAATTTGGAAATATTTTTGCTTAATCCCCTGTATGATATTGATTTCTATGAAGAATCTGATTTTAATAATGCGTCGATTGTGGTAAAATTATTCTATAAAGATGCAGATTTTCTTTTTACCGGGGATATAGAGGAATCTGCTGAAAAAAAATTATTGGTTTGGCAGAATATTTTACAGAGTGATGTATTAAAACTTGGCCATCATGGAAGTTCAACTTCCACTACATTGGAATTTTTAGATAAGGTTAACCCGAGTATTGCAGTTATTACTGTGGGAAAAAATAATTTTGGACATCCTTCGCAGAAAATTATAGAAAGATTAGAAGATAAGAATATACGAATGTATCGGACAGATGAAGATGGAACGATAATTATAAGAACAAACGGCCGGAAATATTGGATAAGGACACTGAAAGGAAATAATTAAAATGAACCAAGGAAGATATATAAATTACGAAGATATATTAAACCTTACGAAACAAGAGAAAATATACCCTGCTTATCTGTTTTACGGAAATGAAAATTATTTAAAAGAAGATATTTCAAAAAAACTTAGAAACAGATTAATCGACCCCGCTTATAGAGAGTTAAATTATAAAGTTTTTTATGGTGATAAATTATCTATAAACGAGGTAATAAATGATTTAGAGACACTGCCCATGATATCGAAACATAAATTATTAATAATAAAAGAAGCAGATAAAATTAACAAAAATGATGAGACAAAATTAATAAATTATTTTAACCGGCTAAGTCTAAAAAACAATTTTTCAACTTTAATAATTATTTATAAAGAAGGCAGGCCAAACAAAGGGCTAATCACAGCAACTAAAAGAGTAGGGGTAGTAGTGAATTTTAGCATAACAGATAAAGCGAAATTAGACTCATGGATAAAATCTAAATTCAGACAGAGTGATAAAAAAATTACTCAGGAGGCTTTATTTTATTTACAATCTATAGTTGGTTCTGATTTAGGCCATCTTTTTAATGAAATAGAAAAAATAGATATTTATACGAAAGACCAAAAAACAATAGAAAAAGAAGATGTTATAACAATGATTGGTGGTTCAGAGGCGGTTAATATATTTAAAGTATTAGATTCTATTGGAGATAAAGATATAAAAAATGCAATAGATGGTTTGGTAAAGTTAAATCAAGGCGACCTTCATCATTTAGCCATATTTGCTATGATATACAGGCAAATAAAGCTTATACTTCAAACAAAATTATTACTTTCAAACAAGGTTAATATTAAAGAAGTAGAAAAGAAACTAAGACTTCCTTACTTTATTGTCCAAAAAATAATAAAACAGTCTGAAAAATATACTTTTAAGGAAATTTGTAAATCTTATGAATTATTGAATATGGCGGACTTAGAATTTAAAGAAAGCCAGAAGGAACCAAAGATTATTTTAGAAGAATTGGTTATGAATATCATTAATCAGAGATAGCGGATAGCGTACAGCGTGGAGCGTAGAGTTAAGAAGGAAGAAAGTAGAAGACAGAAGATAGATTAGTATATAGTATGTAGTATATAGTGAAGAAGAGAGATAAAATAATTAGTTAGCTAGTTAGTTAATAAATAGAAAGTAGTTAACTAATTAAATGTATAAATGATCAACTATCCAACAAATATAATTGTCAGTAGGTATGGCTTTGATTTATTAAACCTGTTTCAATTAGAATAAATTCGATACCGAAAAATCGTAAAATACATTATAGGCATTCTATTTGTTATACTCTACGCTAAACGCTGTACGCTATACGCTATATAGGTTTTTAATTTATAATTATGATTTTGCTTTTTTAGTTTCAACTTTTTTAGTTTCAACTTTTTTAGTTTCAACTTTTTTAGTGACCGGTTTTTTAGCAGCTTTTACTCTCTTTTTAGCTATTGTTTTTTCTTTGGTTTTAGCTTCTTTCGTAGTCTTTGTTTTTTTCTTAGGGGCTACTGTTTTTTTAGTGACCGGTTTTTTAGCAGCTTCTGCAGCTTTTTCAGGAGCATCAGGTACAGACTTCATGGCTGCTTCCGACTCTACTAAAGTATTTAGTTTTTTGGTTAAGTTTGCTTTTTGGCGTGAAGCAGTGTTTTTGGGCAAAATACCTTTATTAACGGATTTGTCTAAAATTGAAACGGTATCTTTAAAATATTTAATTATTTCTTCTTTGTTTTTTTCCGAAAGAGCAAGATCGAATTTTTTAATGCTGCTTTTTATTTTTGATTTGTAAGATATATTTCTTAAATGACTTTTTTCAGAGGTTTTAACTCTTTTTATTGCTGACTTTATTTGGGGCATAATTATTTCCTTTCGATAATATTAATTTTACTTGGTAATTTTAACATTATTTTAATTTAAAATCAAGCATTAACTAAATAAGCGTTTAGCGTGGAGCGTATAGTTAAGAAAGAGGGAGCCAGAATTCTAAAGAAAGAAGAGAAATTAATATATAGTAATTAGTATATCGTATATAGCAAAGATAGTTAATCAGTTAGCCAATTTACCAGATATCCGATTGAAGAAATAAAATAAAGTTATTTAACTGGAGAACTGGCAAACAGGGTAATTGGTTAACTAATAAGCAACATGATACTTAGGACTAATTTTATTAATCCAAAACTATACGCTAAACGCTGCACGCTATACGCTATATAAAAAGGAGATTAATGGAAACAAAATATAAAATTGCTAAATACGCAGGAATAGTAATTATTGCTACTATATTTTGTAGAATATTAGGTTTGGGTAGAGAAATAGTGATTTCCAATAGATTCGGAGCAGGGATTGAAACCGATGCTTTTTTTATTGCTTTCATGATTCCTAATTTATTGAGGAGTTTTTTAGGGGAGGGTGCCTTAAACTCAGCTTTCATACCTATTTTTGCAGAGTATTTAACTAATCATGATAGAAAAAAAGCTGAATATTTCGCCAGCAATGTTTTAAATATATTAATTATAATTTTAATAATTGTGGTAATTTTAGGTGTTTGGGGAGCTCCTTTGCTAATTAATATAATTGCTATCGGCTTTAAAAGTAATATGTATAAATATCAATTAGCTATAACTCTCACCAGAATTATATTTCCTTATATAGGTTTCGTAGCAGTTGCTGCTTTATTTATGGGCATATTGAATTCTTATAATCATTTTTTAGTGCCTGCCTTAGCGCCGGCTATGTTAAATATTTCTGTTATTGTTTTTGCTCTTACTTTAAGTTATAAATATGGTATATTTGCCATAGCCTGGGGAGTAATTTTGGGAGGAATAGGTCAGGCGTTAATACAAACCCCGGTATTGATAAGAAAAAAGATAAAATATAGCTTCGTAGTGGATTTTAGTGATCCGGGAGTAAAAAAATTATTAAAATTATTAGTGCCAGCCATGATAGGTTTGGCTATTACTCAGATTAATATCGTAGTGGATAGGACAATTGCTTCTACCTTGATTGATGGAAGTATTTCGGCTTTGTATTATTCCAATAGATTAGTACAATTTCCCCTGGGGGCATTTGGGATTGCTATATCTATTGCTATCTTTCCTACACTTGCTAAACAGACGGCAAAAAATAATATTGCTGAATTTAAAAAATCCTTATTATTTGGTCTAAGAATATTACTATTTCTCACCGTTCCTTCCGCCGTAGGGCTAATAGTGTTAAAGGATTCACTGATTCGTTTAATATACGAACATGGTATATTCAGCAGAATAGCAACCAATATGACTGCAAGTGCCTTATTGTATTATTCTATTGGCCTGTTTGCCTATGCCTGCGTTCGTTTGATAACAATGTCTTTTTATGCTTTAAAAGATACCAAAACTCCGGTAAAGATCGGAATCTACATAGTATTTATAAATATTGCTTTAGATTTAATTTTAGTTAGATATTTAACTCATTCCGGTTTAGCGTTAGCTACATCAGTAGCCGCTATACTAAATCTGATTATATTATTAAAAGTTTTACAGGATAAAATTGGGGACTTTGAATTAAAATCTCAATTATCATTTCTGGTAAAAATTATTGTATCTTCAATATTCTTAGGAATAATCTGTGTTTTAGTTAATAATTATTTTGGTAGTGTATTAGATTTGAACAATAAATATAATCAGCTTATTCAAGTAATTGCCTCTATTTTTAGTGGAGGTTTGGTATATTTTATTATTAGTTATATACTGGACGTAAAAGAAGTTAGAAATTTAAGGCAAACTATAAAAACAATCTTAAGGAGTAAGAATTAAACAATGCTAAAAGATTATCATTGCAACATTGAAAATATCAGGAATTTTTCTATAATCGCTCATATTGATCACGGAAAATCAACCATAGCTGATAGATTGCTGGAATTTACCGGAACAATTTCCGAGAGAGAAAAAAAAGAACAGATATTGGACAATATGGATTTAGAAAGAGAAAAGGGAATAACTATTAAATCAAAAGCAGTAAGATTATATTATCACTCCAAAGATGGTAAGGAATACATTTTAAATTTAATTGATACCCCCGGACATGTTGATTTTTCCTATGAAGTATCTCGTAGTCTTGCGGCATGTGAGGGTGCTTTATTGATCGTTGATGCATCCCAAGGAGTACAAGCACAAACCATAGCTAATATTAATTTAGCAATAAAAAGTAATTTGAAAATAATTCCAATAATTAATAAAATTGATCTTACTACAGCAAACCCGGATAGAGTTACCAAAGAATTGCAGAATATTTCAGAAATAAAAGGAGAGGAAATAATTTTAGCGAGTGCCAAAGAAGGAATAGGAACTTCTGATATTTTAGAAGCAATAGTAAATAAAATTCCACCACCAAAAGGAAGTTCGAGTTTGCCTTTAAGAGCACTTATATTTGACTCGATCTACAATCCATATAAAGGAACAATTGTCTATGTTAAAGTAGTAGATGGGATTATAAAACCAGGCATGATTATTCAAACTATGTCCAATAATATAAGCTATGAAGTTGTAGAAATAGGCATTTTTCGTCCTAAAATGCAGCCCATAAAAAAACTTACTGCCGGGGAAGTGGGATACATAATAGCCGGGTTTAAAAATATTAAAGATACTCATGTAGGTGATACTATTATCGATGCTTCCAACCCCTCCCGAGTGAGCCTTCCCGGATATAAAAAGGTTACCCCTTTGGTTTTTTGCAGTATCTATCCTGTTGATAATAAGGAATATGAAAACCTTAAAGCTGCATTGGATAAGCTTAAATTAAACGATTCCTCTCTTTTTAGTGAAGACGAAACCTCAGAAGCTCTGGGGTTTGGTTTCAGATGTGGATTTTTAGGGTTACTGCATATGGAAATTATTCAGGAAAGATTAGAAAGGGAATACGACATAAATTTAATCGCCACTACCCCGAGCGTAATGTACCAGGTAACTAAAAAAAATGGGGAAATATTAAAAATAAGTAACCCTGTCTCTTTCCCTCCAAAAAATGAAATTGAAAAAATTGAAGAACCATATGTAAAAGTAAATATTATAACTCCCAGTAAGTGTATTGGCGGAATTATGGATTTAGTTCAGGAAAGAAGAGGAAGTTTCAAAAATATGGAATATATCGACGAAGAAATTTTAAGATTAGATTATCATCTGCCCTTAAATGAAATCATTATAGATTTCTATGATAAGTTGAAATCGATAAGCAGTGGATATGCCTCCCTTGATTACGAACTTATAGAATATCAGTCCTCCGAATTAGCCAAAGTCGATATACTGGTTAATCATCAGTTAGTGGATGCTCTATCTTTTATTATACATAAAGATAAGGCGTATACACGGGCAAGAAAAATAGTGGAAAAATTAAAAGGAATTATACCTCGTCAGATGTATGAAGTTCCACTACAAGCGACAATTGAGGGAAAGATTATTGCTCGAGAAACTATCAAAGCACTAAAGAAAGATGTAACTGCTAAATGTTACGGAGGAGACATCACCCGTAAAAGAAAGTTGTTAGAAAAACAAAAAGCCGGGAAAAAGAGAATGAAGAAGATAGGAAAGGTGGAAATTCCACAGGAAGCATTTTTAGGAATATTAAAAATTGATTAGGGGATGACTAATGGAACTAGGGCTATATCTACATTTTCCTTATTGTATATCAAAATGTCCTTACTGTGACTTTAATTCTTACCAGTTGAAAGAAGATAATCAGATTTCTTCCTACATTTCCGCTTTACATCAGGAGATAGCCGCTTATTCTCAAAAATTAAAAAAGAGTAATATAAAGACTATTTACTTGGGCGGCGGTACCCCCACTATTTTATCGGGAACTCAAATTTTTAATATATTAGAATTTTGTAAGGAAAATTTTATGGTAGAAAAAGATGCGGAGATAACTATAGAAGCAAATCCAGGAACGGTAGACGGTGAAAAAATAAAGTTACTAATCGATTCGGGAATAAACAGGTTAAGTTTAGGAGCACAGAGTTTTAATAATATGTTTTTAAAAAAATTAGGCAGAATACACAATACGCAAGAGATTATTGATTCATATTATTTGGCCCGGGAGGCAGGATTTAAGAATATCAATATAGATATAATGTTTGCCTTACCGGACCAAACTACAGAAGACCTTCAAGTTACCTTAAAAAAAGCTGTGTCCTTAAAATCAGACCACTTATCCCTATACAACCTGACTATAAAACCAGGAACAGAATATTACAAGGAATATAAAAGAGGAAAATTAAAATTGCCTACTGAAGATGAAGAATACGATATGTTTAACTGGGCAATAAATTATTTAGAAGAGAATGGTTTTGAGCACTATGAGATATCAAATTTTGCACGCCCTCATAATAGATCGGAGCATAATCTAATTTATTGGCAGAATAAGCCATATTTGGGGGTAGGAGCGGGAGCATATTCATTTATAAAAGGATATCGATATATGAATTATGAAGAACCGGCAAGGTATATTAAAGAAGTAACGAGTGGTAAATCCCCCATAGACAATGGTGAAAAATTATCTTTACGAAAAAGAATGATAGAAACTATAATTTTAGGTTTAAGGACCAAAGGCGGGGTAAATTATAAAAAATTCAAGACAAGATTTAAAGTTGATATTAACAATACTTTCCATAAACAGATTAAAAAATTAGTTAATTTGGGATTATTGCAAAGAGATGATAATAGGATAAAATTGACCAGGAAGGGTATTTTTCTGGCCAACACTGTTTTTAGGGAATTTGTTGATTGAATGATTAACTAGCGTACAGCGTTTAGCGTAGAGCGAAATTAGCGGATAGCGTTTAGCGTAGAGCGTAGAGTTAGGATAGAGGGAGTCAAAATTACAGAGTAAGAAGAAAAATTAATATATAATATTAGTATATCGTATATAGCAAAGATAGTTAATCAGTTAGCCAATTTACCAGATATCCGATTGAATAAACAAAATAAAGTTATTTAACTGGAGAACTGGCAAACAGGGGAATTGGAGAATTGGTGAATCGGTCAATTGGCAAATTGGTGAATCGGTTAATTTTTTTTAGTAACATCTTGACAAATAAGTTCTATGGTGATATCTTATTTAAGGCAATTAGCACTCTCCCTACGAGAGTGCTAAACGAGGTATAAAAATGGAATTAAATGAAAGAATGAAAACGATATTAACAGCAGTGGTGCATAGATATATTACTACTGCTGAACCCGTTAGCTCGGCTATAATTGCGGAAAAATATAATTTGGATTTAAGTACTGCCACAATAAGGCATGAAATGTATTTGTTAGAAAAATATGATTATTTATGGCAACCGCATACTTCATCAGGAAGAATTCCAACCGATAAAGGTTATAGATTTTATGTAGATAATTTAATGATAAAAAGCCATTTAAGAGAAAAAGAAAAGAAAGAAATTATCCAGATTTACAACAAAAGTAAAGAGTTCGAAGAAACGATGAAGATAACTTCTCAATTATTATCGAAATTAACTAATAATATAGGAGTTGTATTAGCACCGGTTATATATAATGATTTAGTAAAAAATATTCAATTTATACCGGTGGGAAGTAATCGCATTCTAACTATTATAATTACAGATACAGGATTAATTTGTCAAAAAATAATTAAAGTTTCCGGAGAAATAAATAAAGATAGGTTAAACTATCTATCTAATTTTATAAATAGTAAATTAGTAGAAGAAGATGTAAATTTAACAAATTTAAACAATTTATTAATAGAGGAATTAGATAAAATTATTTCATTTCAGGAAAGATTTAATTATATTCATAAATTTTTAGAAGAATGTTTTGATTTTGAATATTCTGAAAATAAAGTTTATTTAGATGGTAGAATGAACATAATAAAACATCCTGAGTTTAAAGAAACAGATAAATTAAATTATATATTATCATTAATCGAAGAAGAAAATGTATTGGCGAACACAATAAGAAGATATTTAGGAGTAAGAAAGACAAAAATAATTATCGGCAAAGAAAGTAAACTGAAAGAAATGCAAAACTGCAGCCTGGTAACCAGTAAATACAGAATTAAAGGTAAATCAGCCGGAGCAATAGGAATTTTAGGTCCAACCAGGATGGATTATCCTAGAATGGTCTCCATTGCGGAATATATATCGGATAAATTAAGTGAAATATTATCCGAATTGTAAGGTGTTCTTAAAATTAATGCTTATTTTCGGAGGATGTTAATGTATAATAAAGAAAGCAAAAAGAAACATCAGGGAAAAGGAAGATTAATGGATAGTAAAAAATATAAATCAATGACTAAAGAAGAAATAATTCGAAAGATAGTAGAAAAAGAGGAAGAATTAAAAAACATAGAAGAGGAATTATCAGACAACAAGAAATTGGTTCAAGAAAAAGATAATTTATGTAAAGAATATCTGAAACATTTAGAAAGATTACAAGCTGATTTTGATAATTACAAAAAACGACAGGAGAAAAAACAGAAGGAATTCATTGAATTTGCTAACGCAAGACTATTAAATACCTTATTAAGTGTGGTAGATAATCTGGAAAGAGCTTTAGATTCTTCCAAAAATAATAAAAACGCAAAGGCTATAAAGGAAGGTGTTAATAATACCTTGAAGGAATTTCATAATATTTTAAATAAAGAAGGGGTCAAACCCATGCAATCAATTGGTCACAGATTTGATCCCTACGAACATGAAGCAGTAATGAAAATGGAAACAGATAAATATCAAGAGGATACAGTAGTAGAAGAATTCCAAAAAGGTTATTACATAAAATCTAAAATATTAAGACCTGCCATTGTAAAAGTCGCGGTTTCTTCCGATAAAATAAAGAATACTAATAAAAAATAAATTAAATTAAAAAAAATTTAGAAAAGGAGAAATAATATCATGGGAAAAATAATTGGAATTGATTTAGGAACAACTAATTCTGTCGTCGCAGTTATAGAAGGCGGAAAACCTGTTATCATAGAAAATGCAGAAGGTGGTAGAACCACTCCTTCTATAGTTGCATTTACTAAAAAGGGAGAAAGGTTAGTGGGTTTATTAGCTAAAAGACAAGCAGTTACCAATCCTGAAAATACCATATTTTCGGTTAAAAGGCTTATTGGCAGAAGATATAATGATGAGGAAGTGCAGAAAGCAAAAAAATACTTACCTTTTAAATTAGTTTCCGGAGGGCATACTGATGTTAAAATAGAAGCCAAAGGTAAAGCTTATAGTCCACAAGAAATTTCAGCTATGATACTACAAAAACTTAAAAAATCTGCCGAAGATCACATTGGAGAAAAAATAGATGACGCAGTAATTACCGTACCGGCATATTTTAATGACAACCAAAGAGAAGCAACTAAAAGCGCAGGCAAAATTGCCGGCTTAAATGTATTAAGGATTATAAACGAGCCAACAGCAGCAGCTTTTGCTTATGGATTTGATAAAATAAAAAGTGAAAAAGTTGCAGTTTTTGATCTCGGAGGCGGAACTTTTGATATTTCTATCTTAGATATTGGCGAAGAGGGAGTCTATGAAGTTAAATCTACTAATGGGAATACCTTCCTGGGCGGTGATGATTTTGACCAAAGAATAATAAATTGGTTAGTAGCTGGTTTCAAAAAAGAAAACGGAATAGATTTAAAAAATGATCAAATGGCCTTGCAAAGATTAAAGGAAGCAGCAGAAAAAGCGAAATGTGAATTATCCTCATCATTAGAAACTGAGGTTAACTTACCTTTCATTACCGCTGATGCCAGCGGGCCAAAACATTTAAGCGTTACTCTAACCAGAGCAAAATTAGAACAGCTCACAGCTGATCTTATTGAGAGTACTATAGAACCCTGTCATAAAGCGCTTGAAGATGCTAAATTAAAAGCAGAAGAAATAGATGAAGTTATTTTAGTTGGCGGGCAAACCAGGATGCCCAAAGTACAGGAAACTGTTAATAAAATATTTGGTAAAGAGGCAAATAAAGGAGTTAATCCAGATGAAGTGGTGGCAATGGGAGCCGCAATTCAGGCTGGTATTTTAGGAGGCGAAGTAAAGAAAGACATTTTATTACTGGATGTTACCCCCCTATCTTTAGGTATAGAAACTTTAGGGGGAGTTGCTACTCGCTTAATTGAAAGAAATAGTACCATTCCTACTTCCAAGAGTCAGATATTTTCAACTGCTGCTGATAATCAATCAGCTGTTGATATAAATATATTACAGGGTGAAAGGTCTATGGCTAAAGATGATACCAGTTTAGGAAGATTTCAATTGATTGGCATACCACTGGCACCGAGGGGGATTCCTCAAATCGAAGTAACTTTTGATATCGATAGAAACGGTATTATAAATGTTAAAGCAAAAGATTTAGGAACTCAAAAAGAACAAAAAATAACCATTACTGCGTCAAGTGGGTTAACTGATGAAGAGATAGATAAAAAAGTAAAAGAAGCAGAGCAATTCGCTGAAGAAGACAAGAAATTAAAGGAAAAGATAGAACTTAAAAATCAGGCTGATACTTTGATTTATTCTGTGGAAAAAACCCTAAAGGAATCCGGAGATAAGATTAGCGAAGAAGAAAAAACTGGAATAAATGAAAACATAAAAGATCTTAAGAAGGCTTTAGAAGAGGATAATGCAGAAAATATTAAAGCCGGTATCGAAAAATTGACTGCTTCCTCACATAAAATGGCTGAAGAAATTTATAAAAAAGCAACAGCGGAAACACAACAACAGGAGACAGCTAAAGAAGGTGAAGAGAGTAAACAATCTGAATCCGAAGAAAATAAAGACGAAGAAAAAGTAGTTGACGCTGATTATGAAGTCGAGAAGGACGAAGACAAGAAAGATTAGCGTAGAGCGTACAGAAATTTAGTATCGAGTATCGCGTATATAGTTAAGAAAACAAAAGAAAAGTAATTAGGGGCGTATTGCATACGCCCTGATATCGAAGCAATCTCAACTAGATTGCCATGCTCTCTACGGTTGCCCTTAATAACGCACGAGGTAGGGGCTCGATTCATCGAGCCCGTCTGTTTCGGGGCGGATGAATCCGCCCCCTACAGGAAATAAAGGAACTATTAAAATACTATACTCCAATAAAATTGTTACTGATTATTTTACTGATTACTTAGTTAGATAGTTTATTTTAAACTGGCTAACCGGATAAGTGATTAAGTAAATTGACTAATTAACCAGCTAACCAAGTAACTAGCGAACGAATAATTAAAGAGGGAAACATTAATTGCCAAAAAGAGACTACTATGAAATCTTGGGAGTCAAAAAAGAAGCCACTCCTGAGGAAATAAAAAAGGCTTATAGAAAGCTTGCCCTTAAGTATCATCCTGATAGAAATTCATCTGATGGTAATGCCGAAAAGAAATTTAAAGAAATCAACGAAGCCAACCAAGTGCTTGGTAACCCGGAAAAGAGAGCAAGATACGATCAATATGGTTCAGCCGAAGGTATGGGAGGATTTGATTTTCAAGGCAGAGGTTCTTCTGATTTCAGTAATTTCGGTGATTTCGGTGATATTTTTGAATCTTTTTTTGGGACGAAAACTCGAAGAAGTGAAAGAGGAACACATTCCCAAAGGGGAGCTAATTTAAGATATAATTTAGAAATAAGTTTCGAAGATGCTGCCTTTGGTAAAGAAACTAAAATTGAAGTTCCTGGTTGGGAAACTTGTCCAATATGTAAAGGAAGCAGAGCTAAACCCGGGACATCATCAACCACCTGTCCTGATTGCCACGGTACAGGCGAGATTAGAAGTAAACAAAATACAATGTTTGGTCAATTTGTTAATGTAAAAACCTGCCCTCGGTGTGCAGGTGAAGGAAAAATAATAAAGGATATATGTACTAATTGTAGGGGTACTGGGAAAGTAAAGAAAAATCGAATAGTAAAAGTAAAAATACCTGCTGGTGTCGATAGCGGTCATCAATTACGAATAACTGGAATGGGTGAACCTGGTGAACGAGGAGGACCTTCCGGAGATCTTTATATTGTTTTATATGTGAAACCACATAAAATATTTAAGCGCACAGATGTTGATATCAGTTGTACGCATTCAATTAGTTTTGTAAAGGCAGCATTGGGTGGAACAACTACCGTCCCTACCTTAGAAGAAAAGGCAAAACTAAAAATTCCTGCTGGCACTCAGCCAAATAGTGTCTTTAGGCTTAGAGGAAAAGGAATATTTAAAATTGGAACTCAGCAGCGAGGAAATCAATATATTAAAATTAAAGTAGATATTCCTAAAAGAATAAATGACGAACAAAGAAATTTATTATTAGAATATGCAAAATTAAGCGGTGAAGATATAGAGAAATTAGGAGAAAAAGGCATTTTTGAAAAAATTAAAAATGCTTTCGGACAAAACGATAATTAGTATTTCGTATATCGTATTTCGTATGTCGTATATAGTATAGCGCATAGGATAAATCATTTATCAAGCTAAAAGCTTAAAACGAAAAACTAAAAACCATAATTCAAAATAAAAAACTCATTTTCCCCTTGATAGTTAATATTCTTGAACGTAATATACTTGCTAATTCTTTTGTTTCATATAAAAGCATTCTTCTAGTTGTTATTTACTTTCTTAGCATCTTTCAGTAAATTAATCTAACATATACTCTCTATTATCAGATTTAAAGTAATAATTAAAAACTTTCCTAAAATTTTAAGTTTTAAGCTATCATTTTGCGTTTTGCGCTTTTCGTTTTTCGCTGAATACGCAATACAATATACGATATACTAACTAATGCTTATTACATTCTCTTTTCTTCACGATATACGATATACGAAATACGAATAAAAGGAGTATTTATTATTAAAGTTGCTCTAAAAACACTTGGATGCAAAGTAAACCAATACGAAACAGAAAGCATTATCAGCATTTTAAAAGATAAAGGATTTCAAATAGTAGATTTTCAACAAAATGCCGACATATACATAATAAATACATGTACTGTAACACAGGAAGCAGATAGAAAATCGAAACAGATGATACGAAGAGCTATACGTCAAAATAAAAAATCAAAAATAATTGTAACCGGCTGTTATGCACAAACTGATTATGAAGATCTACAAAAGATAGAAGGGATCAGTTTGATAGCTGGGAATGGTGAAAAAGGTGATATTTTACAACAATTAGAAAAAATAGATTTCCATAATACGGTTATTAGAGTACGACCTGCAAAATATCTAAAAAAATATGACAATACTCTTAAAAATAAATCAAGCAATTTGCATACCCGCACCTGGCTAAAAATACAAGATGGCTGTAATAGATTCTGTACTTATTGTAAAGTTCCATATGTTAGAGGTCCTGCCCGGAGTAGATCCGTAGAAGATGTATTAGAAGAAGTTTATAATTTAAGTAGTAATGGGGTTAAAGAAGTAGTTCTTACAGGAATTAATTTGGGCACATACGGCAGAGATATAGATAAAGGAAAAATAAATTTAGCAAAATTAATTTCTCTGATTAGCAATATTAAGAGAATAAAAAGAATTCGTTTAAGTTCAATAGAATTAATAGATATTGATGCTGAATTATTAGATGTTTTTAAAAACTGTTCCAAGTTTTGTCATCACCTTCATATTCCTTTACAAAGTGGTGACGATAATATTCTTAATCTTATGAATCGTCCTTACGATACCTCGGTTTTTTACCAAAAGATCTCTTCGATAAAAAAAACCTTACCTGATATAGCCATAACTACTGATATTATGGTTGGTTTTCCCAATGAAGACGATAACAGTTTCAGCAAAACTTTCAATTTTGCTAGAGAAATATACTTTGCAAAAATACACGTTTTTAAATATTCTAATCGTAAAGAATGTGTAGCAACTTTACTGCCCAATAAAATCGATAATAGAACAAAAAAAGAGAGAAGCAAAAAATTACAGGACCTGTCTAAAGAACTATTTTATGATTTTCAAAAAAAATTCCTCAATTCGATTGCTGAAATCTTGGTCGAGGACGAGATAAAAGACAAAGAAGGAAAAATTTATTCTCGCGGTATCACCTCTAATTATATTAAAATAATAATTCCTGATTTTATCGGTAAAAAAAGTGAAATCGTTCAAGTCAAATTAAACCAAATCTCTTCTAATTATATCGTTTCCTCACTGCAAACTAATTAGTCGTTAGTGAATAAATCTAGCGTAGAGCGTACAGCGTATAGAAAAACAGTATATAGTATTGAGTATACAGTCAAGAAAAAAAATACAATAATACTAAATCGCTCACTTCATGTAAACATAATATTGCTTCCTGTTAAAAGGGATTGCCACGGCTTCGCCTCGCAATGACAGATTTAATTACTTTTATTTTTCTATTAATCTTTTAAATGACTTTCTGTTTTTTCATTCTGGTTCCTGGCTTCTATTCTCTTTCTTAAACCAACTAACCAGGTAACGAGTTCTACCCGCTCTACGTTATCAGGGCGTATGCAATACGCCCCTACTTTTTTTAAACTTGAAACCCGTAACTTACAACTTATATCTTTAATTGGGCAATTGATAAATAGGTAAATTGGTTAATTTAATAGCTATATACTCGATACTCGATACTTTTTTTATACTTTTTTATATTGCCAAAATAATAGTTTTATGTTATAATTATTTGTGCTTAAGTAAAAAGTTCGTTCTCCCCAAAAGAGTGGTATTCAAGACCACTCTTTTGTTATATATTAGACACTTATTTCACTTGAAACATTTTAATAGGAAGGAGGATAAAGTATATTACCTATGAATATAGATTTAACAAAAATATTAGATGAAATAGAAAAAGAAAAGGGAATATCTAAGGATATATTAATAGAGGCGATTGAATCAGCAATACTTTCGGCATATAAAAAAAACTATGCAAGCAATCTAGAAAATATAAAAATAGATATTTCTAAAGACAACGGAGCGATTAAAGTGCTTACCGATAAAACAATTGTAAACAAAGTCTCAGACCCTTTAAAAGAAATTAGTATAGATGACTTGTCAATAAAAGATAAGGAAAAATATAATATTGGGGATACTACTTTAATAGAAACTATGCCTAAAGAATTTGGACGAATAGCTGCTCAAACAGCAAAACAAGTAATAGTCCAAAAAATTAGAGAAGCTGAAAGAAATGTAATTTATAAAAAATATATTGATAAAGAGAGAGATATTGTTACTGGAGTTGTGCTAAGGATAGAACATGGAAATGTCATTATAGATTTAGGAAGAACGGAAGCCATACTTTTACCTAACGAACAAATTAGAAATGAAGAATACTTCAAGGGGAAAAGAATTAAAATTTATATCCTTGAGGTAATAAAAACATCTAAAGGTCCCAAGATACTTGCCTCCAGAACCCATCCTGAATTATTAAAACGTTTATTTGAATTGGAAATCCCTGAGATTCATGAAGGACTTGTTGAAATTAAGAATATTGCTCGCGAAGCAGGTAAGCGATCAAAGGTTGCAGTTTATTCTAAGGATGAAAGGGTGGACCCGATAGGGGCATGCATAGGCGATAGGGGAGCACGGATAAAATTAATTATGCAGGAATTAAAAGATGAAAAAATTGATGTTATAAAATGGAGTGCTGATGAAAAAACATTAGTTGCCAATTCTTTAAGTCCGGCGAAAGTTTTACTGGTAAATCTTTTTGAAAACGAAAAGACCGCTACGGTAATTGTACCAGACCAGCAGCTTTCTTTAGCAATTGGAAAAACAGGACAAAATGCAAGGCTTGCTGCAAAATTAAGCGGATGGAAAGTAGATATAAAAAGTGAATTGGAGTATAAAGAAGAAAAGAGTCCGGATTTAAAAAATGATTTAGAGAAAGAATAATATTAATCTTAAAAAGATATTTATATTGCTTGGCTGGCTAAGAAAATAGAATTCAGGAGTCAGTAGCCTGGAGCCAGAATAAGATAGTATCGAGTATATAGTTATTAAATTAACCAATTAACCTATTTACCAATTGCCCAATTAAAGATATGGGTTGTAAGTTACGGATTTCAAGTTTAAAAAAAGAAGTATGGGCGTATTGCGTATATAGTATAGCGGATAGCGTAAAGCGTAGAGGTAGGAAAGAAGAAGACAGAAGATAGAATACTGAATCCGATTTTTTTATCTCTTTATCTAAAAACTGAAAACATGAATTTACATACACTAACGACTATATTAATTTGTAAATTGGTAAATCGGTCAATTGGCAAATTGGTCGTGCGGCCTAGCAAGGTCGTATCATATAACGGGTGGGAATCCCGTCTGGTAAGGTCTAACCAACCGCCAGTAGTTAGCTTTGGAGGATAGTAGGTAACTACTATCTTTAAGCGTAGGCAAACAAGGTAGCAGGCCGAAAGCGCACGTTGAAGGGATTGAGCCCCGTAAGAACCAGAAAATTGGGAAGGCTGATGTGGTGACTGACACAGAAAGCTATAGTTTAATAATCGCTCTGGTAAGATTATTAATGCTTCCCCGGGGTCTATGACCTTGGCATGTTACACACAGGTATGATACGGCAACTGGGGAGACCCTATCTGTTCTTGCAGAGGATACTGTGAGTATGGCAGAACAAGTGATAATAAAGCAAGGAAGCCAGATGGCAGGTAGGGAGTCGGATTACAGTATAGTACCGTTGAAGTAGGGTAACTCCTACAGAGGGAAGGCTGTAACATATTATCGCCCTTTTACAGGGAAACATTTACCCACTCAGAGAGGAGTACGAATGCAAACAAAACTGGAAAGGATAGCAGAAATAGCTAAAGAAAGACCGGAAGAAAAATTTACATCTTTGGTACACTTGATTAATGAAGAATCGCTCATCCAGGCTCACAGGAAAATGAAGGCTAACAAAGTACCCGGTATAGACAAGGTAACTAAAGACAAATACGAAGAGAACCTAAAAGAGAATGTCAAAGACCTGGTAACCAGAATGAAAAGAAACGCTTACAGGCCTCAGCCAGTCTTAAGAAGATACATCTTCAAAACAGGTACTAATAAGACCAGGCCACTAGGCATACCGGCCTACGAGGACAAACTGGTACAGTTTACCCTAAAGGAGATACTGGAAGCCGTCTACGAACAGGATTTCTTAAATTGTTCTTACGGGTTCAGACCTCATCTGGGGTGTCATAAAGCCTTAAAAGCACTAAATTACATCATAGAGAAGAAAGGGGTAACAACTGTACTAGATGTGGATATAAAGGGATTTTTCGAACACTTAGACCATAGGAGGTTAATGGAGTTTCTATCGATTAGAATAGCCGACCCCAAGATAAACCGACTGGTAGTAAAATTCTTAAAGGCAGGGGTGACGGAAGAAGGCAGTCTTCTTCCTACCTCAGAAGGAACTCCTCAAGGAGGAATAATATCTCCTCTATTGGCTAATATCTACTTACATTACGTACTGGATTTATGGTTTAAAGAAAGAATAAGAGAAGGATGTAAAGGTTCAGCGTATCTAATACGTTATGCCGATGATTTCATCTGTTGTTTTCAATATCCGGAAGAAGCCCATAGATTCTATCAGGACTTAACAGAAAGACTAAAAGAGTTTAATCTGGAATTGGCTGAAGATAAAAGCAAGATAATTCCTTTTGGTAAAGACAGCCGGGATAGAGCAAAGCCATTAACTTTCGATTTCTTAGGTTTTACACATTATGCTGGCAAAAGCAAGAAGGGCAAGTTTCGGGTAAAGAGGAAGACCTCAAGAAAGAAGTTCACGGCAAGCCTTAAACGCTGTAAAGAATGGTTGAAAGTTAATAGGAATACGAAAACTAAAATCATAATGCAGAAGCTTACTATTAAATTACTCGGGTATTACCGCTATTACGGAATAACGGATAATACTAAAGCCTTAGTAGGTTTCAGGACAGAAGTGGTTAAACTACTGTTTAAGTGGATGAATAGGAGGAGTCAGAAGAGGAGCTTTGACTGGAATAAGTTTAGCTTATTCTTAAAACGCTACCCTCTACCTATTCCTAAAATCACTGTTCATATTTATGATTTGTCTCCTAACTTTAGTTATTTATGTTAAGATAATATGAAGAGCCGTGTGCATTAATAGTGCAAGCACGGTTCTGTGAGGGGTGAGCTTTCAATTTGCCAGGGAACAGATATTGTGACACTTCCATTTAGGAAACGGGAAGCAAACAGGGAATACAAACTTGTTCCTAAAGTTTAGAGAAGCTCATCTACTCGACAATTTATTATTTGGTTAAAAAAATAGAAGAAAGAATAAAAAATGATAAAAAATCTAAAGATACCTGTAAGAACTTGTATCGGTTGTAAATGTAAAAAACCCAAAAAAGAGATGATTAGAATAATAAGAACACCTGATGAAAAAATAGAAATTGACAGGACAGGTAAAAAATCAGGAAGAGGAGCCTATATTTGCGGCAATGTTAAATGTTTGGATATTGCCTTTCGGGAAAATAGTTTAAAAAAATCCTTAAAGCAAGATATTCCACTGAAAACGCTTGATGAATTAAGAAAGGCTTTTTTAAAAAATATAGGTTAGTATATAAATTAAATTGCTTAGTTAGTTAGCTGATTAATCAATAAATCAATAAATCGGTTAATTGGTGAATTGGAGAATTGGTTAATATAATAATAATAATAATGTTATAATAATAGTAATATAATTTATTGTGGAGGCGATATACAATGAAGATTAGAGTGTATGAATTAGCTGAAGACTTAAAAATGCCAGCTAAAGAACTGATAGGATTTTTAAACAAAGAAGGAATTAAAGTTAAAAATCATATGAGTGCTTTAGATGAAGATACTATGGAATTAATTAAAGAAATTATTGATGCTGAAAAAGCGGGAAAGGCAAAAGAAAAGGAAAAACAACTAAAAATTGTAAAAATTAAAAAACTTCCGAATTTAAAGGAACTTTCTTCACAGCTAAAAATATCTTTATCAGAGTTGATACAAAAAATTATACAATTTGGAACAATCACTTCGATTGACAAGGAAATTCCTGTGAATATTTTAGAAAATATTGCTAAGGAATATGGGTATAAGATAGAATTATCTGATAAATTAAAGAGTAAAGGCAGTCTCCAAAAAAAAGATAATATTGTAAAATTAATTGCAAAACCACCTGTCGTTACTGTAATAGGACATGTTGATCATGGTAAAACTACTCTTCTTGATGCCATTCGAAAGACAGATGTCACCAAAGGAGAAGTGGGGGGAATTACGCAGCGAATCGGAGCGTACCAAATTAATATAGATAAGAAAAATATTGTATTCATTGATACTCCGGGACATGAAGCTTTCACCACAATGAGGGCTCGAGGAGTAAAAGCTACAGACGTTGCAGTTTTAGTTGTGGCAGCAGATGATGGAGTAATGCCTCAAACCATTGAAGCGATTAATCATGCAAAGGCAGCAAATGTTCCTATTATCGTAGCAATAAATAAAATTGATAAAGCTAATGCTAATGTCGAAAAAGTAAAAAAAGGACTGACCAAATATGAGTTAATTTCCGAAGAATGGGGAGGAGAAACTCTAATGGTGGAAGTTTCTGCCCTTCAAAACAAAGGTATTGAAAAATTATTGGAAGCTATTTCATTGCAGGCAGAGCTGCTAGATTTAAAGGCAAATCCAGATATTCCGGCAAAAGGCTTAATAATAGAAACGAAATTAGACAAGAAAAGAGGAATTATTGCTTCAGTATTAATTCAAGATGGGTCACTGAAGATTGGTGATTATTTCATTGCAGGGACATCCTATGGTAAAATCAGAAGCCTTGTTGACGACAAGGGAAAAAGCATTAAAAAAGCAGGACCTTCAGCTCCGGTTGGGATTATAGGTTTTTGTAAAATGCCTCTGGCAGGTGATAACTTCCAAATAGTACCCGATGATAAGCTCGCTAAAATTATAATTAACGAAAGGGAGGAAGAGGGAAGAAGTAAAATAGTAGAAAAATTAGAACTCTCTTTGGACAATTTATTCTTAGAGATAAAAGAAGGAAAGATAGATAAGTTAAATATAATTTTAAAGACGGATACACAAGGTTCCTTAGATGCTTTGCAAGAGGCTATAAAAAAGATAAAAATTGAAAATGAAGAAGTAAAAATTGACATAATACACGCAGGTGTTGGAAATGTTAACGAAACGGATGTTATGCTGGCCTCTGCTTCCAAGGCAATAATAATTGGTTTTAATATTCGTCCTGATGCAAATGTCCAAAAAATAGCTAAGTCCGAGAAGGTAGACATCAGATTACATAAAATTATATATAATCTAATAGATGAAATTAAGTCCGCTTTAAAAGGTTACTTGAAACCAAAAATCGAAGAATATATCTGTGGACAAGCAGAAGTCAGAGAAATATTTAAAATACCTAAGATTGGCACCATTGCAGGAAGTTATGTATTAAGCGGAAAGCTATCAAATAATGATAATATACGAGTAATAAGAGACGGTAAATTAATTTATGAAGGTAAGGTATCTTCGCTAAAAAGATTTAAAGAAGATGTAAAAGAACTTAATACTGGTTTTGAATGCGGAATCGGTGTAGAAAAATTTAATGATATAAAAATAAAAGACATACTTGAATTTTATACTTTTAGAGAAATTAAAGATAAAAAAATTATTTAGTCGTTAATGAATAAAAATAGCGTAGAACGTATACATTTGTTTACATAGTTAGTTAATTACCTGGTTAGCTGGTTAGGGAATAAAGAGAATAGGAGCCAGAAGCCAGGAGTCAGAATAAGATAGTATATAAGATATAGTAAAGATTATTACCCGGTTAGCCAGTTTACCGGTTACCCGGTTAAGAAAATAGAAGACAAAATAAAAAAAACGGAAATATAATTGCCAAGCTCTGATAAATTAGAGCGCGCAATAACAGAAATATTTATAAGCTGATAACCGATTACCTGGAAAACTGGTTAAACGTTGAACTAGTTTAATTGGTGAATTGGTGAATTGGTAGATTGGGGAATTAGAATATGCCATTGCCCAAGAGAAAAGAACAGTTAGAGAAATCTCTTATAAGAGAAATTAACAATATAATATATCGAAAAATAAATGATCCAAGGATAAAATTTGTCACCATAACTAGAGTAAAAGTTTCGTCTGATCTGAAATATGCTGATATTTTTGTGACTATTTTTAATGATAGGAAACAACAAAAAAAAGCTTTAGAAGGACTTAAAAATGCAACAAAATTTATAAGAGGCGAATTGGGGAAAGATTTAAAAATAAGATATGTACCGGATATAAAATTCATAATCGATAAGGACTTAGAACAGCAATACAAATTATTAAAAATAATTACTGAAATTAATGACCAACAGTTAGATTTAAAGAAAGATAAAAATAATGAATAGTTTTAATGAAATTAGCAAAATACTGCAGAAAAATAATAATTTTCTAATCACTTCCCATATAAATTTGGATGGAGATGGAATTGGTTCTGAACTTGCCCTTTATTCCATATTAAAAAAACTAAAGAAGAAACCCATTATATTAAATCAGGGTAAATTACCAAAAATATATGATTTTTTACCCGGCGTTAATAAAGTACAATATTTAGAGGGTGATTATATTGACACAAAAAGCATAGATGTGGGGATAGCTCTTGATTGTAGTAATGTCAAAAGAATGGGAAAGACGTATGAAATATTTAAAAACATAAAGACCATAATAAACATCGACCACCATACGAGCAACGAAAACTTTGGAGATTTAAATTATGTGGATAGTTCTGTTTCTTCGGTTGGAGAAATTATTTATAAACTGATTAAGTTTATAAATGTAGATTTATTAGATGAAGATATCTCTACCTGCTTATTTACCTCCATATTAACTGATACCGGTTCGTTTAGATATTCAAACGTAAGTTCAAAGACATTTAAAATAGCTTCTGATTTAACTTCTTTTGGAATAAAGCCGCATTTAATTGCCGCTAATATTTATAATAGAAATACCTATCCCGGATTAAAATTATTAGGTGAAGCCCTTTCAACTTTAGAAGTGGCAGACTCTAATTATGTTTCATGGCTAACTATTACCCGAAAGATGTTAAATAATACTAAAGCAAATGATGAGGAGATAGAAGGAATAATTGATGTCGCCACAACTTTAGATAATACCGAAGTATCAATCTTATTCAGAGAGACTAAAGATAATAAAATAAAGATTAGTTTTCGCTCTAAAGGTAATTTTGACGTAAATAAATTTGCCGGAAAATTTAATGGTGGCGGCCATCCAAATGCTGCCGGTTGTTTATGTTCGGGAAAGATGTACAAAATTAAAGAAAAAATTCTTTCCGAGTTAATAAATGATATCAGGTATCTTAGGCGTAAAAGTTAGTTAGTTGGTTGAGATAATAGAATTCAGGAGTCAGTAGCCAGGAGCCAGAATAAGATAGTATCGAGTATATGGTAAAGAAAATAATATCCAGTAACTAAAATAAAAAAAATATTTTAATAATAGAAAAGATGATTATAATATAAAATGAATGGTATTTTAAACATATTTAAACCAAAAGGAATTAGTTCACATCAAGCCGTAAAAGAGGTTAGAAATATCTTAAATATTCCCAAGGTGGGACATACGGGAACATTAGATCCCTCTGCTTCCGGTGTCCTATTGATATGTTTAGGACAAGCTACAAAAATAGCTGAATTTTTAGTAGGTATGAAAAAACACTATCAGGGTGAAATGACTTTAGGAATTACCACTGATTCCCAGGATGCAGAAGGCAAGATTATTGGGAAAAAGGAAGTCGGTACTGATATTGATGAAAAAAGGATTAGGGATATATTCCAAAAATATGAAGGTAGGATTAGTCAGATACCTCCGATGTTTTCAGCAGCCCATTACAAGGGAAAAAGATTGTATCGTCTTGCCAGGAAAGGGATAGAAGTAAAAAGAAGTCCCAAGGAAGTAAAAATATATCAGTTTAATTTAATAAATTATGACCAAAGGGTAAATCCAATAGTTAAATTCGAAGTTGTTTGTTCAAAAGGCACATACGTTAGAACATTGTGTAACGATATAGGTAATGAATTAGATTGTGGAGCGCACTTATCAAGCTTAATAAGAAAAAAGGTTGGTAATTTTAGCATTGAAGATTCGATAAATTTAGAGGAATTTAGAGAGGATAAAACTTTAGGGAAGAGATATCTTATTAGCATTGATTCTGCTCTTGAAGGATTAAAGAAAATAACTGTAAAAAATGAAGCAACTAAAACCGTTTTAAACGGTGGGGTTATATCAAGCGGGCAGATTGTTGAAATTCCGGAAGAACTAAAGACAGGAAAAGACAAGTTTATTAAAATGTTTGATGCAAAAGGTAATTTACTGTCTATCGGCACTTCGATTAAAGAGGATGGGGAAAATATTTTCTTTAAGCCGGTTAAGGTTTTTAAAAATTATTAATTTTGCTAATTCGATGTAGATAATTAATTATGGAAGTTATAAGATATTCAAAAAATATCATATTGCCGAACAAAAAAACGATATATTTCTTTAGGTGTCTTTGATGGCGTACACTTAGGACATCAAAAATTGATTAAAAAAACCGTTGATAAGGCTAAAAAGAATGATGGAATAAGCATTGTTGTCACTTTTGACCCTCATCCCGACAAAATAATTAACCCGGAAGGCAATGTTTTTTTGTTAACCACTTTGGAGGAACGAAGAAACTTAATTAAAGACTTAAATGTTGATGTTTTTCTTATTATTAAATTTAATAAGATGATGAGTAAACTGTCACCTGAAGATTTTATAAGTAAAATATTAGTCGATAGTTTGCAGGTAAAAGAACTTTTTGTAGGCTTTAATTATAAATTTGGTTTTCAGGGAAAAGGGAATACAGATATTTTAAGAGAATATGGTAAATCTTATAAATTTATAACCAATATATTAAAACCAGTGGTTGTAAATAATACCATAATTAGCAGTACCCGAATAAAAGATTATATTGGGTCAGGAGAAATCGAAAAAGCAAATAAATTATTAGGACATGATATCACGATTTCAGGAAGAATAATTTCCGGAAGAGGCAGAGGAAGAAAATTATTAAACTTTGCTACAGCTAATATCGAGACATCACCAAATAAGCTTATTCCCGTTAACGGAGTATATTTGGTAGAAATTAAAATTGATAATAGAAAATATTACGGCTTAATGAATATAGGAGTTAACCCAACTTTTAGAGAAACAGAACGCACTATTGAAGTTCACATTATAAACTTCAATAGAAAAATATATAATAAAAAAATAGTCGTTAATATATTGCAAAAAATAAGAGAAGAAAAATACTTTGACCATCCAAGTTTATTAAAGAAACAGATAGAAGATGACATTTTAATCGCCAATAAAATGATTAAAAAAAGAAATTAGTATCGAGTATATAGTATAGAGTATATAGTAAAGATAAAAAAGAAAGAAAAAAATGACTGAAAAAATAAAATATATTTGTCGAATGACAGTAAAATTAATAAATAAATTACAATCCAAATTAATATAAAGTATTCTTTATCTTAATTATATACTCGATACTCGATACTATATAATCAATACTGTTCTTAGGTTGAAGGTCTTAGTTGTTTATGATAAAATATTTAAGGTATTATAATAAATTATAAAAAAATAAAAGGAGAGAATAATATGGTTTTTGCTAAAGATGATAAGGAAAAAGTAATAACAAAATATCAGCACCATACTAGTGATACTGGTTCATCAGAAGTTCAAATTGCTTTGTTAACTGAAAGAATAAACGATCTTACCGGACATCTAAATATCAATAAAAAGGATTTTCATTCAAAGCAAGGTCTATTGAAGATGGTGGGCAAAAGAAGAAAATTATTAAAGTATCTTAAAGATAATGACATTGCTAAATATCGAAATATTATTGAGTCACTAAATTTAAGAAAATAATTAGTCATTAGTGTACTAGTTGTTAGAGAATAGTCGTTAGTCGTTAGTTTTAAATACAAGACACAAATTCACATTTTCAGTTTAGTATAAAGCTTTTTTTTCATTTATTTACTAAATACTAAATACTATTCACTAACGACTAATTAAGGCTTACGGAAAAAAAATTACTATAAAAAAAGGAGGAAGATAAATATTTAATGTTAGGAACTAAAGAAATTAAAATTAATTTGAATGGCAAAGTAATAAATATAGAAACCGGTAAAATTGCTAAACAGTCAGCCGGTTCGATTGTAGTTAGTTGTGAGGGAACTATCGTGCTGGTAACAGCAAACAGTTCCAAAGAACCACGCGAAGGGATAGACTTTTTCCCTTTAATGGTAGATTATGAGGAAAAATTTTATGCTGCAGGTAAAATACCAGGTGGGTTTTTCAAAAGAGAGGGTAGACCAAGCAAGAATGCCATCTTAAACTCACGACTTATTGACCGCCCATTAAGGCCTTTGTTCCCCAAAGAATATAGAAATGATGTCCAGGTTATTGCTACCGTTTTGTCGTATGATCAAAAAAATTTACCGGATGTACTTGCTGTAATAGGAGCTTCTGCGGCTTTATGGATATCGGACATTCCTTTTCTAGGCCCCATAGGAGCCGTCAGGATTGGACTGGTAGAAAAAGAATTCATAGTTAATCCCGGCCCCGAGGAATTAGAAAACTCAGAATTAGACTTAATCATAGCTGGTACAAAAGATTCAATTATAATGATGGAAGGTGGGGCAAAAGAGGTACCCGAAGAAACTGTACTAAAGGCAATTGATATTGCTCAGGAAGCAATTAAAACCATTGTAGAAGGCCAGGAAAAATTAGCCGATATTTTGGGAAAATCTAATATAAAAGAAGAAAAACAATATTCAGAAACAGCAAAATTGGAAGATAATTATCGTACAGAAATTAAAAATCTTTACGGAAAAGAAATTAAAAAATCAATATGTATAAGTGAAAAGAAGGAAAGAGAAAATGCATTAAAAAATATATCTAATCAGATTATTGAAAAACTATCCGCTGAGGGAGACAATTTATCTCTCTTGAAAAATGCCTATGATGAAGTTTACAAAGAGACTGTTCGTGATTTAATAATTCAGGAAAAAATAAGAGTAGACGGAAGAAAATTAGACGAAATACGGCCTATTAGCTGCGAAACCGGGGTGCTTCCTCGAGTTCATGGAAGTGCTTTATTTACCAGAGGTGAAACACAAGCCCTGGTTATCACTACCCTCGGAACCGTAAAAGATAGGCAATTCATAGATACTTTGGAAGACGAATCTTCAGAAAGTTTTTATCTGCATTATAATTTTCCGCCTTTTAGCGTTGGCGAGGTAAGACCAAGAAGAGGCCAATCAAGAAGAGAAATTGGTCATGGTTCATTAGCAGAAATGGCCCTAAAAGCGGTAATTCCCCCGGAAGAAAAATTCCCTTATACTATTCGCATAGTTTCTGAAATTTTAGAGTCAAATGGCTCTTCTTCTATGGCTTCTGTTTGCGGAGGAAGTCTATCCTTGTTTGACGCGGGAGTTGCTATTAAAAATCCGGTAGCCGGAGTTGCCATGGGATTAGTAAAAGAAGGTGAAAATATAGAAATATTAACCGATATTTTAGGCTTAGAAGACCATTATGGTGATATGGACTTTAAAGCCACCGGAACCGACCAGGGTATTACCGCTATTCAAATGGACCTGAAAATTGCGGGCATCTCAAAAGATACAATGCAAGATGTTTTACAGAGGTCAAAAGAGGCAAGATTATTTATCCTTGAAAAAATGAATAAAACAATGTCTAAACCTAAAGAAGAATTATCTAAATATGCGCCAAAAATATTAGTTATAAATGTTGACCCCTCTAAAATTGGCATGGTAATCGGCCCCAGTGGTAAAAATATTAAAAAAATCATAGAAGTAACGGGTGCTTCTGTTGACATTAAAGATGATGGAGAAATATTTATAGCTGCAACAGACGGAAAAACTCTGAAGCAAGCAAAAAAGATGATTGAAGATTTGGTAAGAGAAGCCAAGGTTGGCGAAACATATGAAGGAAGAGTGACCAGGACAACCAATTTTGGAGCTTTTGTCGAAATTTTCCCCGGCAAAGAAGGCCTGGTCCATATCTCTAAATTGTCACATGAACGAATAAGGAGAGTTGAAGATGTAGTTAGGGTCAATGATAATATACTGGTTAAATGTATTGGAATTGATGATCAAGGTAGAGTTGACCTAAGAAAAATGGATAGCGATGAAAACAATATTGTAAACAATGATATTGATAAAAAAAATGAAAACTTAGATTAAAATTTATAATCGTAATATAAAAAATAACAGATAAAGAAGTGGATTTGGTGTAGTGGAGAATAATAAAGTAGAAATAAAAATAGAAAAAGTAGAAGGATGCGAGGATTTACCTTTGCCTATTTCCGCAAGTAAATTCTCCTCCGGAGTTGATTTGCTATGCGCAGAAGCTGCAGATACTGTATTAAAAACGGGTAAGAGAAAATTAATTTCTACCGGGATCAAAATTATGATTCCTGAAGGTTATGAAGGTCAAATAAGACCTCGAAGCGGTCTATCTCTTAAACATGGTATTACGGTTTTAAATACCCCGGGTACTATTGACTCAGACTATAGAGGTATTGTAAAGGTAATATTAATCAATTTAGGCGAAGAAGATTTTAAGATACAAAGAGGAGATAGAATAGCCCAATTAGTAATCCAAAAAATATTTTTCCCTAATTTTAAAATTGTAGAGACCCTGGATAAAACCAAAAGGGGAGAAGGCGGCTTCGGACATAGCGGAATAGGAACTAGCGGATAGCGTTTAGCGTAGAGCGTAGAGAGTATACATTTGGTTATATAGTTAATTGGTTACCTGATTAGCTGGTTTAAGAAAATAGAAGTCAGGAGCCAGAATTCAGAAGTCAGAAAAAAACAGAAGTGTTATTGCGAAGCAAAGCCGTGGCAATCACAATGACAAAAAGGAAAATCCATCCATAATAAGCAACACGAGATATGATTTTATTATGGCTTTTGTCTCCTGAATTCTGACTCCCTCTTTCCTAACTATACGCTACACGCTATAATATTTACGCGATACTCGATACGCAATACGCGATACTTTATTTTGGCGGAGGTATTTAATGACCACTGAACTAATCTTTGGTATGGTGGGAGGTCTGGGATTATTTTTATACGGAATGCAGCTGCTTAGTGATGGCTTACAAAAAGCTACTGGTGATAAAATACAGAGAATTCTGGAATTCTTAACCAACAAACCACTAATGGGTGTTGCAACCGGGGCTCTAATAACTTCCATTATTCAAAGTAGTAGTGCTACAAGTGTTATCACTATTGGATTGGTAAACGCAGGATTATTAAATTTGAAACAAGCTGTAAGCGTAATAGCTGGAGCAAACATAGGTACCACCGTAACCGCTCAGATTGTATCTTTCCGTTTAGAGCAATATGCTCTTCCGGCAATTGGCATAGGTTTTATCATTAATTTTTTAGCTAAAAGGAAAAGTTATAAATATTTTGGGCAAATTTTACTCGGTTTTGGTATATTATTTTTGGGTTTATACACCATGTCTCAAGCTGTGAGGCCGCTAAGAAATTATACTCCATTCTTAGATTTATTAATGAATATTTCTCACAATCCTTTATTGGGCATTGCGGTTGCTGCAATCTTTACCGCCATAATTCAAAGCAGTAGTGCTACTACTGCCATTGTAATTGCCATGTCTATTCAAGGTATAATCGGTATAGAAGCAGCAATCCCCCTTATTTTGGGAAGCAATATAGGAACTTGTTTTACTGCAGTAATTGCCAGCATAGGTAGTTCTATAACCGGGAAAAGAGTCGCTCTTTCTCATCTATTTTTTAATATCGGAGGAGTTGTTCTATTTCTATTCTTTATAAATAAATTCTCATACCTGGTATCATTGACCTCATCAAGTATCCCAAGGCAAATCGCCAATGCTCATACTTTATTTAATATAATTAATGCAGCAATATTACTTCCATTTCTTTCTTTGTTTGTTAAATTTATAGTTAAACTTTTACCAGGAGAAGAGATTGTCATCAAGAAAGGCCCAATTTACCTAAATAAAGATATGATAATTACACCATCCCTCGCTTTGAGCCAGGTAACCAAAGAACTGGTTAGAATGGGTGAAATGGTTGAGAGTATGTTAAATGATGTAATCATGTCTTTTATTCAAAATGACCTAAATATTTTAAAAAATGTATATTTGAAAGAAGAGGTAGTAAATACTTTAGAAAAGGAGATTACCAAATATTTAGTATTAATAGCCCAGAATTCTCTTAGTCCTAAACAATCAAAAAGATTAACCGATTTAATGAATATAGTTAATGATATAGAAAGAGTAGGGGATCATGCTGAAAATTTAGCTGAACTTGCCGAAGAAAAAATAAATGAAAAGCTGCCTTTTAGTGAAAAAGCTTTAGATGAACTAAAATCTATGTTTTCTAAAGTCCAATTTTCCTTAAATAAAACGATTTTAGCATTAAAAAATAGAGATATAGAGTTAGCTCGAGAGGTAGCTTTAAAAGAAGATGAAATTGATAATATAGAAAAAGGACTTCGTAATAATCATATAAATAGGCTAAACCAAGGCATTTGTTATCCGGAATCCGGTGTTATCTTTTTAGATATAATAAGTAATTTAGAAAGAGTTGGAGACCACGCTAATAACATTAGTTTGATGGTAATCGATGAGCTTTCCCAAAGTTAGAGGAATATATGTCATTAATATTATTAGGGCTAATACAAGGGTTGACTGAATTTTTTCCGGTAAGCAGTTCCGGACATTTAGTAATAGCAAAATATTTCTTGCAGCTAAAATTGCCGGGTGCGGCATTTGAGGCATTTTTGCATTTTGGAACAATTATCGCCGTAATAGTACTCTTTAGAAAAGATCTTAAAGAATTAGTAATTTCTTTTTTTGACAGTATTTATAAACTATCTCGGGGAGAAAATATATTAAATATTTTTAAAAATAATTCATCATCAAAACTTGCCTGGTTTTTAGTAATCAGTACCATGCCGGCAGCAATTATCGGATATACTTTTAGCTCTTATTTTGAAATACTTTTTGCTAAGCCTATAATAACTGCCTTTATGTTAATTATTACGGGAGCCTTACTTTGGGTTGGAAATAAAAAATATTCAAAAGGTAATAAAAATATTTCGAAAATTACTTACAAAGATGCTATTATTATAGGGATAGCTCAGGCCCTCGCTATTTTTCCGGGGATATCGAGGTCCGGTTTAACCGTTATCGCCGGATTATCTAGAAACTTAGATCGAGAATTTGCGGCAAAATATTCCTTTATACTATCTGTACCGATCATTTTAGGTGCTTCAATTTTTAAAATTAGTGAGATATCTTCTTTAAATATAAATTTAAATATTATGATATTATCCGGGTTTGTAGCGGCTATATCAAGCTATGGGGCTATGAAAATATTTATAGGATTATTAAAAAAACAAAAAATATACTTTTTTTCATATTATCTTTGGATGGTATCTGGTTTAACAATTTGGATGTCTTTATCGAGAGGATTTTGATAAATTGAAAATTAAGAAAAAGAACACTAAAAATGAAACCATAAGTATAATTCTTATTGCATTTTCCTTGTTATATATTTTCGCTTTTATCTTCACTGATAAAATGGGGATAGTCGGAAAAATAATTGTTCAAACAGCAACTCGCAATATTGGTCTCGGTGCCTATATCTTCCCCGTCTTGTTATTATTCTTGGGAATTTTAATTTTTTTTAATTATAAACCACCCAATCCTTATCATAAACTTTTCGGTATTAGTTTTTTATTTATTATATTTCTTGTATTTATCCATCTTAAATTACTATTACTTGATAATCCCTATCCATTGGCAATGAAAGGAGCCGGCGGGGGTTTATTAGGTTATTATTTTGCCAATTCTTTATATCTTTACTTTGGAATAAAAGGTGCTTATCTTGTTCTGATATCTCTTAGTTTGCTATCCGCCCTATTTATAACTGAAATATCCTATTTTTATATATTTAGCAACCTGGGAAATAAAATAAAGAAAATATTCAATAATATTTATAATATTTCAAAAAATATAGGAACAAAAATATCTAAAATTTCAAGGCACAAAGAGGAACCCGATTATAAAGAATACGAAGAAGATGAAATGCCTAAAAGAATATTTAAGATAAAAAGAACAAGGAAAAAAGAAAAGAAATTAGAAGAAGAGAAAATGTTAGATAGAGATTATAAAGAATCCAATCAGGAACCCAAGG
The DNA here is from genome assembly GCA_000405345.1 of Atribacteria bacterium SCGC AAA255-N14. The sequence goes on from ASPC01000005.1 coordinate 35,469, forward strand.
TAGACATATATCAAGTTCCACCCCTGTCACTACTATCTGACTCGTACGCTGAAGATAAGACAGATATCAAATTAAATATTGAGGAAAATGTAAAAACACTCGAAAAAACCTTCACTAATTTTGGAATCGATGCAAAAGTCGTTGGGGTTATCCACGGACCAACTGTTACCCGATATGAAATACATCCTGCACCGGGGGTTAAAATATCTAAGATAACTAATTTAAGCAATGATATCGCTTTATCGTTTGCGGTAGCCTCAGTCAGAATAGAAGCACCAATACCCGGTAAAAATGCTGTAGGAATCGAAGTCCCTAACCGTAAAAGAATAAATGTTTATTTAAAAGAAATATTACAAAGTAGTGAATTTCAAAATGGAAAATATAAAATACCCATAGCCTTAGGAATAGATATTGGAGGCAAGCCCATAATTTCAGACCTAACCGAACTTCCTCATTTATTAATTGCCGGGGCAACCGGATCAGGGAAAAGTGTATGTATTAATAATATAATATTGAGTATTCTTTATAAACTTAACCCGGAAACAGTAAAATTTATTATGATTGACCCAAAAAGAGTAGAACTAAATATTTACAACGGCATTCCACATTTATTAATACCCATTGTAACCGATGCAAGTCAAGCCATTAAAGTATTAAACTGGTCGATATCTGAAATGGAAAAAAGATTTAAAATATTTGCAGAAGCAGGAGTCAGGAATTTAGACGGCTATAATGAATATGTTATAAATATGAATAATGATACTGAACCCTTACCCTACATTATAATAGTAATCGATGAATTAGCTGATTTAATGCTATCTTCTCCGGTAAAAGCCGAGGAATCATTATGTAGGTTAGCCCAGATGACCAGAGCAACCGGCATTCATTTAATAATAGCTACTCAACGTCCTTCTGTAGATATTATTACCGGTTCGATAAAGGTTAATTTCCCTTCCAGGATTGCCTTTGCAGTTTCTACCCAGGTTGATTCAAGGACTATATTAGATGTTAATGGGGCCGAAAAATTGTTAGGAAATGGTGATATGCTATTTTCACCGGTTGGTGTCTCCAAACCAATTAGGGCTCAAGGAGCTTTTGTAGTAGAAAAAGAAATTAGAAATGTGGTATCCTATTTAATGAAACATTCCCCCTCTCCTGAATATGAGCAGGAAGTGTTAGAATATAAAAAGAGTAAAGGTCTAATGCGGGAAACAGAAGAAGAGGAAGAAGATGAATTATTCAATGATGCTGTTTCTATTATTATCAATAGTAAACAAGCTTCAATATCCATATTGCAGAGGAAGCTTCGAATTGGTTACACCCGCGCAGCTCGATTGATAGATGTAATGGAAAAAAAGAGAATCGTGGGACCATACGATGGTCGAAATCCAAGAAAAATATTAATTTCTAATGAAGAATACTTAAGTAAGTATGATAAGTAAACTAAAAACTTAAAGCGCAAAACGCAAAACCATAGCTCAAAATTTAAAATTAGGAAGACAGAATTCAGAAGCCAGAATGAAAAGACAGAAATGTCATTGTGGAAGAGTCATCTATTTTGTCATTTGAGCAGTTTCCTCTCTGTTATTGCGAGGAAGCGGAAGCGACCGAAGCAATCCCAGTATAGAAGATTATTTATTGATTTTTAGAATAGCGTAGAGCGTACAGCGGGTAGCACATAAAATAGTTATCTAGTTAGTTGGTTACCTGGTTAAGGAAATAAAAGCTAAATTTTTATCGCGTATCGTATGAAGAGAATAGTGCTATTTTATTTTTTCTTAATTGGCAAATCGGTCAATTATTTAATTGGTAAATCGGCAGATGTCATTCCCGCGGAAGCGGGAATCCAGTACATGTACCTCACGATTTTTAATCGGTCAATCGGTGAATTAATTTATTGGCAAATTGGTCAATTATCATAATGTTTTTAAAGAATTTGTTTTTTATGAAAAAATATTTATTATTTTTTCATTTTTAAGCAGGAAAAAGATAATCGGTGTCGTATTAATATATTAAGGAACATAAAATAACTAACTATCTTGATACTTATGGTAGAAATCTATTTTTAAGGGGGTGATAGATGAATTATTTTTCTGTCTGCATAAAAGTAAAATTGTGATTTTAAGTTTTTTAAAAATGAAAGGAGATTTCAAAAATGAAAAAGAATCTATTAGTAGTAACCGCTTTAGTAATAATCTTAAGTTTATGTTTTTCTTCTACAGTTTTTTCTGCAGAACCACTTAAAGTTGGTATAGTAACAGATGTCGGTGGAAGAGGAGACAGATCATTTAATGATTCTGCAATTCGTGGACTAGAGACATGGGCAGCAAAAGTAAAATATGTACAAGGTGGCGGATATGAACCTATGAGTGATGCAGATTTTAATGCAAGTATTCCTAAAGATTTAGCAGGTGCAAATATTAAACCTCTAAATGTAGTTCCTATTGTTCTTGAATCAAAAGATATGAAAGATTATATACCAAATATTACCACATTAATTGAGCAAGCGAATTGTGATTTGGTAATTGGTGTTGGATTTATGCTTGCAGGTGCAATTGGTGAATCTGCCATAAAATATCCTGATACAATATTTATGTTAGTTGATGGACTTCCTGTAGATGAAACTGGAACTGTGATAGATCCTCCAAATGTAGTAGGTTATTTATTTAATGAACATGAATGTGGATTTTTAGTAGGAGCAATTGCAGGATATGCAACAAAAGCAGATAAGGTGGGTTATATTGGTGGTATGCCGATTCCCCCGGTAACAAGATATGAAGCAGGATATTGGGCAGGTGTAAAGACAACAAATCCTGATGCTGCAATTTATGGACAATATACCGGCAGCTTTACCGAACCAGCATTGGGCAAAAGTTCTGCCGAGTCTCAAATAAGCCAGGGATGTGATATATTATTTCATGCAGCAGGTGCAACCGGAAATGGCATGTTCCAATCAATCTGTGAAAAGGGAGATCCTTATTGGGGTATTGGAGTTGATGTAGATATGGGTCTTGATCCCAATCTTTGCCCTGATAGAACACTTACTTCTGCTTTAAAACATTTGGATTATGCAACATATCTTATAATTAAGAGCATCGTAGATGACACATTTCAAAGTGGTGTTAAAGTAATGACATTGAAAGATGGTGGAGTAACTTATGCTCCTGATCACGTAAAAGATGTTCTTACGCAAGAACAAATTGATAAGGTAGAGCATTTAAGACAAATGGTTATTGATGGTGAAGTTACAGTACCACAGGATCCAAAAGATGTTAAAGCTTGGAATCCTCCAACTAATTTTTAATTAAAGAAATTGAGAACCGATACAGGATGCAGGGAGGGGTGATTAATCTCCCCTGCGTCCTGTATATTATATTGAGAGGTAATTATGAGAGCATTAGAAGTTAAGAATATTATTAAACAATTTCCGGGTGTTCTTGCGAATGATAAAATAAATCTTTCTGTAGACAAAGGAAAAATATTTGCTATTGTAGGAGAAAATGGAGCGGGAAAGTCTACTCTTATGAAAATTATTTACGGATTATACACTCCTACATCAGGTGAAATTTATGTGTTTGGCAAAAAAACAGATATAAAGAACCCTCATGATGCAATTAATTTAAAAATAGGTATGGTACACCAGGAATTCATGTTAATACCACGTTTTACTGTAACGCAGAATATTGTTCTTGGTATAGATTATTGGTTTTTTGGATATTGTTTTCGAGTTCTTTTTCTTTACAATCTAATGATTTTTCTCTTTTTTCAAGTGACTCTATTTTTTGAACCAAGCTATTGCTTCTGCTAATTAAGCTGCTCTCAAGCCTTTGCATTTCAATTCGTTTTTGTTTGATTTCACTATCAGCATCTCTTTTAATATTATAAGCTTCTTCTTTTGCCTGTAACTCTGTTTCTTTCTTGAGGGAATTCGCTTCTCTTTCGGCATTTTCTATAATATTTTTAGCGCTTAGTTCAGCTGATGATATTTTTGCCTTGGCAATATACTTAGTGATTAAATAACCTATTATTATACCAATAAGGATGTTTAGCGTAATAATATAGTAAATTTTAATATTGTTTCACCTCCTAATATTCAATTTACAAGGTACGTAAGATATCTTTAATTTTAATCACATTTTAACGTAACCAGATATTTATTTACATAGTATTTGAAACCGTAATAACTACATAAGAGATTGCAAGAATTTGAAATAATTACTTAAAATATTTTAACCTGTAGAGTTTAAAAAGTCAAATAACCAAATATAGCGTGGAGCGTACAGCGTTTAGCGTATAGTATAAATCAATAAACTAAAAATGCAAAGCTAAAAACGAAAAACCACAATTAAAAACTCAAAACTTTTTCGTGTAAAATATTTCTTTTATTGTGGAAGTCGTATTTATCCAACCCAAGTTTTACTTGAACTTGTAATCCACAACTTGTCACTCATTACTCATTACTTATTACTTGTTACTGTATTTTTATTGTTTAGCTCATTGTAAATTTTTCTCGAAATTTCTGTTGAAAAGCCCCTTCTTAATAAAAAATTATATATTTTTTTTGGATCTATTCTAACATTTTTTATTTCGGATGATACAATCTTTTCCATTATAAGATTGTGGGCTAAGGTGAGTTCATCTATTTCTTTATATGTTTTGTCTATCACTTTTTGGATAATATCCTGTTTAATTCCTTTTGTTCTTAATTCCTGGTTTAATTTATATCTTCCTATTGGTTTATTTTGTAATCGAAATTGTGCCCACATCTCGGCGAAGAGCTCATCGTTAATATAATTATTATCTTCTAACCAAAAAATAAGTTCAGCGATATTTTTTTCAGGATATCCTTTATTTTTTAATTTTCCGGATATTTCATATCTACTATAAATTCTCCGGGATAAAAGTCTTAATAGATATTCTTTGCCTCTTGTAGTTTTATCTTCGGAAATTATTTTATCTATTTCTTGATCAGATAATTCTTTGCCTACGTAAATATCTAATGATTTAATCGTATTTTCACTTAGTTTGTATTTTGCTTCATTATCTATATAAATAACTACTTGGCTAACATCTTTTTTATCATAATTTACAGAAATAATTTTATTTATTTTTTTAGTACCTCTTTACTTATTCTTTTATCAAGCCCAGCGGTTGCCAATATTTTATCTTCTATCTCTTTTGCGATTTCAGGGTGTTCTTGCAGATATGTTTTAGAGTTTTCGCGTCCCTGGCCAAATTTTATATCATTAAAAGATATCCAAACTCCAGATTTTTGTAATATATTGTATTTTATACCGAGATCTATAATATCCCCTTCTTTGGATATTCCTTTACCAAAAATTATATCGAACATTGTTTCTTTGAAGGGAGGGGCCAATTTATTTTTTACCACTTTAACCTTAGCAGTTATTCCGATATTATCTTCATCTTTTTTAATGGTTGCCTTTCTTCTGATATCCATTCTGATGCTTGAATAAAACTTGAGCGCTCTACCGCCGGGAGTAGTTTCAGGATTACCAAAAAAGACACCAATCTTTTCTCTAATTTGGTTTACAAATACGGTTGTAGTTCTTGACTTGCTAATAATAGCAGTGAGTTTCCTTAAAGCTTGAGACATTAGTCTTGCTTGCAATCCCATATAGGAATCTCCCATATTGCCTTCTATTTCTGCTTTAGGTACCAGGGCGGCAACTGAATCTATTACCACAACATCAACCGCGTTACTCCTAACTAAAGATTCGGCTATTTCTAAAGCCTGTTCACCGGTATCAGGTTGAGATATGATTAATTCATCTGTATTAACCCCAATATTTTTAGCATAATTCGGGTCTAAAGCGTGCTCAGCATCAATAAAAGCAGCGATACCGTTATTTTTTTGAGCTTCAGCTATAATATGTAAAGCGAGTGTAGTCTTCCCGGAGGCTTCAGGTCCAAAAATCTCTATTACTCTACCTCGTGGGACTCCACCTATTCCAAGAGCGATATCTAAGCTCAATGAACCGGTTGAAATAGTGTTACTTCCGGAAATTTTGGGGCGATCCCCTAGTTTCATTATAGAACCTTTTCCGAATCTTTGTTCAATATTCTGCATGGCAATATCTAATGCTTTTTCTCTTTCCGAGTTGTTTTGTTCTATTTTGTCTGTCATTTTTTAGTTTACTCCTTTATATTTCTTACTTATTTTAATAAATATTTTAGTAATATTTATGATTTTTTACTGTGTTAATAGGGGTAATTTAGCTGTTATATTATATATGGGACCATTTGGAGTTAATTTACTTTCCATGAGGTCAATACTGCCAACCTCTTGGCTAAAATTATTTACCTCAATGCTTTTTAATATTTGAATGAAATTATCCTTATCCCTAATAAATTTCACCCTTCCTATGGTTATGTGACCGGAAAAATCTTTATTTTCCCTGGGGAACCCTTTATTGAATAAATTATATTCTATAGAATTATATAGTTCATTTAATTGATTTATACCTTCTTTGATTCCTACCCATATTATTCGGGGCATCTGGTAAGTCGGAAATATTCCGATATTAGAAGATAGTCTTATAATGAATGGTCTATATTGACTGGCTATTTCTTTTAACTTTGATTTTATTAATATCGTTTGCTCTAATGATATGTACCCCAAAAATTTCATAGTGAGGTGTAAATTGTTTTTTTCAACCCATTTTATTTTGGTTTCAGGAACATTTAGGTTGGCTTGAAGAGATGCTAAATATTCTTTTATCTCCGGATTTAAATTAACAGCAATAAATGATCTTACTTTTTCCAAATTTTTATAACTAACTCCCTATTGTTCTATTTATATTTTATTTAAGTTCATTGTATAGGAATTTCCTTTTTCGTAATCCCTGTTTTAGTAGAGGCACGGCGTGCCGTGTCTTCTTTTACTAACGACTATTTACTAACGACTAATTTATCTCTTAGTTGTAATTTGTATTTCTGCCTGACTGAATTTAAAAAAAATATATATTTATCGGTTTTATAATTGGGATAGGTGTACTCACAAGTAACAAATGATTTATTTATAAATCTAAGAGTAATTTCAGCATATATCCCTTGATTAAGGTAAATTCTGGATGGTCCATTTTTAGTACTGGCCAGAATATATTTATCCAGGGTAATATACCCCGGATCAAGATTTATCTTTCGTTTATGGCAGGGCATATTTTTTTTGATATTTTCTTTACCAAAATTACTTTCCAAATCATTGGTTATTATTTTAATTTCAGCAAGCTCATCTTGCCTAATCAGAGTGGAAAAGGAAAATAGCTTTTGCATTAATTTTTTGCCAAATTCTTCTTCATAATAATCGGTAAAATTAAAAGGCTGAACATTGCTCTCGATATCAACTTCTCCGAACCTTTTTATTAATTTCTCTTTATATAGGTCAAATAGATTTTTATCTGAGGTGAACATACTTATTATAAGTTTGGCTGGTTTTGGTAAAGACATTTTTCCCACTGGTTTAACATATCCCTAATTCTTCTTTTTGTGTTAAGTTTTCATATCCTGCCTGGGAGTAACCCACTTAGCCGGTCATACCTAAAAATATTAAATATTCTTTGCAGGGATAAAATTATATTTTAAAAGATAATTATCAATAGTTCCTTTGCTAATTTCAATCGATTCATCATCATAATATGTTTCAATTTTAGTCGGATATTCAGTTATAATTTCTAAGCTTTGGTCGGTTTCCCAAAAAAATTCTTCTCCTTCAAATAATATTCCTTCAAATATTATTTTATCTTCGGAAAGAATTTTTACCCAAGTTTTGTTACTTGCTATCAATTTTAGAATAGGTAATTTTTCAGCTAAAACACTATCCTGCGTCGAAGATTCTGCGATAATAGCTTCTGCTTCCGATTTAGTAAGTTCTTCAGCTAAAGTGCTTATATCGTTCTCTTTTTCCTCAATATTTATACCAGTTTCGCTTCCGATTTCAGGCGAAGGAACCGGGAAATCCTGAGCCTCTTTAAGAGAACGGCTTAATAGAAGCAATCCAATAAAGATTATAATGAGAAAGCCAGATAAGTAAACATACTTAACAGGAAGGAAAAACCTTTTTTTATCAAACATAGATCTATCTTTCGTTTTAAGGTAGATATTTTCTTTTTTAGTTTCTTTTATAACAGATTTCTGTTTTTCCAAATTATTATAAGTTTGAATTATTTGATTAATATTTTCTTCATCTATATCTAGATATTTACTATAATTTCTCAAATAACCAACAATATAAGTTTTGCCGGGAATTAAATCAATATTGCCTTCTTCAAGTGCTTGCAAATATTTTTTACGTATCTTTAAATCCTTCTCTACTTCAGTTAAAGAAATTCCCTTTGCTTCCCTTCTCTCTCTTAAGAAATTTCCAATATCTTTCATTTGATTAAACATTTCTCCTTTTTCGGAAATTGTGTTATTTTTTATATTATATACCTAAAACATTTCATGGTCGAGTTATTCTTAATATTTTTTTATTTAAAAATCAAAAGTGGACTACCGAAAAACAATAAAAAGATATAATCTTGAACTAAATTCCAAAGAGAAAACAGGTAGAGTATATTTAAAATAAGAATGAGTTAAAAATATCTTTTCTTTTTTTTAAGATTCTTTCCTCTTTTCTATTTTATTTTTCATCCTGATTTTTTCTCCACTTCTTATTCCCTTACTTTTTAAAATATTTATATATCAGCTCTTCCCATTCTTTATTAAAAGTTCCCCTCATTGAATCTTTCTCTTTATCAGACATAAAAGAAGCTCTGATAGAATTTAAATTAATCTTTCTTATCTCTTCTAAACTAAATCCGAACCTTTGAACTAAAACTAAATATTCATTGGTAATCGAAGTGTCAAACATAGTAGGATCATCAGAATTAATTGTTACCATTAACCCATCTTGAAAATAATTTCTAATGGGATGTTCTTTGAATGTTTTACAAACCTGAGTCTTGATATTGCTTACTACGCACACTTCTAATGGTATCTGTCTTTCTTTAAGATAATCAATCAATCGAGGGTCTTCATAAGCCCTTAATCCATGACCTATTCGCTCTGTCTCAAGTTTATCAAGGGCTGCCCAGATAGACTTGGCTCCTGCTGCTTCACCCGCATGGGCAGTAAGCCGAAAACCCCGGTTTCTGGCTTCCCGATATACTTTAGTAAAGAGGCCTGCTGGAAATAACTTCTCACTACCTCCTAAACCAATACCTATAAGCCCCAGACCTAAATAAACGGCTAATTCTTTTAGCAAGCCCATACCCATACGTGGACCATAATCCCTTCCTAGGTCTACAATCAATTCACTCCGAATTCCAAAATCATCAAAAGCTTTTTTCTTGCCCTTAATCAAACTTTCGGTTATTCCACAAGCGGATAATTTTTTATTTCTGAAGGTAAAATCCCGCGGAGAGTAAAAAGCTTCTACATATTTCACATTTTGTTGACTCAAGCTCTGCAGAACCTGGTAAGCTAATTCTTCAAAATCCTCATATTCAGTAATAAAACTGTTCTTCCATAACCAAACTTTAATAAATTGAGTAAAATTAGAATAGACCAGACGTTTTTTAAGGTCTCCCAGATTCTTCAGGGAGTTATCCTTACCTCTCTTTTGGATAAAATTTAATAAGGTGGGCAAAGGGATTGCTCCTTCTAAGTGAAGATGCAGCTCAACTTTGGGTATTTTCAATATAAATGGTTCTAATCTTTCTGAAAGTTCTATCATATTATTAAGAATTCATATTCCTATCCTTTTCAATCTTTCACAAATCTGCTTCTCCTAAACCAAAGTAATGTCCAATTTCATGAATAATTACTTTTTTTAATTATAGACCCCGGGGAAGCCAATATATACTCACATATCACATATACTGGTGTTGTTTTCTACTCGGTTCACAGTATCAACCTTCCCAATCGGAATTTCGAGGCCCTATCCCTTCAACTTTCGCTTTTGACCTACTACCTTGCTATCTATGCTTAATGCAATAAGTTACCCTATTTTGCCCAAGACTCGCTATGAATGGTTCGCTAAACCTTATTCATTAGTGGTATCACTCCACTATATGATGCATCCTTAGCTTGGTGCAAAAACTGTCCCTTTTTTCTTTAAATTTTCCATCCCTGAAGATATCTTTTTTGCTCTGGGGTAAGCTCATCAATCTCTATACCAGAAGCTTCCAACATTAATATGGCTACTTTTTTATCTATATCCTCTGGAACTCTATAGAGTTTGTTTTCCAGTTCTTTATAATGATCATTAATATATTTTATAGAAAGGGCCTGTAAGGCAAAGGATAAATCCATAATCTCTATCGGATGACCATCTCCAGCAGAAATATTAACCAGACTTCCTTGAGCCAGTAAATAGATTCTTCGACCATCTTTTAAAATATATTCATCGATATTTTTTCTTACTTCATTTTTCTTTATAGACAACTCTTTTAAATCTCTTTTAGAAATTTCACCATCAAAATGTCCTGCGTTGGCAAGGATAGCTTTATCTTTCATCTTCTCTATATGTTTTTTTACTAATACATTTTTATTTCCGGTAGCAGTGATAAATATATCTGCATAAGGGACAGCTTTTTCTAATTTCATAACCTTAAAACCCTCCATCCGGGCCTCGATAGCATGAACAGGATTTATCTCCGTAATTATTACTTCGGCACCCAACCCCCGACCTCGGGAGACAATGCCTTTGCCACACCAACCATATCCTATTACTACCACAGTCTTACCAGCAATATTAAGATTGGTAGTCCTCATAATGGCATCCCAGACCGATTGACCAGTGCCATAACGGTTATCAAAGAGATATTTCATGTAGGCATCATTTACCCTTATCACCGGGAAAGCAAGCTTACCCTCTCTTTCCAAGGCTTGCAGTCTTATTATCCCTGAAGTAGTCTCCTCAGCTGCTCCTAAAATATTTTTTTGCAATTCTTTTCTTTCAGTAGAAACTATAGAAACTAACTCTGCGCCATCATCTATAATAAGATGGGGCTTAATATCCAAAACTCGATTCAAATAATGTCTAAAAATATCCTCTGGAACACCATATTGAGCATAGACTTTTATTCCTTCTTCCGCTAAAGCTGCCGTTACTTCATCCTTGGTAGAATAGGGATTGCTTCCGGCAATTGCCACCTCAGCACCCCCGCACTTCATCACCAGGGCTAGATAAGCACCCTTGGCCTCCAGATGAACACTAATAGCTATCCTCTTATCCTGAAATGGTTTTTCTTTAATAAATTGATTTTTTATGGTATTTAAAATTGGCATATGTTGACTGACCCAATTAATTCTCATCCTTCCTTCGGTAGCCAGAGAAATATCTTTTATCTCATAATTAGAATTCATATTTATTATCATTATCTCCTCATTTTAGATTATGCCTTTCATAAAACTCTGAAACCTTTATTTCTATATTTAAGCAAATAATTGAGTAATCTGAATTTGATTTTATCTCCATCTACCTTTTACAGTTTTAAATGATATAGTTATTGGATATACTTTTAATAAATATATTAAATAAAATATAAATAATTATTATAAAAAACTAATAAAATAATAAAAATCAATTTTTCTAATCTTCAACTTTCTTTTTTATAAGGTATTCCATCAGCTGCTGGTGCAATTGCTCGACCCACAAAACCAATTAGGGCACCTAGTGTTAGCAAATATGGAAGTGATAGGTAAAAACCTAGAGGAATTATTTTTGCAAAACCACTTACTGTACTTTGAAGTAATAATTGTAGTACCTGTGCAAAAGCAAAAATTATTGCTGCACCCAATGCCCCAAATGGTGTCCATTTACCGAATATCATTGCAGCAAGTCCTATAAAACCTTTACCCATAGCCATTGAGTTAGTGAAAGAAGAGAGTGTTCCTAATGAAAGTGCCATTCCACCAAAAGCTGCAAATATACTTCCTAAAATCACCGAAAACCATTTTATCTTGAGGACATTGACCCCCAGAGTTTCTGCAGCCCTAGGATTTTCTCCAACCGCGCGAATTCTTAATCCAATTACTGTATAGTACAAAACAAAATGCAAAATAACAACAAGAATTAACGAAAACCAAACAAATATCGTAAGTTCCGCAAATCCACCTAAAATAGGGATATTTTTTAAAAATATAAGATGAATTTTATTTGCTGCTGCTCCAAAATAAGGGGCAGGAGGTGAATAGCCGGTAGTTTTAAAAATTAACTCAAGTAAATAAGTAACAATTCCCATGGCCATAACATTTATTGCAACACCAGAAACGATCTGATTACCGGCCCAATTTACGGTAATGTACGCATGAAGAATGCCAAGTAAAATACCTATTCCGATACCCCAGAGCAGTCCAATCCAAGGACTTCCTGATACGAATGCTCCCCAAACACCGAAGAAGGCAGCAAATCGCATCATGCCTTCCAGAGCAATGTTTACAACACCAGCATTTTCTGAAATTAAACCACCTAAGGCCGCAAAGAGAATTGGTGCAGCATAATCTAATGTTTGTGCAATGGAATCGTTTAAAAGAGAAATATTGTTCATCTTGCACCTCCTTCTGTTTTAACTTGGCTGGATTTTTTTAATTGTGTGAGTTTTATAAGCCAATATCTCACAAGTGCTTGAAGTGCAATAAAAGCCACAGCGAAACCTTCTATAATAGAAGGGAAAGTCTTAGGAACGTGAGCTAGTTGTACAGAAGTTGCACCTGTCCTTAATGCTCCAATAAGGATGCCGGCAAGAAAAACACCGATCGGTTCATTTTGCCCGATTAAAGCAACTGCAATTCCATCAAATCCATACCCACCTGAAAATATAGGTGGGTATTGAGAGAGAACCCCAAGCACCATGAATACTCCACCTAATGCTGCAATAGCACCAGAGATAAACATCGTTTGAATAGTCCTCCTTTCAATATTCACCCCAGATGCTTTTGGAGCTTCCATTCCAAAAATTAAGGTATAGCCCATTGCACGAATTTCATAACCAAGCGTAGTTTTGTAAAATAAATACCAAACAAGGTATAAAACAACGATAATAATAATAATACTGATATTAAGACGTGTACCAGAAAGTATTTTAGGAAGTTTGGCAGTTTGACTAATATACGGGGTACCGGATACTCCTGTTTCAACTTCTGCTTTCATGGGACCAATGACAAGCCACCCTTCAATAAGATAAAGAGCAATCCAGTTCAACATAATTGTCGAAATAACTTCATGTATACCTTTTTTTGCTTTTAGGTATCCGGCGATAGCTGCCCAGAGACCTCCCATAAGCATTGCTAAAATAAAAATAAAAGGCAGATGAATAATCTTTGGTAAACTTGCAAATGGTTCAGCATATCCAATATAAGCAGCGGTAATACCACCAACAATAAAATGACCCTCTGCTCCAATATTAAACAACCCCCCTTTTGCAGCTACTGCAAATCCAAGACCTGTTGCAATAAACATGGCTGAAGAAAGAAGCATCTCTGCAAAATGACCTTTCCAATATGGGCCAGGAAATAAACCTGAATTCCCAAATAAGAGTTTATAGGCAACAACTGGATCTCTTCCGGTAGCTTTTATAAGTATTGCACCAAGAATAAATGATAGAAGTATAGAAATAAGTGGAACTAAAATATTCATCCACCAGTGTTTTTCTTTTCTTCCAAAGATAACCTTTTTTAATACATCTTTCATTTTGCCACCTTCTTCTGCCTTTTTAGTCCGAGCATCATAAGTCCTAACTCTTCTTCATTTGTTTTATCTGGTGTCATCTCCCCAACTATTTCTCCTTCATATAATACTAATATCTTATCGGAAAGAGCCATAATCTCCGCTAATTCAAGTGAAATTAATAATATTGCTATACCTTTTTTCTTCTCTTCGGCAAGTTTCTTGTATACAAATTCTGTTGCACCAATATCTAATCCCCTCGTAGGTTGAGAAGCGAGAAGAAAATTATGATTAGTAGACATTTCTTTGGCAAGAATTATTTTTTGCTGATTACCTCCTGAAAGATTACTAATTCTTGCGTGTATATCTCTCGGCCTTATATCAAATTCTTCTAACTTCTTCGTAGAAAATTTATCAATCTCTGTATCGTTTAATATTCCTTTTTTAGAAAAAGGATAAAGGGTGTGCTGACCCATAATAATGTTTTCTCTTGCCCTAAAGGGTAAAACAAGTCCTCTCTTCTTTCTGTCTTCGGTAATATATGCCAACCCCCTGGTTCTTAAATTGTAGGGAGTAAGCAGTCTAATTTCCTCACCATTAAATATTATCTTCCCTTTTAACGGACGAGTAAATCCAATTAATGCATTAACTAATTCAGCTTGTCCATTTCCTTCAACCCCTGCAATACCAAGTATTTCACCTGCGTGAACTTCGAAAGATACTCCCTTTAATCCTATAATACCTCTATTGTTTTTTACTGTAAGATTGTGGACATTAATAACTTCTTTACCAATCTTGGTCTTAACTTTTGGGATTTCTAATAATACATCTCTACCAACTACCATTCGGGCAAGTTCTACTTCATTTGTTTTCTTTTTTTCTACTACTCCTTGAAGTTTCCCTCTTCGTAAAACTGCAATTTTATCTGCAATAGCAATTACTTCTTTAAGTTTATGAGAAATAAAAAGAATCGTTTTGCCATCTTCTTTTAATTTTATTAAGGTTTTAAACAAATCTTCAGTTTCTTCCGGAGTAAGCACTGCAGTAGGTTCATCAAAAATCAGTATTTCTGCGCCTCTTCTTAATATTTTTAATATTTCAACTTTTTGTTGGATGCCTACAGGAAGATTTGCTACTTTTTCCCTCGGATCTATCTTTAATCCGAATTTTTCCGATAACTCACCAACCTCTTTTAAAGCTTTTTTATAATCAAACACTAATCCTTTATGCGGTTCATCACCAAGAACAATATTCTGCGTTACAGTAAAACGTGGTATTAACATGAATTCCTGGTGTACCATACCTATTTTTAAATTAATTGCATCATGAGGGT
>ASPC01000006.1 GCA_000405345.1 Atribacteria bacterium SCGC AAA255-N14
GACGCTATTATAATTAAAGGTAAATCATCTAGACCTGTATATATTTGGATTACAGGCGAGAAGGTAGAATTTAAAGATGCTGTTCATCTTTGGGGTCATGATTCGGGATATGCTCAACATAAGATTACTGAAGAATTACAGGATGATAAAATTAGGGTATTATCCATAGGCCAGGGAGGAGAAAATCAGGTTCGTTATGCTTGTTTAATTTCCGATCTTCGTCATGCTAATGGTCGTAGTGGTTTAGGGGCTGTATTTGGTTCAAAAAATCTTAAAGCCATTGCAGTAAGGGGTAAAAACAAATTGGAGTTTTATGATAAAGATAGACTAAAAGAATTAGGCAAATTTTTTTCAAATAAACGCAAATCTCATCCAGTTTGTGAAGTATTGTCAGAAGGAGGCACCTTGCTTTGGGATATGGAGGACCTAAATAAAGATGGAATTTTACCTACAAAAAATTTTCACGGCGGCTCTTTCGATAATGTACAGGGAATAACATTCGAACAATTGAAAAATAAAATTTTAATAGGCCGTGAAACTTGTTACGCCTGTCCCATTCGATGTAAGCAAGTTTGTTCTGGTGGTAAATATAATATTGATCCGATTTATGGTGGACCTCAGTATGAAACTACTGGGGCATTTGGATCAAACCTATTAATCGATGATATTGAAGTGATTGGTAAGGCTCATGAACTTTGTAATAAATATACTCTTGATTCTATAGATACTGGTATGACTATTGCTTTCGCTATGGAATGTTACGAAAATGGAATTATTACTAAAGCTGATACTGATGGTATAGATTTATGTTTTGGTAATGGTAATGCGGCATTGCAAATGATTACCAAAATTGCGTTTAAAGATGGATTTGGAGCAGTTTTAGCTGAGGGAAGCTGGAGAGCGTCTAAAAAAATTGGAAAAGGATCAGAAAAATTTGCTTTAACTGTTAAAAAACAAAGTTTTGCACTGCATGAACCTCGAGGTAAAAATAATATAGCTTTTGCTTATGCTACATCCCCTACAGGGGCAGATCATATTGAAGCTGCTCATGATATGCCTTTTCAGGAAGATGGATGGGCTGTAGGAGATTTGTATCCTATAGGGATTTTAAAAGGAATTCCAGCAAGAGATTTAAGCCCTTACAAAGTAAGATGGTATGTATATAATCAACATATTTATAGTTTGCTTAATACGCTTTGTCTTTGCTATTTTACAGCAGGTCCAGCAAGATTATTTAGTTTAAAGCAAGTTGTAGAAATGGTTCAAAGCGCAACTGGTTGGGAAACTAGCTTATTTGAACTTATGTTAGTTGGAGAAAGGACAACAACTTTAGCTCGAATGTTTTTAGCTAGAGAAGGCTTTAGAAGAGAAGATGATATTCTTCCTGACAGACTTTTTCAACCTTTGGAAAGTGGTCTTTTAAAAGGTATAAAGTTAGATAGGGGGAAATTTGAAAAGGCTTTAGATTATTATTATGAGATGATGGGTTGGGATATTGATACCGGCATGCCCAGAGATGCAAGACTTTACCAGCTTAATGTTGCAGATCTTTCTCAATTTTAGTACTAATAATGGCATGTTTCTATCATCCCTTGGTTTTTAAATAAGAGTGTTAGTTTAGCAGTGAGAATTTTTCATGAGATTTATGCTAAACAGCAATAAGAATAGCTATTAGATAAAAACTTTGAAAAATTTAAAGTAAAATATTAAATTAGAAAAAACAAATAGCCAAATATAGTTTTGAATAACAATTAATCAATTTTATGATTAGAAGTGTTTGATATTTTAAATAAAGATTTTTATCAAAAAAATTGATTTAAGAACAGGTACTGTTACCTTACCGACAGAAGATATATAGAAAGCTATGGAAAATACTGAAGTTGGAGATAATGTTTACCGAGAAGACCCTACCATTAATCAGTTGGAAAAATTAGCTGCTGCAGAAGTAGGAAAAGAGATAGCTTTATTTGTTCCCAGTGATACTATGGGAAATCTAATAGCGGTATTAGCTCATTGTCAAAGAGGTGAAGAAGTAATTTTAGGAGTTGGATCTCATATATTTTATTAAGAAGTGGGAGGTATATCCGCTGTAGCAGGTGTAATACCCAGTGATATTCCCGGAGATAGTAAAGGTGCACTTACTCCCCAGGTGGTTGGAAAGGCTTTAAGGGAAGAAAATATTCATTATCCCGAAACAAGTTTGATATGTTTAGAGAATACCCACAATAGAGTGGGAGGAACAATTTGCTCTACTCAAATAACGAAGAAAATTTACCAATCAACTCATCAACGGAATATCCAAGTTCATTTAGATGGTGCTCGAATTTTTAATGCTACCGTAGCTTTAAATCTTGAATCTTTTGTTCTCACTAAAAGATTTTGATTCAGTCATGTTTTGTCTTTCTAAGGGATTGGGGTTCCTATAGAGGCAATTTTAGCTGGATCGAAAGAATTTGTTGAGAAAGCTAAAAAGTATAGATAAATGTTAGGCGGAGGGTAGAGGATTTATAAAATGATTAAATATTCTGAAATTATTAAAGCTAATAGTAAAATAAAAAAATATAAAGTTCCCACATTGTTACAATCTTCTAAAACATTTAGTCGGATGTCTTCAAATAATATCTATTTGAAACCTGAAAATTTGCAAATCACCGGATCATATAAGATCGGTGGAGCTATAAATGTAATTATGAATTTAACAGAAGACCAGAAGAAAAGAGGTGTTATTACCACTTCTGCTGGAAATTGGGCTCAAGCAGTAGCTTATGCTTCTCAAATTTTTAATGTGAAGTCTGTGATAGTGATGAAGGAAGGTACATCAGAAACAAAAATCATTGCAACCAAAGGATATGGTGGGAAAGTAGTCATATATGGGAAAGATACAAAGGATACTATAGAAAAATCAATGTCTCTTGCTAAATCTGAAAATCTTACTTATCTTAATTGTTTTGAAGATGAGAATTTAATTACTGGTCACGGATGTATAGGTTTAGATATTATTGAAGAAAAACCTGACACTGATGTTATTTTTTGCCCTATCGGAGGGGGAGCATTTATTGCAGGAGTTGCTATTGCGGTTAAGCATGCAAAACCAGAAGTTAAAATAATTGGAGTTGAGCCGGAAGGTGCCAATGCAATGTACCTTTCATTAAAAAAAGATAAATTAGTGGGAATAGAAAAAGCTAATACCATAGCTGATGGGCTTGCTGTGGAAAGACCCGGAGCAAGACCATTTGAAATAACTCGTAAATATGTTGATGAAGTTGTTGTGGTTACTGATGAAGAAATAAAGATGGCTATGATACTACTTTTAGAACGGGCAAAAATATTGGTTGAGCCAGCTGGGGCAGCTAGTCTTGCAGCTATTATTTCAAGACGATTAAATTTTAAAGACAAAGAAATAGTGGCTATTTTAAGTGGAGGAAATATTGATCTTGATAAACTTACCTATATTTTAGAAGAAAAAATTCGAGTTAAAAATTAAAACAATAAATGAATATAAATAATAAGTAAACTTACAAAGGAGAGGTTTAATGAAAAAAGTAATTTATAGTAATGAGGCTCCTGAACCTTTAGGGGTATATTCTCAAGGTGTTGTTGGTGGAGGATTAATTTTTATATCCGGACAGCTTCCCATTGATCCCTTAACAAATAACTTTGAAGAGCCAGATATCAAAAAACAGACCAGACAAGTGCTAAAAAATATTGAAAAAATATTAGCGGTGAAGGGAGCTAGCCTTAAAGATATATTAAAAATAAGTGCATTTCTGGGAAGCCTGGATAATTTTAAAGAGATGAACGAAGTATTTAAAGAATTTTTCTCAATAGAGCCACCTGCTCGTACTACTAGTACTGTAAAAGAATTTCCCCCAGGAGTCTTGATTGAAATTGATGCTATTGCCTTAAAACCGTAGAGATAAAGTTGTTTTGTTTAAGTTAATTATTCAGTGTTTAGATAAACTTTCAAATAAGTACAAGTAAGTTTGATTCATATAAAAAAGATGTTTAAATTAATTGAATATATTTTATGGATATTAAAATCGAATAATTATCTATTATGGAGGTAAGTAAAATGATAAATGTTTTTAAGACAAATTACACTAAGGATAAAATTGATTTTAGAATGGAAGCAGCAATGGATGAACTTACTATGCCGACCGCTGAAATGCGAGAAGGAATAATAATTCCTGAAATTGGAGCGGATGTGTACCAAGAAGATCCTACAATTAATAAATTAGAAGAGTTAGCAGCTAAAAAAATAGGGAAAGAAGCCGCGTTGTTTCTCCCCAGTGGAACCATGTGTAATCTCATAGCGGTATTAACTCATTGTAATAGAGGGGACGAAATTATCTTAGAAGCTGGGGCGCATATGCTTTACTATGAAGTAGGGGGCATGTCAGCATTAGCAGGAGTTATGCCCCGTACTATCGTTGGAAATAGAGGAATTATTACTCCAAAACAAATAGAAGAAGCCTTGTTAGATGAAAATACTTTTTTTCGTAAAACAAAATTGATATGTTTAGAAAATCCTCATAATCGAGCAGGAGGCTTAGTGNTTGGGTANAACAGGGAAGAGACGGGGGACCATAAAAGTAAGGCAATAACAATAGCTGGGGGTACATATGCTAGAATATTGAAAAATGCGGTAGCGTTTGGCCCCCTTTTTCCTAATGAGAAACAGGTTGCACATCAGGTTGATGAATATTTATGGATTGACAGCATAATTAAAGCTACCAAAATATATGCAAGAGCAATATATGAATTGGCAAGGTAAAATTTATAATTCCTTTAAAAAACATGAAAGATATTTATCAAACCGCCCATAAACATAATATTTTTATTCATCTAGATGGAGCAAGGATATTTAATGCAGCAGCAGCTTTAAATGTTGATGTATCAGTAGTGGCTAAGTATTCTGATTCAGTGATGTTTTGCCTTTCTAAAGGATTAGGTGTCCCTATCGGGGCAATTTTATCCGGATCGAAAGAATTTATTGAGAAAGCTAAAAAGTATAGACAGATGTTAGGGGGAGTAATGAGACAAGCAGGTGTTCTAGCAGCATCTGGAATAATTGCACTTGAAACAATGGCAGATAGATTAAAAGAAGATCAGAAGAATGCCTGGATCCTGGGAGAGGATCTAAATAAAATAAAAGGAGTAGAAGTTGACTTAGAAACTGTCCAAACTAATATGGTATTTATTAATGTAAAAAATTTGGGAATAAACTCCGATGAGTTTTTAAAAAAATTATTAAAATTTAATATTCTTGCTTCACCACGACGTCCTAATGAGGTCCGATTTATTACACATTTTGGAATTAATAGAGAGGATATTAATAAAACAATAAAAGCAGTAGCGGAAATAGCCAAAATAAATTAGTGTTATAAAAATCCTGCGTAATGATAAAATTTTGGTCAATTAATATACATAAATAATTTACATATATTTAATGACCAAGCTAAGAGTAGTTTTGAAAAATATTTATGCAAATATTGCGTTATGGAGAGAGAAAAATGAAAAAAGAAAAAATCTTAATAAGAAAAGGAATATCAGATTTAAAACCCTATGTTCCAGGTAAGCCAATTGAAGATGTAAAAAGAGAATTGGGTTTAAAAGAAGTTATAAAATTAGCCTCTAATGAAACCTCAATTGGCCCTTCCCCTTTAGCAATAGAGGCTATAATAAAAGAAGCAAAAAATATTAATCTTTATCCTGAAGCGACAAGTAGACTCTTAAGAGAGAAATTAGCTGAGAAGTTAAAAATCGACAAAGAGATGATCATTTGCGGTAATGGAGCAGATGATGTTATTGATCTTGTGGGGATGGCTTTTATTAATGAGGGTGATGAAGTCATCACTTGCGAAACTACTTTTCCTGCCTATAGAACTGCAGTCAAAATAATGGGAGGGAAATTTATTTCGGTTAAACTTAAAGATTTCTGTTTTGATTTGGAGGAAATAGCGAAAAGAATCAACGAGAAAACCAAAATGATTTTTCTGTGTAATCCTAATAACCCTACCGGGACGATCTTAACCAAAGAAGAAATAAATAGATTTATGAAAAAAATTCCAAAAGATATCATTGTTGTCTTTGATGAAGCATATTGTGATTATGTTGAAAATAAGAATTATGTTAATGGTTTACAATTTGTCTTAGAAGGGAAAAATGTAATTGTTGTCCGTACTTTTTCAAAAATAGCAGGAATAGCAGGAGTTCGAGTCGGTTACGCAATCGCACACCAAGAATTAATTAGTTATCTAAGGAGAGTGGTAAATCCATTTACAACAAATAGACTAGCACAAGTTGCAGCTCTAGCTTCTTTGGATGATGAAGAACATCGTAAAAAAGTTTTAAATTCAAACCATGAAGGAAAAGAATATTTATATAAGGCTCTAGATAAATTAGGACTTTTCTATGTTCCCTCAGAGACGAATTTTATTTTTATTGATTTAAAAGAAGATAGTGAGATTGTTTTTGAAAAATTATTAAAAAAAGGAGTAATTATAAGACCAGGAAAACCCTATGGTTGCCCAAATTTTATTCGAGTTACCATAGGAATTGCTTATGAGAACCAAAGATTTATTCGATCCATTAAACAAATAAAGAATATTGAAGACTAAGAATATAATTTTTCTCATATTACAGAGAACATAGAGGAAAATGAAGGTATAGTTTTTATCGAAAAAAATAAGAGGGATACTATTCAAAAAAAGTTTTATAAAAAATGCAAAAAACAGTATGGGTGCAACTTAGCTAAAAACCAAGGTTCAAGAAAGATATAATATTCCAAGTTTTATTAACCCAAAGACAAAATACCTCAGGCTTGCCCGTGGGCACCTAATAATAATTTATTGAAGAAAGGAGTAAAAATGAAGGATTATAAATTATGGTTGGATCCAAAAAAATGCAAAGGATGTCTAAGGTGTGAATTAGCGTGTTCCTTTCATAAAAGTGGACATAAATTTTTTAATCAAGAATTATCCAGCACAAAAGTTTCAAGAAGCAATAAAGATAAAAAAATAATTATAAAAATAGATGAAACGTGTGATCTTTGTATAGATGAAGATACTCCTCTTTGTGTTAAACACTGTGTTTTTGGAGCCAGGGGGATAGTTAGATGAAAAAGATAAATGATAAACATTATTGCTATGCCGGTAATATTCTGCGAGTGGACCTTACCGATGGGAAAATATGGACAGAATTAACAGAAAAATATGCAAAGAGATGGATAGGGGGTAGAGCAATAAATACCTGGATACTCTTAAATGAGTTAAATCCTGAAATAGAATGGGATGACCCTCAAAATTTGCTAACTTTTGGGGTGGGTGTCTTGGTAGGCACTCTTGCCCCAGGAGCGTGTAGGGTATCTGTAGATACCAAAAATGCTTTCAACAACGGTATAGGTTCGGCTAATGTAGGTGGTTTTTTTGGAGCGGAGCTTAAATTTGCTGGATTTGATAATATTATCATCAGCGGGAAGGCTAAAAATCCTGTTTATCTTTGGATATGTGATAAAAAGGTTGAAATTATAGATGCTGCTTATATATGGGCCAAAACCACCTGGGAAACAGAAAGAGAAATCCGTAAAAATCTGAATGATGAGCGAATTAGAGTTGCTGCTATTGGACCGGCAGGAGAAAATTTAGTTAAATCTGCTTGTATTATTGCGGATAGAGGATGTGCTGCTGGTGGTTCAGGATGTGGGGCAGTGATGGGTTCAAAAAACCTAAAAGCCATAGCAGTTCGAGGGAATAAAAATATTGAGATAGCTCAACCTGACAGATTTATGATTGCTGTAGATAAAGAGGTGTCTAAAATAAATAATTGGCAATTAATTAATGAAATTCGAAAAAAAGGCACTTATGGCGCAATGGGAGGGCGATTAGATCATCCTTCCTGGGAACAAGGATATGCACCGGTGAAAAATGGACAGGATGAATATTGGGGGAAAGAAAAAATAGCAAAGATTGCTGAACAAGAAATAAAAAAATATCGCAAAGGAACCGTTTCCTGTTTTAGTTGCCCCATATCTTGTAAACCCTGGATGGATATTAAAGAAGGTCCATACAAGATGCAGGGAGAGGGCTGGTGGGAAAATTCTGCAAATTCCTATTGTACAAAAATCGATAATACAAATATAGAATCAGCAATATATGCACATTTATTAACCAACCAATTAGGTTTGGATGGAGACAATGCTGCTCAGGTAATTTCCTGGGCTTTTGAATGCTATGAAAAAGGTCTTATAACTAAAAAAGAGACCGATGGACTTGAATTAGTGTGGGGAAATTACCAGGCTATGATAGAGATGCTCAAAAAATTAGCATATAGGGAAGGTTTTGGAGATTTTCTTGCTGATGGTGCTTTAAAAGCAGCCAAGAAACTGGGTAAGAATTCAGATAAATTTGTCATACATGTTAAAGGACAGGATTCGTTGGATGGAGTTCGAATTAATAAAGGATGGGGATTTGGAATTGTTTTATCGCCGGTCGCAGGAAGACACTTACGTGGCAGTTTGAATCTTCTTTGGCTTAGAAATGATAATCCTATTAACTCATACGAAAATGTACCAGAAGATTTGTATTATAGTCAGAAGAAAAAGGCTGTTCAAGATATATTAGGGCTATGTAGTAATGTCTTTGGACAGACCATAGATGATTGGATTGCTTTATTTTCCAGCGCGACAGGAAGGTTATTTAATAAAGATGAATTGTTACATATTGGTTTACAGGAACATAATTTAGAAAAAGCCTTCAATACCATTCATGTTGGATTTGATAGAAATGATGATTATCCTTGTGAAAGATATTATAATGAACCCATTGAATCAGGAACCTATAAAGGTGAACATCTTGATCACAAGATCTGGAACGAGATGTTAGATACTCTTTACAGGTTGCATAAATGGGATAGAGATAGTAGCTGGCAAACTCGAAAAGGACTTGAGAAAATTGGTTTAAGTGATATTGCTGATAAGTTGGAAAAAGAGAACAGATTAAAATAATCACCATCCAATTATGCATTATTGGCTAAAACTGATGTATCATTTGAATATAATAGTTATTTTAATAATTGCTAATAATAAAAAGTAAAAAATATTTTATAAAAAAATCAGAAAATGATAAAATGAAGATAATTAAATAGTTGTTGGAAATAACTCATTTGATACAAATATAACAGAAATAAATACAAAAAGAGGGTGGTTTTGTTGGAGAAAAAGCAGTTTGACGTTATCGGTAAAAGGTTTGATATTAAAAATATTGGTAAAGTAACCGGTGAAGAAGTTTATTCTTGTGATGTAAATATTCCCGGTCAACTATATGCGGTAGTTTTACGAAGCTCCTATTCCCATGCTGAAATTAAGAAAATCGATTATACAGAAGCAGAAAAGATGGGGGCTATCTGTATTGGCCCTGATGATGTACCGGACACTTTATATAATGAACGAATAGTAAGTATTCCCGATAAAACCTATCGTGACAGGACAGTTTTACCTAAAGATAAAGTTCGACATGTTGGAGAGGCCATTGCTGCTTGTGCAGCGGAAACAGAAGAGAAGGCTTTTGCTGCTTTAAAAAAGATAAAAGTAGAGTGGGGCAAGAAATGGGAACCAGTGGTAACCCTTGATGATGCTATGGATTCAAAAGCTCCTGCGATATATGACCATGTATATTTAGGAGAAGAAAAAGTAGATGTAAAAAATAATCTTGCCTGTGAGCGAAATATTATAGTGGGTGATGTAGAAGAGGGATTTAAAGAAGCGGATATAATTGTAGATGAAACATTTAATATAAAAAGAGTTTACCATATGCAGCTGGAGACTAAATCTGCAGTATGTAAACCGGAAGCAGATGGAGGAATAACTCTCTGGACTACTACCCAGGGGATACATAATGTACGCATACTCTTAGGGAATATTTTTAACATTTCACTTAGTAAAATAAATGTTAAGAGAATTACCCTGGGAGGTTCTTTCGGTTCAAGTATTCAAATGAATTCAATAACCCCTATTTGTGTAGCTTTAGCTTTGAAAGCAAAAAAACCGGTGAAATTAGTAACTTCCCGAGAAGAAGATATGTACGACCATTCAAGTTATCCCTTAAAGACCCGTTTAAAAGTAGGGGTTAAAAAAGACGGAACTTTAACTGCAGCTCATTGTCAGGTATGGGTAGAGATTGGTGGTCATAATATTCAAGCTTATCCTTATCTTGGTTGTGTAGCCGGTTGGTTTGCCTCTCTTTACAAATGGCAGAAAATAAAATACGAAGGGAAGGCTATTTACAGTAACAAAGGCCCTTCCTGTGCCAGAAGAGGATATGGCAGTCCCCAAATAAATTTCCCGGTAGAAAATATGATGGATATTTTAGCGGAGAAATTAGGGGTTGACCCGGTGCACTTCAGACTGCAAAATTATGTGGGAAGAGGTGATGAATTTTGGGGGCAGGGACCTACTGTAAAATCTATCATTAGAAGCTGTGGTGTAGAAGAGATGTTAGTTAAAGGGGTTGAACTTATTGGTTGGGATAAAAGAGGTAATCCTGATGAAAAATCAGGAACGATTAGAAAGGGCATTGGAGTCGCCAGAGGATTTCATACTTCAGGTACCGGCGGACCTAAGGCTGGCGAAGTTATAGATTATTCCGGGGCAACTGTTAAAATTAACGAAGATGGTTCGGTAGACGTGGTAACTGCTCTGATGGATCACGGGGGAGGAACCTGGGATGCCGGGGCAAAGGTGGTAGCCGAAGTTTTAAAGGTACCTTTTGAAAAAATAAGTATTGATAATGGGGTGGATACTCGTACTACCGTCTTTGATGTTAATACTCACGCCACTAGAGGAATTTATTGCGGATGTGGTGCTATAAAATTTGTGGCGGAAAAAGTTAAAGAAATGTTATTAAATTACGCAGCAACACTTTTTGAAGATAGACCGGAAAATTTAGATTTAGCTTTAAATCAGGAACTTGGCCAGGGAGTAATATATCCCAAAGGATTACCGGAAAATTATAAGACCATTGGTGAGATAGCAGATCATGCCCGGATTAACAGTGTAGAAACTTTTTCTTATACCTCTACCTTAAGGCAAAAAAATTGTCCACCTTGTTTTATTACTTACTTTACAGAAGTTAAAGTTGATACCAGAACCGGTGAAATTACAGTACCAAGAGTAGTGATGTTAGGCGATTCGGGGACTATTATTAATCCTGAGCTATGGAAAGGACAGATATTAGGTGCTTATGCTTTGGGATTAGGTGTAGGAAAGTTAGAATCGATACCCTATGATAAAATTACCGGTAAATTAAAATGCAATGGATTTATTACCGATTTTAAAGTTCCCACTACCATTGATATGCCCAATACCGATAATATTATCGTAGACCATGCTCATACTTATGAACCGACCGGCCCTTTTGGGGCAAAAGGAATAGGAGAGGCGGCTTTAAGCGCAGTAGCTTCATCCTTTGGAAATGCGGTTTATAATGCGGTAGGTATTAGATTTCATGAACTCCCAATAACGCCGGAAATAATGCTTAAAGCCTTGGAAGAAAAAGAGATAGGAGGGAAAGTTAGAAATGCAAACTAATACAAAAATATTAGCTCAAGAATTTGACTATCTAGCCCCTAAAATAATAGATGAAGCTTTGGATTTGCTGGATAAATATAAAGATAAAAATATTAAGATATTGGCCGGAGGAACCGATCTTCTGGTTAAGATGAAGACAATTGATTTAAAAGTCGATTATTTAATAAATATAAAAAATATTCCGGAACTTAATTTTGTAGATACTAATCAGGGATTAAGAATAGGAGCAGTTACTCCCCTGTCTCATATTATAAGGGAAGAAAAAGTTAAAATAAAATATTCTGCTTTATGTGAAGGAATTATGTCTATGGCTGCTCCGGCTGTTAGAAACATGGGGACTATGGCAGGTAATCTGGGTAATGCTTCTCCGGCGGCAGACACTATTCCTCCTTTGATTGCCTATGGAGCAGAAATAAAATTACAAAGCAAAAGAGGAGAACGTACTGTTTTGGTAGAAGATTTTATTATCGGGGTAGGGGAAACAATTATGAAACTCGATGAGCTGATTACCGAAATAATTATTCCCGAAATAAATAAAAATACAGGAAGCGCTTTTTTAAAAAAGAGTCGAGTAAAAGCCGACCTTTCTAAAATAAATTTAGCGATTTATTTGGAAAGAAAAGGTAATATTTGTAAAGATTGTAAGATAGTTTTTGGTTCAGTTGCGGTTAAAGTTTTGCGAGCAGAAAAAACAGAAAATCTCTTAAAAGGACAGATAGTAAATTCTGAGTTAATAAATAAAGCAGCAGAGGAAGCATCTTATGAGATTAAGCCTATAGATGATATTCGTTCAACTGCCGAGTATAGAATTGCAATGTCTAAGGAAATGCTTAAAGACGGCTTTGAGTTAGCCTGGGCAAGAGCGAAAGATTAGTTTTAACTAAATTTAAAAGAAGGAGCGAATTATAAAGTGAAAAAATTCCTATTGAATTTTCTATCAATGGTCAGAAAAGAGAAGTTTTGGTAAATCCAAATGACCTTCTGATAAATATATTAAGAGACGATTTATATCTAACAGGAACTAAATATGGCTGCGGTATCGGTGAATGCGGGGCTTGTACTGTTTTTTTAGATAATGAACCGGTTTTATCATGCTTAACTTTAGCAGCTTCGGTTGACGGGAAAGAAATTACTACTATAGAAGGGCTGGCCAAGGGAAATGAACTGCACCCTATGCAAATAGCATTTTTAAAAAATGCGGCAGTACAGTGCGGATTTTGTACTCCCGGTATGATACTTACCGCGGTTGCCCTCTTGAAAGAAAATCCAAGTCCTACAGAAGAAGAGATTAAAGATTATATGAGAGGAAATCTTTGTCGGTGCACCGGGTATGTGCAAATAGTAAAAGCAATTAAGGCCTGCGCAACTGAAGCAAAAACCAATTAACCAATTAACCAATTAGCCAATTGGCCGATTGACCAATTAATACGAGAAATATAAGAAAGCAATTAGCCAATTAGCAAATTAATACAATTAATACGAGAAAACCAATTAACCAAGTAACTAATTAACCAAAATAAGGAGGGGAAAATGAATCAATTTAAATATATTTCTCCTAAAACAAAAGAAGAAGTATTAGAAATTTTGAAACAAGAAAAATCAGAAGCTTGTATAGTAGCCGGATGCAGTAATGTACTACCTTATATAAAGGACAAGATAATATCCAAAAAATTGTTAGTGGATATTTCTGGTATTGAAGAATTAAATTATATTAAAAAAAGTGAAGGTAAGTTATGTATCGGGGCAGCTACAACAATTTCTGATTTAATTAATTCTAAAATTATTAGAGAAGAATGTAATATATTATATCAAGCAGCCGAACAGTTTGCCGACCCGACAATAAGAAATAGTGCTACCATTGGAGGAAATTTAGCTGATGCTTCACCGGCCGCTGATGTTGCACCGCCCTTATTGGTTTTAGATGCAGTTTTAGAAGTAGAAAATATGGATGCAAAAAGAGAAATTTCCTTAAAAAATTTTTTTGTCGGTGTGAGAAAAACAGTTTTGCATGATGATGAAATGATTACCAGTATAAAGATTAAGAATGATTCTATAAACAAAAATGGATATTTTATTAAATTAGGTTTAAGACAAGCTATGGCTATTTCTCTTGCCACAGTTGCGCTAATCTTAGAAGTAGAAAAAGATAAAGTCGCAGATGTACGTATTGCTATGGGTTCGATTGCCCCGACACCCCTTAGATTAATTAAGGTAGAAGGATTTTTAAAAAATAAGGAAATAAATGATGAATTGATTGAGGAAAGCATAAAAAAGGTAAGAGAAGAAGTGAAGCCTATCGGAGATGTGAGAGCTTCCGCAGAATATCGAAGATATGTTTCGGGAATTCTATTTAAACGGGCATTTGAAAAGCTAATAACCTATTAGTATCTCGTATCTCGTAAGAAAGATGGAAGATATAAAGTTTAAAGGGAAGGTAGGTTTATTGCGATACGACCCTACTAATTACTCATCACTAATTACTTATTACTTACTCACTCATCACTTATCAAAAAGGAGGATTTAGATGGAAGAATATAGAGTAGAATTAACTGTAAATGATGAAAAAATAAGTGCTGTCGCTAAACCTGAAGAATCCCTATTAAAATTTTTACGCCGAAATGGCTTTACAGAAGTAAAATGCGGATGTGAAAAAGGGGATTGCGGTACCTGTACAGTTATTATGAATGGAAAGACTATTAAATCATGCATTACCTTAGCTATGCAAGCTAATGGTAAAGAAATATTAACCGCTAAAGGTTTAGAAAAAACAAAAATAGGTCAAAAATTACAGGAAAGTTTTGTTCGGCATGGGGCTGTGCAATGTGGTTTTTGCACTGCTGGTATGTTGATGGCAGCCAAAGGCTATTTAGATACAAATCCTGAACCCGATAAGGCAGAAATTAGAAAAGCAATATCGGGTAACTTATGCAGGTGTACAGGATATAAGAAGATTGTAGAAGCTATTTATGATGTCACAGCGGAGAATCATAGAGTGGAAGGTGATATTAATGTCTGAATTTAAAGTTGTAGGGAAAGCGATTCCCAGACATGATGCTTGGGCAAAAGTAAGAGGAGAACTTAAATATGCAGACGATTTTACTTTACCGGGAATGCTATATGCCAAGGTTTGCCGCAGTGAATATCCGGCTGCAAAACTTATTTCAGTTGATATAAATAAGGCAAAATCATTAAAAGGAGTAAAAGCAGTTTTAACCGCTCGTGATGTTCCCCGTAATGAAACAGTAACTAAATTTGGTCAATCTACAGATGTTAAGGGAGGTTTTGAAGGCTTGTATAGGGTATTAGCAGAAGAAGGTAAGAAGATTAGATTTGTCGGAGAACCAATTGCCCTGGTAGCCGCAGAGACTGAAGAGATAGCAGAAAGAGCTTGTGATTTAATTGAAATTAAATATGAACTTCTTCCCGGAGTTTTTGACCCGGAAGAGGCCATGGAAGAAAACGCTTATTTAGTCGGAGAAAAAGATAGTAATATAGTAAACGAATTCGGTTGCCTCACTGGAGATATAGAAAAGGGTTTTGCTGAATCCGAAGTGATTATAGAAGATAGATTTGAAATTCCTTTTATTGACCATGCTTACTTAGAGCCGGAAGCCGGAATTTCCTGGTTAGATGATTATGGAACAATTAATATCAGGGTATGCAGCCAGGTTATTGAACACTTTAGAGATGTAGCAGAAGTGCTTAATCTTCCCCATAATAAAGTTCGCTATATCGGTACTATGATAGGAGGAGGATTTGGGGGGAAAGAAGATATTACCGTAGAGTCTTTTATCGCTTTACTTACTTTGAAAACTAAAAGGCCGGTAAGATTAGTTTATACTCGAGAAGAATCTTTAATGGCTCATAGTAAAAAGCATGCTTTTATCGAGAAATATAAAATTGGAGCAAAAAAGAACGGAAAAATTATGGCTTTAGAAGCACACTATATTGGAAATGCCGGAGCTTATACTTACTTAACTCCCTGGGTAGGTTTATATGCTACAGTTAGTGCTACCGGTCCCTATAAAATTCCTAATGTAAAAATAAAAACTCAGATGGTTTTAACAAATAATGTTTTTGCCAGTGCTTTTAGAGGTTTTGGTTCTAATCAAGCCAATATTGGTTATGAAAGTATAATAGATGAATTAGCGAGAAAGCTAAATATGGATCCTTTGGAAATCAGGAGAATAAATTGTATGCATACCGGAGACGCACTATCTACCACCGAGCAGGTGATAAAAACTTATGTAGCTCTGCCGGAAGCTGCAGAAAAAGCCTGGGCGGGTTTAGGAGAGCCCACTGTTTCTAAGGGGGAAAATATTAAAATTGGCCGGGGCTTAGCTATAGGGCAGATGAGTTATGGGAGAATGACTTTTCTACGGGATTCTTCCCGCTGTTATGTAAAATTAGAAACCGACGGCAGTTTGATAGTAAGAAGCGGAATACCTGATTTAGGCGGAGGGCAGGCTTCTCTCCTATCCCAAATCGCGGCAAATGAATTGGGAGTTCCTATGGAAAAAGTAAAAGTTTATAATACAGATTCCATGTTAACACCTTTAGCCGGCACTACTACGGCTACCAGACAAACTTATATGTCAGGGAATGCCGCACTTAAAGCGGCAAGAGAAGTTAGAAATCGAATTTTA
Organism: Atribacteria bacterium SCGC AAA255-N14; assembly: GCA_000405345.1. The sequence goes on from ASPC01000006.1 coordinate 16,231, forward strand.
AATAAAGCAGCAGAGGTTTTAAATGTTAATCCTGATAAATTAGATATTGTTTCTGAAAAAGTGGTAGTAAAATATGATGAATCAGAGTATTTGTCTTTAACGGAAGCGATCCAAGCTTGTAATGCGGCTGGGATAGAATTATATTCGGAAGCTCAATTTAATGCACCCTTTACCGGAATACCTGATTTAACAAATATGAAAGGTATGACTTTTCCTGATTTTACCTTTGGAGCCCAAGCGGCAGAAGTAGCAGTGGATATAGAAACCGGACAGGTGAAAGTATTAAAAATTGTTAGTTGTTATGATGTAGGGAAAGCACTTAATCCGGCCTGTGTAGAGGGACAGATGGAGGGCGGTTCCATACAGGGAATGGGCTATGCTTTATCTGAAGATTACGCCTTGCAAAAGGGAATTCCCCAAACCCCTTCTTTGGCTGAATATCTTATTCCTACGGCTGTTGATTCTCCGGAAGTTAAAACTATTATAATTGAATCAGGCGGTGGTTTAGGACCTTACGGAGCCAAAGGCATAGGAGAACCTTCATTTAATAATATTGTACCGGCAATTTTAAACGCTATTTATGATGCTACCGGAGTAAGAATCAGGCGATTACCTGCGACCGCAGAAAGAATAATTAGAGCTTTAAAAAAAGATTACTTTGAAAAATAATAAAGTGAATTATTGTTCTAATTTATTATAAAGATAAATAATGGCTGAAATTGACAACTGGATTAAGGAACAGCTGAAAAAATAGGCTACAAAAAAGAGCAGATTAAAGAAGGCTTGAGAAAGCCAGCTACCCTCTAGAGGAGATTTGGTAACTTAAAGAAAAATATCTCCAGCCAGGATCATTAATATAAAATTTACCAGGATAGGTTAAGTTGACATAGGGTAATGTTTTAGTATAAAATGATACCAATTATGGAAACTATATCTAAACAAAAAGCAATTCAAATTTTAATTCAAAAGAATATTAGCCTGCTGAATATTGGCACTGCCCAAAAAATCTTCTCCTTTCAGAACGAGAATAGTCTTTACAAATTTCTACAAAGATTAGAAAGGGCTGATATCTTAAAAAGGATTGTTAAAGGAAAATATTTATTTTCTTTTAAAGAAATTAATGATTATGAATTGGCTAACTTTTTACTTACGCCTTCGTACATTTCTTTAGAAAGCGCTCTCTCTTTTTATGGGATTTTAGCTCAATTTCCCTATACCATCACTTCGGTTACTCCTGCTAAGACCAAGAAGATTATCTACAATGAAAAGGAATTTGAGTTTGCCCATCTGAAAAGGGAGTACTTTTTTGGTTTTGTAAAGAAAGATAATTTTTTAATTGCCCTGCCGGAGAAGGCCCTATTAGATGAACTTTATTTTATTTCCAAAGGCCTGACAAGTGTATCCTTAGATGAATTGAATTTGTCCCTAATTAACAAGAATAAGTTGAAAAAAATGATAAAATATTATAAGTTTTTACCTTTAAAAAATTTGGTGGAAAAATATGTTAAGTAAAGAACAGATACAAATTTTTTCCAAAGAATTGAAGATAGATTCATTTTCTATCTATCGAGAATATCTCCAGCTCCTATTTTTAAAATATTTTTATGAATTACCAAAAAGTAATCAGATTTATTTTAAAGGGGGGACTTCAATTAAGTTTTTATATGGGTCTTTTAGGTTTTCTGAAGATCTGGATTTTAGTAGTATTTTAAGTGAAGAGGAGATTCATACTTTAATTCAAAAAGCAATAAAAAATCTTTCCAGAGAACTGCCGGTATATTTTAAAAAAGAAGAGTCTATTGCCGCTTCTTTTACCGGGAGAATATTTCAAGAAATATCGGATTTTAGCTTTCCCTTAACGGTTAGATTAGATATTTCTTTAAGAGAAAAACCGATTTATATTGAAAATAATTATATTGAAACTACTTTTCCTATTTCTCCCTATCCTTTAGTGGTGCATTTAGCAGCCAAAGAGATTTTAGCCGAAAAAGTTAGAGCTCTAATAATTAGAGGGAAGGGAAGGGACCTTTTTGATATCTGGTTTTTATTAAGTAAAAAGATAGAGATTGACCGAAATTTGGTTAATTTAAAGATGTCTTTATATAATAGAAAGACTAATCTTAAAGAAATTATGACTATTATCAAAGAAATGCCAGATCAGGAAATTAAAAAAGATTTGACCAAATTTTTACCCTTAAATCAAAGGGCAACCGTTGAGAAAGTAAAATTCTGGTTGATTGAAAAATTAGAGAAATATATGCTAAAAAGATAAACTTTGAAGGTTAGTCCTTAAGAAAGTGTTTCTAATAATTTTATGTTTGTGGGGTACAAAACAAGTGCAAATTTATGAGGCTTTAAATTTAAAAGAGAGAGCTTTTATATCTCTTGTAGGTGCAGGTGGGAAGAGCACTCTTTTCAATCGATTGGCTAATGAGCTGGCACATAAAAATAAACGGATGATTCTAACCACTACAACTAAAATGTTTAGCTGGCAGTTAGCTCCTTTTGTAAAAAAGGGCCGATTAATTGAAGGCCGCAATGAAGAGTCTGTTCGGGAATCTATTAAAAAATATTTTTCTCTTGAAAGTAAAGGAGGTAGATTAGCAGTCATAGAAGAGAAAGTAGAGGATAATAATGGAGAAGAAAAATTATCCGGTCCGCCTCCTGATTGGTTGGTTAGGTGGTGGGAGGAAAGAATAGCAGATTATTTTTTGGTAGAAGCTGATGGGGCAGCAGGAAGACCGGTAAAAGCACCTGCTTCTCACGAGCCGGTAATTCCTTTATCGACTACAGATTTAGTCGGAGTAATTGGTATAGATGCTCTGGGTCTTTCTTTGCAGGAAGAAAATGTTTTCCGTTCTGAAATTTTTTCCCGACTAACCGGATTAAACTTAGGAGAAAAGATTGGTATAGAAGCCTTAGCCTTTTTAATTTGCCATCCCCAAGGTTTGTTTAAGGAGGCTCCTCCAGACTGCCGCCGTCATCTTTTTATTAATAAAGCAGAAGATCCCGAAGACCTAAAGATGGCCGAAGAATTAACCTTTCAGGTTTTAAAGATTTCTCCCCGGGGGATCAGTGATATAATTATAGGAGCTGCTGGTCAGAAGGAAGTGGTAGCTGAGGTAATCAGGGAGGTAAAAACGCCATGATTTACGGAATAATTTTAGCTGCCGGGGAAGGCAAAAGGATGGGGAAAGTAAAACTCACTCTTCCTCTGGGTGATAGGCAGCTGATAGAATGGGTGTTGCAAGCAGTAAAGCTAACTCCCCTGGATAAATATTTTTTAGTGGTTCGCCCCGAAGATAAGGATATTATTAAGATAGGTAAAGCTTGGGGAGCCGAAATCGTTCTTAATCCTGATTTCCGTAAAGGGATGAGTACTTCAATTAAGAAGGCTTTGCTAAAAATAAACACTCAAGAAGCGGAAGGATTTTTTCTTATTTTAGGAGATCAACCTTTAATTACTTCTAAAATTATAAATAAATTAATAAAATCTTTTTCTTCTGGTAAAAGAGAGATAGTCGTACCTTATTTTAAGGATAAGCGAGGGAATCCCGTTCTTTTTGATATTTGTTGGAAAGATGAATTAATGGCCGTAACTGGTGATGTGGGAGGGAGAGTTTTAATTAAAGCCCATCCTGAAAAGGTAAAAAGAGTAAATGTTTCAGATGAAACAATTTTGTTTGACATTGATCAAGAAAAAGATTATTTAAAAGCCCAGACGTATTTAAAATTACTGCAAAATAGAAGGGAAAATTGAAATTGAACAATATATTGGTGTTGATTCGCGGAGGGGGAGATTTAGCTACAGGAGTAGCAGTAAGGCTTTTTCGAGCTGGATTTTCCGTGATGATTTTAGAAGTAGATCATCCTACGGTTATCCGTCTCCCTGTTTCGTTTGCCCAAACAGTTTATGAAGGCAAGGCTGTTGTAGAAGAGATAGAAGCAGTTTTGGTTTCTTCCTGGGAAAAGGTGGAAGACATTATTAAAAAAGGGAAAATTCCGGTTTTAATAGATCCGAAAGGAAATTGTATTGAAAAACTTTCTCCCACCGTTATGGTAGATGCTATTTTGGCAAAACGTAACTTAGGGACAAGAATAGACCAGGCACCATTGGTTATTGGTTTAGGCCCGGGTTTTACCGCAGGGGAAGATGTTGATGTGGTGATAGAAACTATGCGGGGACATAACCTGGGGAGAGTTTACTATCAGGGGCAGGCTGCACCGGATACCGGTGTGCCCGGAGAAGTAGGAGGAGAATCAAAGAGAAGATTATTACGAGCTCCAGCTGAAGGTGAAATTATTCCCTTACATAAAATAGGGGATTTACTTCGGGCGGGAGAGGTGATTGCAGAGGTTGAGGGAACTCCTTTAAAAGCCGAGATATCAGGAGTTCTGCGAGGGTTAATTTACCCTGAAAGTCAGGTAACCAAAGGGATGAAGGTTGGAGATATTGATCCTCGAGGGATAAGAAAATACTGCTTTACTGTTTCTGATAAAGCCCGTTCTATAGGGGGAGCAGTTTTAGAGGCCGTCTGTGCTTATTTGAATAAAAAATAATAAAGAAAAATTTTTTTACATTCCGTTATATTTATATTAGAATAACGATTAGAGCATAAGATGAAATTTTATCAAAAAGGGGGAGAGGGGAGAGATGTCAGAGATCTTAAAAGAGGCATTAAGGGGAATTAATAGAGGTGAAACAATCGCATTGGTTACTATAGTTGGGACTAAAGGTTCAACCCCAAGAGAGGTGGGAGCAAAGATGGTAGTGGGTAAGGATGGCTTGATATCCGGCACTATTGGAGGCGGAATAACCGAAGCCAAAGTAATCGAAGAAACAAAACAGGCACTAAGAGAGGGCAAAGGAAAGCTTTTAACCTATCATTTAACCAAAGAAGCGGCTGCTCTGGATGAAGGGGCAACCTGTGGTGGCGATATGAAAGTTTTTATAGATGTTCTTCAACCCAAAGAAGAAATATTAATTTTCGGGGCAGGTCATATTTCTGTTTATGTTTCCAAATTAGCAAAAATGGTGGGGTTTAAAGTAACTATTATCGATGACCGAAAAGAATTTGCCAATCAAGATAGATTTCCCGAAGCAGATGAAATAATAGCTGAAGATACAGAAAAAGCCCTGAGAAATCTTAATATAGCTCCTTCTACTTACATAATTATAGTAACCAGGGGACATTTTAAAGATGAAGAAGTCTTGGGTTCAGTTATCAGGTCAAATGCTGCCTATATAGGGATGATTGGGAGTCGTAAAAAAAATGCAACTGTCTTTCAACATTTAGAAGAACAGGGGATATCTCAAGATGAACTTGGTAAAGTCCATGCCCCAATCGGGATAGATATAAAAGCCCAGACTCCTGAAGAAATCGCCGTAAGCATTATAGCCGAGATTATCCAGGTCAGAAGAAAAAAAGAAATATAGTAACAGGTAACATGTAATATGTAATGAATAATATGTAGGGGCAGACCTTGTGCCTGTCCGTAATCAGAGGAAAAGAAACTAAGTTGTGCTAATTTTAAGGTTAAATTACAGGAAGTGATGATATTGAAATTAAGATATAAGCTTTGGCTGGAAAAGGACGGAGAAAAAGTCTTTGGCGATGGACCTTTAGATATTCTTCATCGGGTTGAAAGAACCGGTTCATTAAGGCAGGCAGCAGAGGAAATAAATATGTCTTATTCCCAAGCCTGGAACTTAATGAAAGATTTAGAAAAAAGATTAGGATTTAATCTTTTAAAAAGAAAAGTCGGAGGAGAAAGAGGAGGAGGGTCAGAAATTACTGAGGAAGCGGGAGAATTAATGATAAAATTTAAAATGTTCCGCAATAAAGCTAAAGAGAGTTTAAATTTGCTTTATAAAGAAATATTTAAAGAAGGATAAATTTTTTTACGTTTTTCCTCCCCCTTGAGGGGGGAGGATTAAGGTGGGGGTGTTATTTTAAATATTATGAAGAAGATACCGGTAGAAAAAGCAGTGGGAATGATATTGTGTCATGATATCACCCAAATTATACCAGGAAAATTTAAAGGTCCGGCTTTTCGGAAAGGGCATATAGTTCAAAAAGAAGATATTGAAAAGTTAAAGAAAATAGGAAAAGAATACCTATATATCTGGCTGCCAAAAGAGGGGGAAATTCATGAAGACGAGGCTTCTTTAAGAATGTCTAAATCAGTAACCGGAGAAAATATAGAATTAATCGAAGCCATTGAGGGGAAAATAACCTTAAAATCTCAAGTAAGAGGATTATTTAAAGTAAAGAGTGAGCTTTTATACGAGATAAATTCCATGGAAAATATTACTATCCCCTGTCTTCCTAATAATTTTAAAGTAGAAAAAGGGCAAGGATTATCAGGAGTGCGAATCGTTCCCCTAACTATTCAAGAAGAAAAAATAAAACAGATAGAGGAATTATGCCAGCAGAAGGGGACGGTTTTTTCCGTAAAAAAATATAAAAAGTTAAAGGTAGCCATTATTACTACCGGGAACGAGGTATACAAGGGATTAATCCGGGATGGATTTGGCCCCATATTAAAAGAGAAGTTTTCTTATTTTGGAGCAGAATTACAAGGACAAACTTTTTGTCCGGATAATATAGAGGAAATCAAAAAAGCAATTTTACAATTTAAGGAACAAGGAGCTGATTTAATTGCTTTAAGCGGAGGAATGTCTGTAGATCCTGATGACCTTACCCCTGGGGCAATTCGAAAAAGTGGGGCAAAGGTAGTGACTTACGGAGTTCCCGTACAGCCGGGAAATATGTTTATGCTGGCCTATTTAAGGAATACAACCTTAATAGGTATACCCGGTGCTTCTTTATTTTATAAAAATACTATTTTAGATATTGTCTTGCCCAGAATATTTGTCGGGGATATTTTAAATAAAAGAGATTTTGTAAAGATGGGAGAAGGAGGATTTTGTTCTACCTGTTCGGTATGCCATTATCCTTATTGTTATTTTGGCAGATAGTAAAAAGAGGGGTCAGGTCTCAACATTTGACATAACATTTTTTGCTATCTTCTTTAGGGATAAGTTATGTCAAATGTTGAGACCTGACCCCATACTCAAAGAAAAAAGAAAGGAAGCAGTAATGGACTTTTACCAGAAGATAAAAGAAAAATTTTGTCAATTAATCAAAGAAGATGACGTTTGGTCTTCCCAGATAAATGTAGTTAATATTCGACCTCTTACTCCTCAAGAGGCAATTGGGAATCCGGAGAGAGATGACTTTCCCTTGTTAAAGGGGAAAGAAGTGATGATACAAGCAGATTTTAGAGGAAGTCGAGGTCAAGCTTTTACAGATATGCCCGGAAATTATAGTGGTACACTGAGGGAAATTTTTGAAATGCCGCTTATTGATAATTTTCAAAGAGCAATTTTTACAGCCAGCATAAATGCTGTATTGCGTTATTTTAAATTTATTTCTAAAACAGTTCATTGTCGAGATAAAGAACCGGGAGAATGCGCTGATCATCTTAAAGATTATATTCAAGAACGTTTTGACCATCCTCGTATTGCTTTTATTGGACTGCAGCCTGCTATGATTTCAGCCTTAAGACATAATTTTGAGATTAGAGTGGTTGACTTGGACATAGATAATATTGGTAAAAGAAAAGCAGGAGTGTTAATAGAAAGTGTTTCCAAAACGAAAGAGATTTTATCTTGGGGGGATATAGTTTTGGCTACAGGTACTACTGTTGTAAATAATACTTTGACTTCTCTTTTAATTGAAAAACCGATTATTTTTTATGGGGTTACCATTGCCGGGGTTGCTTATCTTAAAGGATATGAACAATATTGTTTTTGCAGCCACTAAAGACAGAATAAATCAGTATATAGTATCGAGTATTGAGTATATAGTCAAAAAAAGAACGAATACAAGTTGCGGGTTTCGAAGACAGAAAAGATTCTATAATCCCAAAATAAAGAAAATAAAGGAGGATAAATAAAAATGAAGATTATCGAGGATATTATTTCCACTATAGAAAAAAGCACCCAGGATATTTTAGTAAAAGAAGTGCGAATAGGACCTTTTTGGACTGGAGTTTGGAGTAAATATGGTGGATTGGCTTCTACTACTTTTATTCATGAACCGGCAATGCCTCCTCCTATAAAAGAAGCGGGAAATTTAACCCAAAAATCAGTATTAGAACTTTGTAATTATGCAAATTCTGATTGTCTGTTACAGGCTTCTGTTGGTATGGCGGCTATTAATTCTGTTTTAGAAGTCGATTTGAATAGATGCCAGAGTATTAATGCAGCAGAAGTACTTTATGAAAAAGGAAAAAATAAAAAAGTAGTGGTAGTAGGCCATTTCCCTTTTGTTAATAAATTACGCGAGATAACTAAAGATCTTTGGGTGATAGAGAGAAAGCCTCAAAGTGGAGATATCCCTGCCAGTGAAGCAAAACGGGTAATTCCTCAAGCCGATGTTATTGCTATTACTGGTACTGCTTTAATTAATGGTACTATGGGAGAACTTTTATCTTGGTGTCCAAAGGAAAGTATAGTTATGGTCTTAGGAGCAACTACGCCTCTTTCGCCGGTGTGGTTTGATTACGGAGTAGATTTAGTTTCCGGAACAAGAGTAACTGACCCCGAGTTAGTACTTCGTTTTGTTTCGGAAGGGGTAGTCTTTAAACAGATTCATGGCCGAGGAGTAAAATTAGTTACTATTCAAAAAGAAAATTACTAAATTATTAAAATTAAAAAAAAGTTAAAAGATTAAAATTAAATAAAAAGGATGAGATATGAAAAAATTATTTAACGTATTTATGCTTTTAGGGATTTTATTTTTTACTTTTTTTGGGGAGTGTTTTTTGGAGAAAGAAATACCCATAGGTATGGCGGTAGAATTTATGGACCATGCTGCCTGTGCTTATATAAGTCAAGACAAAGGTTGGTTTGAGGAACAGCGGTGAAATCGGTATGTAGATACTTTTCTGCCTGGTCTTTAACTGCGGCTACCACTTTCTTATGGGTATGTCCTACGGCCAGACATCCCCAACCGCCGGTTAAGTCGATAAACTGATTACCGTCTACGTCGGTGACCAAGGCTCCCTCACCGTGGGCGATATAACAGGGGGAGAGGGAACTGCCCATAGGTTTGGCTACATATTTTTCCCTTCTTTGGGCAATCTCTTGAGACTTTGGCCCGGGTAAACTGGTTTTAAGGGAAATGAATTTGCTCATGTAATTATATCTCCTTTATTTTTATATTTAAATTCAATAAAATGATCTTCCAAAATTCACAGTATATTATTTTTAAATAACTACTCATACTCAATTTAAATCTTATTATATTTTGCTGGAAACCTCAAGTATATTTATCTTTCTCCTCTTCAACTCTTCCAAGAAATTTTTATAGATTTTTCCTTCTATGGCATCTTCGGGAGCTACCATCCCTTTCCTGGTTATCTCTCCCTTTCCTAACATTACTGTGGCAATAGCTTCCGGGAAAGCGGTAACTCTCCCCATAGCAGAAATACCATTCTCGGTATCTGCCTCTTCCCACATATAGTAATCGATTCTCATCTTTTGTCCATCTTTTATTCCGGTAACTGTATTCCACATTACACAAACATCAGTTTCACCTTCTAAAGGCTGAAGCTTGGGAGTCATTACATGGGATAAAAACTCACGAGGAGATATTTTTATTCCTTTAAATTCTATCGGAATAGAATCTAACATACCGCATTCTTTTAGCACCCCTGCTCCTTCCCAATGACCCGGCCAACGGATAGTCTTTTCCGCACATTCTTTAAGTTGTGTTCGAGTATAAAGAAAACTGGGCATCCCCGGAGTAATAGCACAGGCCAATTCCTCATCTTTCCCTAATTGGTTAAATCGAAATTTTTCGAGATCATCCATTGCGTTTGCTTCTACAATTTTACCGTTTTTCATTACATCCACTTTAACCATATACTCTCTTAAAACATGTTCAAAAGCCCAGGTAATCATATATTTTAATGGATGATTTTTAGCAAATTCTTTAGCCGGAATACCGCCGCATCTGGCTATAGCTGAATCTGCCTGGTCCATTTTTTTAATACCTTCACCTAAAGTAATGTTAGTTAAACCGGGGGCAAAACCCATTCCATCAATAAAGGTCACTCCATTTTTTATTGCTTTTTGGTGAAGTAATTCTCCGTATTCATCCAGGGTCATTCCATTAGGAATTTCTAAACCCTCAACCTCATATTTATCCGGTTTCCTATGATATTCTTCTAATATATCCACAATATTAAGTCCGGCCTCAATGGCCATATCCACAACTTTATAGCTACATTTCCTATCAGGTAAAGTAATAGCGCCCACATCATATTTTCCCATCAATTTCATAGTCTCTTCTCGGTTGTTAACATCAATAGTGTGAAGCACTATTTTATCACTATTTATCCATTTTTTAGTTTTTTCCAGTGTATTCTCTCTCCTACCGGTAATTCCTATAATTCCCACTTCTCCAACTTTGCTATTTTTGGCTAAATCCCAGGCAACAGCAGAGCCCATTTTTCCCGAACCTCCAAAAACTAAAACCTTCATATTCTTTTCCTCCTTTTCTTGGTAACTTAGTTAACTGGTTAGTTAATTTTTATAAGATAAGTTATAACCTATCTGAAAAATAAAAGGCAATTAATGATAGAGCCTTCATTAATTGCCTTTTATTTCCCTTAGTTTAGATGAAGCACTCTACCTTGGGGGGCAGCTCTCCATCTAAATCCGGGAACAGATTTGATGACAGTCTTACAGTTGTTCACCATAAGCCCAGCAAGAAATTTTTGCTTATTCTTTCTTGCTTCGGCGGAAATACCTTTCCGGGTGAGGTTGTAAATTATTCACCCATACTCTTTATTATCCGCGCCTCTACCTCACATTTTTTAAATGCAAGTTAATATTAATTTATAAAAATACTTTAGTAGACTTAAATTCTTAAATTACCACCTCCTTATTAATTCACCAATTATCCAATTGACCAATTTGCCAATTAATTAAATTGCCAATTAATTAAATTATATCTCAACGATATTTTCTTTGTAAAAAAGATTTCTTTTTTCTAATTCTTTCATTACTTTTTGATATACTTTGTGTTCTCTTCCTATGTATTCCGGCGGGCAGACTCCCGGATATTTGAATTCTCTTTGAGCAACCAACCTAGCCATAATCGCACAGGGAAAGCCGGTAGCGCGAGACATAGAAGTAGCTTTTTCATTCTTGTCATAATAATCCAATAAATCATAGGTATATCTTAATTTTTTTCCTTCTTTTTCACCTTGAACAATTATCTGCATAACCGTTAGCTCTTCTTCCCCCTCTTCTAATTCCCATTTAGGAAAGAGGAGTTTAGAAGTGAGATCTATAGGTTTAACTTTTACTCCTCCTACTTTAATAGGTGTATTACTAAAAAATCCGGTTTCTCTTAACATCCGCATCTTTTCAGCATAACCTGGATAACGCAGGGTCTTCTCTTTCATAGAAGGAATTTTAATAGTATAAAGTAAGCTGCGAAGTCCATCGGTATTAAAAGCTTCTAAAGTTCCAATGTTAGGTAAATCAACCAATTCCAAATCAGAAAGGGCGGGTTTTTCCACAATTTTTCCGCATTCTATTAATCTTGCCGGTCTTATATATTCTTCTATTACATCTTTAGGAGACCAGGCAATCTTATATTCATAAGGCCATTCCCTTATCACCGGAAGACCTCCTACTAATATAGTAGCACTTTCGGTTTCATCCATCAAGCTATCGACATAACCTACAATCATGTGACTCATCCCCGGGGCTACTCCTATATCTACCACAGCAGTAACCCCTTTCTTTTTGGCAAGTTCATCCAAACTCAAGGTATCTTCAGCCATAAATGATATGTCAACTATGTTCTTGCCAGCTTCAATAACAGACCGTAACATATTAAACCCTAAAAAACCCGGGACAGCACCAATTACAACACCTTGATCAGCAACTATCTTTCTAATGGCTTCCGAACTGGATAAATCCGCTTTTATTCCTCGTATTCCTGTCTCTTTTGTTAATTTATTTAATTTTCCCTCATCAATATCCGCTACAGTTACTTGAAAAATTTTATCTTTTGCCAAATCTTTGGCAATTAATCCACCTACTAAACCACAACCCAGCACTATTGCTTTCATGTTTTTATTGTTTCCTTTCCTTATTTTTTATTTATCGTTTATTAAAAGTTCCATATATTTTCCGATTTCATTGATATTCTCTAATTCTTGAGTAGTTTTAATAATGTTCTCCATTCTGGAAGAAGATATTTTTTTCTCTGAATTAGCCTTAAATTTAGAGATGAGTTCTTCTTCACTTAAAAGCCGCTCCGGTTGGCCTTTGGCAAAATCTTCCTGTTTTTTAAATTCCCCTTTTGAAGTTTTAATAGTAACAATAGCTCGTTTTACTTTGGGAAATAGATTGTCAATTTCAGGATTTGCCACCACCTTAATTTTATCGAGCAATGCCCAGACAAAGGGGTCTCGTAAAGCATCTTCTTTAAAATCAGAAGGCAGAACATTGCCTTTAGCAACTGCCACCGCTATGCAATAAGGGAGAGAATGGTCAGCTGTCTCTTTAGTAGTTGGTTTATATTTACTGGGATCAGATAGAATATCCGCTCCCCGAGTCGTAGTCTCTACTAAAACTTCTTTTATTTCTTTAGGATCAAGATTATTTTCCTGCATCACTTCTATGGCAGCGGTAATCGGTTGATGAGTTAGAGCTTCGGTAGGAAATGCTTTATAGCCACATTGATTAATTAAAAATTCCTCTCCCAATCCTTTGGTTAAAACATCCTTATTCCATTTTACTTTATCCAACACCTCAAACAATCCTTCTTTACCTTCAAATACTTCAACCGGGCCGGTATATCCTTTACTGGCCAGTAAGGCAGCCCGCACTCCTGCTTCAACTGCGAAGGAATCGGCAGCATTTTTCATATTAGTGAGGTGCCCAGCTACTACTCCCCCTAAAGTTAAATGAGAAGAACCACTAATACCTATGGCAGCAACTATCTCCTTTTCACTTAAGCCCAACATCTTTCCAGCCACTACCGGGCTTACAAATTGAGTTAAGGTTGCATGATGCCAGCCTATCTCCCGAACTCCCGGGAACGCCGCCTGACACAATCGCATCTCTAATTCATATGCAAGCACTATCCCTAACAGTATTTCTTTCCCATCTTTCTTCATAAATTCTCCGGTGCTAAGGACTGCAGGAATGATGTCGGAAGGATGAGAGGGGTCCTGTTCCCAATAAATGTCATTATAATCTAATGCTCTAATAAGTAAGGAATTCATCAAGGTAGCTTGGGGTAAATTAGTTTTTTCTCCCCAGCCTATAATAGTTGCTTGTTTCTTCCCGCCTAAATCCTGAATGTAATCATAAGCTGCTTGAGTATCTTTGTTATTTAGCGCAGAAAAAGCACAACCTACACTGTCTAAAAGAAATCGTTTGGCTTCTTTTAAGGCTTCCGGGGGAATTTTATTATATTCTAATTCAATGGCAAATCGTGCCCATCTTTGACTTATAGTCTCCATCTTTTATCTTCCTTTCAATTTGTTTAATTAGTTAGAGGTACCTGTTTTAGTATTCAATCTTTAGCTAGCTAACTATCCTATCCACTATCTAGGCGCATGTAATATGTCTTTTGCTGTAGGGGTCGGATTCATCCGACCCAAAACAGACGGGCTCGATTAATCGAGCCCCTACTTCTTTCTCCTGGCTTCTGGATCTTTAACCAGTAACTTGCAACCCACAACTTATCACTTATTACTGATTACTCATTACTTTCTTTGCTACTTCTCTGGCTACATCTAAAGTTGAAGCTGTTCCTCCTAAGTCGTAAGTTCTTACTTTATTCTCTTCAATAACCCGGGCAATAGCATTTTCTAATCTTAGAGCCAATTCTTTTTCATCTAAATAATCCAGCATTAATTTAACTGTTAACAGCATCGCCATGGGGTTCACTTTATATTGTCCCGCATACTTGGGAGCAGAACCATGGCTGGGTTCAAAGAGGGCATAATCATCTCCGATATTGGCACTAGAGGCAAACCCTAAACCTCCTATCAATTGGGCACAAAGATCAGAAACTATATCTCCGAACATATTGGAAGAAACCAAGACACTATAATTTTGAGGGTTCTTAACCAACCACATACACATTGCATCTATGTTAGTCTCCCAGAGTTCGATTCCAGGATATTCTTGAGCAATCTTACGGGCCTCTCTTATCATTAATCCGCTGGTTTCTCTGATTATATTTGGCTTCTCAATAACCGTAACTGAATTTCTGTTAAACTTCTTAGCATATTCAAAACCCTGACGAACAATAGATTGACAAGCCTTCCTGGTGAAGATCCTACAGGATAGAGCAATATCTTCTAAAGGAGTATCTTCAAATCTTTTCATCTTGGGATGGTTTTTTAAGAGTGCTCCCATCAAATCACCTGGCAAAGGATGAAATTCTACTCCACTATATAATCCTTCAGTGTTTTCTCGAAAAACTACTAAATCTATATCATCTCTATAATTAAGCGGGTTCCCTTTATAAGCCTTGCAAGGTCTCAGATTAGTGTGTAACTTAAACTCCTGACGTAGTCTTACAATGGCGCTTGAATAAACATAACCTTTCCCTTTAAGCTCAGGGTCAAGTTCCTTTTCTGCTTCTTCTTTAGGCTTGGAAGTTATCGCTCCAAAGAGACAACAATCAGTCTCTTTGAGAATTTTCATGGTCCTATCAGGTAAAGGATTTCCTTCTTTTTTCCAAAATTCCCAACCCACATCACCAAGTATATAATCAGCATCAAGGTTTAGTTCATCCAATACAATCTTCGCTGCCTCCATGACATCATTCCCGATTCCATCACCCGGTAGCCAGGCTATCTTATATTTGGCCATTTTTATTCTCCCTTCTCTATTTTCAATATTTTTTTAGTATGAGGAATAAGTCCCCCATCTTCAAGAATTCCTAACACCGATTCCGGTAAAGGAGGAAATTTAAAAACTCCCTTTTTACAAGATAATTCACCTTTTTCAAAATCAATGGCGATTGCCTCACCTGAAGATATATTCTCCACCGCTTCTTTACACTGAACCAGTGGAAGCCCCTGGTTAATTGCATTTCTAAAAAAAATTCTGGAAAATGATTTGGCAACAATTGCTCCTACACCAGCATATTTAAGACAGGTTGCGGCTTGTTCCCGAGAACTACCACAACCAAAGTTCCTTCCCGCGACAATAATATCTTCCTTTTTCACTTCTTTAGCAAACTTCGAATCAAGGTCTTCTAAGGCATGAAGAGCCATCTCTTTGGGGTCAGTTATAGTATAAGTATATTTACCCGGAAAGATAACATCGGTATTTACATCATCACCATATTTCCATACTTTCCCTTTAATACTCATTTTAAATTCCCCCTTACATCAGTAATCTCACCATAGAGGGAAGAAACCGCTACAGTTGCCGGACTGGCAAGGTAAATTTCTGCCTCCTTGCACCCCATTCTCCCTTTAAAATTTCTATTAGCCGTACTCAAACAAACTTCTCCCGGGGCTAAGGCTCCTTCGTGAGCACCTAAACAGGGTCCACATCCCGGATTCATTATCACTGCCCCGCTTCTAACTAATTCTCGAAGAATTCCTAATTCCATCGCTTCAGTATAAACCTCCATCGATGCCGGAAAAATAAGCAATCTTACTTTATTGGAAATTCTCTTGCCTTTAAGAATTTCACTGGCAATTTTTAAATCTTCTATCCTTCCATTGGTGCAAGTCCCAATCAATGCCTGATTAATCTTCGTCCCTGCTACCTTTGAGACAGGTCTTACATTATCTACAGTATGGGGGCAGGCAATTTGAGGTTCTAATTTACTTATATCGTAATTAATAATCTTCTCAAATTTAGCATCAGCATCTGACTTTATTACTCTATATTTCTTATTGGTTCTCGAACTAAGCCACTCTATAGTCTTTTCATCTGGTTGCACATAGCCATTTTTAGCTCCCATCTCTACTGCCATATTACATAAAGTCATCCTGCCACTAATATCCATTTTCCTAATTACTTTTCCGCTAAACTCTACTGCCCTATACAGCGCTCCATCAGCCCCTAAATCTCCAATAATATTAAGAATAATATCTTTGGGGTATACTCCGTAAGGCATATTTCCCTCAATATTTATCTTGATGGTCTCCGGAACTCTAAGCCAGATTTCATCTGTAGCCCAGATGGATGCAACCTCACTTCTCCCTATACCGGTTGAAAAAGCACCAAATGCCCCATAAGTAGTAGTGTGGGAATCTGCTCCTAAAATTAGACTTCCTGGAAGCACATGACCTTTTTCCGGTAAAATCTGATGGCAGACCCCGGTATTAATATCATAAAAATTTTCAATTTTCTGTTCCTGGACAAACTCTCTTATCTCTTTGTGATTGGCAGCATATTTCTCTGTTGCCGCCGGGACACAATGATCCAGAGGTATTACTATTTTTTCAGGATGTTTTACTTTATTAATTCCAATCTGTTTGAATTTTTTAGCTATAGCGGCGGTATTATCGTGAGACATTACTATATCCGGGGAAACGGTTACAATTTCTCCGGTAACTACACTTTTTTTGCCCGATTTAAGGGCTAATATCTTCTCTGCAAAGGTTTTACCCATCTTTACCCTCCTTAATATGATTACAGCGATTAGAAGATGATTACGCTGATTAATTATGCACAGATTACTCTGATTATAATATGATTACGCCGATTTATCTGTGTAATCTGTGCCCTATTTAAATTGTTCGAAGTTAGTAAAATCAGCATGGTGGACAATAATGGCTTCCGGGGTTCTCTTGGAACGATCTCCTTCCCAGGAATGAGAGGCAATAATATGCATTATTTCTTCGGGAATTTCCTGACTGTAACAAAGACCCACTCCTGATATGGGGTGACGAACTAATTTCCCTAAATTACTCTGTATAAATTTTCCATTCTCCTCTTTATATTCTACTAACTTTCCAATATCGTGAAGTAATGCTCCGGCAATAAGATAATCTTCATTTATTTTCACTTTGCCTTTATAGACATTTTGAAGGGCTTTCGCAGCTCCTATCGAAACATTTACTACTCCCCTAATATGTTCAATCACATTACACGGACAAGGGTCAATTAACAAAGTAAAGGGCATTCTTTGCAGGTCACTCACTTCCCATCCCCCGGCAGTAAGAGCAATATCCCAGACTTTCAAAACCTTTTCCTTTAAATCTGAATCTTCAATTAAATTAAATTCCGGAATAAATTTTAATAGATCTTCTTTCATTTTATTCTCCTCATTCCTCAAAAGGTATTTTGATATCTAAAAGAGGGGCGTGTTGTTGGGCACCATAAACATCGGTCTCTCCGATGCTTCCTGAATCCACCGGTCTTACAATAGTTGCCTTTATAGCATTAGCCGGGTCAAATTCTACAAAATAAAGAACTTTTTCAATAGGAATATGGTAGAGTTTGGCAATAAGTTCTTTGGTAATTACTTTGGTTTTCCTAACTTTTTCATAAGTTTCCTTATCTTTAAAAATTATATCAAAAGTCAACTCAAAAGGACCGGCATTTTTACTTCTGATTACGCTTGCTAAATCTATAATAGAAACTTCTTTAGTCATTTTTGTATTCTCCTTTTTGAATTCCTTATTATTTTAAAGCTCCACTATTTCTATAGAAAAAAGTTCATCGGGGTCTTCGACTTCTACTAAGTGATGAATATTAAATTTATACACCGCTCCGGTAGGTATATCTGAAGGAGCATAGGGAAAAGCTAAATTACCGGCAGTAGCAATACGCCCCTTATAAGAATAATGCATTAAAGTGGAACGAGCAAAGGCGCAAATAGTATTGGCCATCTCCTGCTCTTTAGCCACGACTTCCAATATCAAACAAAGTTCATAAGAGGTAATCTCTTTTCGAGGTTCTAATTCTCCCATGACTCCGTTCTTTCCATAAATATGAAAGATTAAGCTGTAATCTTCCGGAGAAATATTACTAAAATAAGTAAGTACAGTGTCACGGACATGTTTTTCACATTCATCAATCTGTTTAATCATAATTGGATCTCTTAAGCCGGCGATACATATAGTTCGATAAGCTACTTTGCTTGCCCCCTCCAATTTTATATTAATAGTTTCGCTCTTCCTTAGTTTGGAGCCCGATACTTTTACTGCCCTTTCGCTATATTGTTCGAATTTACATCCGCTAACATCAACTACTCCTTCCGGGCCAATAATATGCAAGGGGCTCGATTTTTCATATAAAGTGTGGGCAGCTACTGTGCTGGGGATACATTTTCGCAGGGGATTAGTCGGTTCTACTATAAAACAATCCTCTCTTAAATATGCCATCATGCAATCAGAGGTGGTCCCCGGGGTGGACGCCATAGCCCCACACTCTAAAATCTTTCCCATATGCAAAGCCAGTCCCGGGTCATAACCCTCTTTAATGGGTAAGGCAGCAAACATAGCGGGGTCATTGGAACGACCGGCAATAATAACCTCTGCCCCCATCTCTAAGGCTTTTATATGAGAGTGTGTACCCATTACCGCCACAATTCGAGTAGCTTCTTCTATATCTTTAGAAGTTAATTCAGGGACGGGGCCTAAAGGTTTTATCTTCCCTTCAGCTAACTTCTTTTTAAGATAATCCTTTTCAACTTCGGCATGAATCAAGGCCATCTTAAAGTGTAGGTTTTTCTCTTTGGCAATTTCTTTTACTATTTCTGAGGTCCAATTAAGATGAACTTCGGCTCCGGAACCTCCGGCAGAACCAATAATAACTGGTATTTTATTCTCACATCCGGCTGTTAGCATTAAAGTAAGGTCTTTTTTGGTTGCTTCTTTGCTTACAATGCCCACACCTGCCCCTAATTTATGGGGACCGGCATCAGTAGAACCGGCATCGGCAGCAATAACATGAGGTTTCTTTTCTAAACCTTTCTGAAAAGATTCTGCCGGGAAACCATAACCCAACATCCCTACGGGCGATAGAACTCTTATCTCTTTCATTGTATATATCTCCTCAATTTTACTAAATAATATTTTTTTAATATCCTAATCTTTGTTCTACTTTTTCCAATTCTTAATATAATTTTCGATCTAATTTTATATCTTCACCAAAACTTCTCTTACATTCTTTAAATGTTTCAGCATAGTTTCTCCGGCTTTTTTAGCATCATGTTCTTTAATAGCCTGCAATATTGCCTGGTGTTCTTGATATTGTTTTTCTCGTCTTCCTGTTATTTTCCAAGTCTTTCCTCTAGTCTCTTTTAGCAGATCTAAGTGTAATTTTATTATATTTACAAAAACAAAATTATGAGATGCACTGGCAATAGCTAAATGAAATTCGGTATCTGATTCCGTTTCTTTGCCATGCTTTAGTTCTTCTTCCTCATTTATTTTATTTAAAGCCTCTTCAATTAATTCTATATCTTCGGGAGTGGCTTTCTGAGCAGCGATTTTAGCAATTTTTACCTCAAACATCTCTCTTGCTTCCAAAAGTTCTAAAATAGAAGATTTTTCTAAACTTGAGATAATATTTTCTGTGCTGTTGTGGCCATTTTTTCTAATCTCTCGAATATATCTTCCTCCACCGGGTTTACTTTTAATTAAACCCCTTGATTCTAAAACTCGAAAAGCCTCCCTTAGGGAGCCCCTACTTATAGATAATTTTTCAGCCAGTTCTCTTTCCGGAGGAAGTTTATCTCCGGGTTTTAGTTTATTATTTTTAATTAAATTCATAATCTGTTCTATTACGCTTTCATATAAACGAACAGGAGTAATTTCTCTAAATTCCATACTTACCTCTTTTTTAAACTATTGGGTTACTGGGTGACCCAATTAACTACTTTTAATATACCACAAAGCATTTCAAAAATCCTTCTTTTTTTTGAAAATATTTTAAATTTTCTTTGGAAGTAATTAGAAGTATTATAATTTAAAGATAAAACTGAAGATGGGTAGCTAGTTCTCGTAGAAGGAGGTCGGATTCATCCGACCTCTAGTTCAAAATCTTAAGGACAAACAACTAAGACCTCCGTTCACCTTTCTATATTCAGATGTGTCAACAACAATTGTTTTAAAACCAGCCTTCTCAATTTTTTCTTTGGTTTTAGGATAACCTGCCGGTACTAATACATAATCATTTACCCTGATACAATTAGCTGAATATGTTTCGTCTTCATCAACTAATATTTTATTAAATTTCTTAAATTCTACCTTGTTTATAAATTCACCTGCAACAAGAAGAACATTATCCCCTAAATACGCTAACCCACTTTTTAGATGAAGCATTTTTAACATTTCTACAATCGAACCTGACATTCCATATTTTCCCAAAGTTTTTATCAGTTGTTTCGCCCCTTCTCTGTTGGTCCTCTTTGAAAGCCCAATATAAAAATGATTTTTTACCATCATTACATCTCCACCCTCAAGGGTTCCGGGTTTTTTTATATATTCAAGATTATTATAATATTTTTTAATTACTTCTATTATTTCTTTTTCTTCACCTTTTCTCGACGATGCTCCCGGATTTGTTATCACTGCAATTTTTTTTGTACAAACAGCTACATCTTCAACAAAACAAGAATCGGGAAATCTTTCATCTGCTTGCAATACAGTTACTTCAACTCCACAAAATCTCAAAGCCTCGATATAGGCGTCATGTTGTTTTATGGCTAACCTATCATCCGGTTTCCCCAACTCGGGAGATGAGGTTATGCCATTTACCAATGAATGACCCGGTCTTCTAACAATAGCATTTTTAAACATTTAAATATTCCCTTTTGTTTAATAAATTTTAGATATTTTTAGAAATGATTAAAATTAATATGACATAAAGATAAGAGTAAAGATGACAGTTAGTTCTTGAAAAAGGGGGCGGATTTCTCCGCCCCCTTTTATTTAAATTTATTTATCTGTAGTTATTTTTACAATACCAAAATCTATTATTGATTTATTTTTATATATCAAAAAACTTAAAAGGAGAAATTATGTCCTCTCCAAATTTTGTTCTCGTTTCTCTTAATCTCTCGGTTTGTGCTTTTAGCTCTTCGGTAAAAGCTGCGGGCATCTGGATATTTTCAAATATCTTACTCATCCTCTCCATCTTCTCCAAATATTTTAATACTCTTAAGGAAAATTGCTGTATGTATTCAGCCTCGGTATAATCTTTGTCCAGTTCACGGATGAACAATGTTTTTAAATCTTCATATTTTGGTATTAAGCCTACCGGAGTTTCAATGGCTTCAAATTCACTATGGACTCTCCCTTCGGCCCAGAGAAGCCATACTTTCTTATCGAGTTTACTGTTTAGATAATTACCGGGTACGTCTTTTAAGAAATAATTAGTAGCATAAATTTTGGGGACATCATTAAGGCCCTGGGCAAACTTTAGGTGATTCTCTATGTAGGTCTTAAAAGGCACCGAGATAAAGTCAAGATTGGCCATCGGGTTATGTTTCCTTACTCCCTGGGCACCGATAGTGGCAGAGGTAGTCTCTGATTCTACAGTAGCGCCGAGGAAAACTCCGTGAGACCAACTGAGAGATTCTACTACCGGTATAGTGGTATCGGAATCTCTTCCGCCATAAATAATTGCCTGAACAGGTACACCTGAGGGGTCATTGGCCTTAGGGTCAATATTTTTCAAGGCATCTAACTTTATGGTATATCTGGCATTTTTATGGGAGCAGCCGATAACATTATCTTCACTATCTTTTTTGCCTTTAAACCATTCTCCTGAATGATTAATGCCTTTATCCGGTACATCTTTACCCATACCTAACCAGTAAGGTATAACATCATTAATCAGTACATTAGAAAAAATAAGTTCTCTCGGGGTGATTAAGGCTTGATATATTAAGGGGTCATCCTGGGGATTTACATCCTGAATGATACCAAATATACCATTTTCGACATTTGCTGCTCTTACTATCCCGCTAATCTTCTTGAGGTAAGCGATATCATCACCGACTACAGACTGGCCGGGGATCATGGCGGTACTGGTCTTGCCACAGGCACTGGGGAAGGCACCGGTAAAATAGGTAACCCGATCTTTTGGGCCATGAACGCCCATTATAAACATATGCTCAGCTAACCATTCTTCTTTATTGGCCTTCTTAATAGCTAATCTGAAAGCTAATTTTTTTAAACCCAGAGAGTTACCGGCATACTGGTTGTTAACCGAATAAACCCTGTTTTCATCGAGGTCGATGTATATTCTTCGTTTATCTATATCTTTACTTACTCCGTTTTCTAATCTTCCGGCAGAGTGGAGGAAGAAAAAGAAATCGGGTGAGCCGTTAAGCTTTTTAAATTCTTCATACCCTTGCCGGTAAAGAAGATCCTCACTGTGGGCGACATAGGCTGAATCGGTAATCTGTAAGGCCTTAAGGGAAAACATAGAATTAGTCGGACCAAGAGAAAAGAATCTCACCAACATCTCTTTCCCAGTCATACTGCCATCAAGAAAGGAATTTACTTCTTTAAGCCCCTTATCTTTTTCTATATAATTTACTCCTAAACCCCAATTGACTTCTTCAGATAAAAGGTATTTAGTGTGCCCTTTGTCTCTGGCCTGGTCATAATAACCATCAAAGTGAATAGTGTGGCCTTCCATCTTTAATTTATTTTCTTCGCCGATAGCAAGAGCTAATTCTCTTACATAGGCAATATCTTCTTTTGAATCAGTTATCACGGTTACTTTCGCCGGCTTACAAAGCTTTATAGCTTCTTCTACTACTTTTATAGCATGTTGATTATTTAATTCTTCTAACTTCTGTAAATCAATTTTATTCATTTATCCTTCCTCTCTTTCTATTTAAAAATTAACTACAATTTTATTAAAAAATCATCAACTTCTGTATACTTTTATAATCTCTCCGTATCCCGGAGAAACAGTTATTTTCCCATCATCAAAGACCACTTTTCCTCTAACAATAGTCTTTTCCGGTTTCCCGTACACTTCCCATCCATCATATACCAGGGCACTTTCTCTGCATTTGGTAAACATTTTATCTTTGGAAATAATGCCTTTTTTGTTGGGGTCAAAGATTACAAAATCTGCATCAGAACCAAGGGCAATTGTTCCTTTTTTAGGATATAAATCAAACACTCTTGCCGGATTTTCGCAGATAAGTTCCACCATTCTATCTAATTCCATCTTCCCTTCCTTTACTGCTGTAAAAAGCAGGGGCAATCTGGTGGATAAACCCGGGAATCCTGCCGGTGGAGTAAATATATCTTCACTCCCTCTTTCCTTTTCTTCTTTGGTATAAGGTGCGTGATCGCTCCCGATAATATCTATACTTCCATTATTTACCATCTCCCACATACCCTGCCGCTCCTCTTCACTTCTTAAAGGAGGATTACACTTGGCAAATACCCCTACTCCATTAAGAGCATTTTCATTAAGGAATAAGTAATGAGGACAGGTTTCTGCAATAGCATATACTCCTTTACATTTTGCTTCATTCACTAATTCTACTACTTCAGGAGTGCTGATATGGCACATTTCTACTTTTGTGCCAATTTTTTCAGCAAAGAGTAATATTTTGGAAGTTGTTTCTATCTCTGCTACCGGGGGGCGAGACATGCCGTGATATATCGGAGAAATTTTACCTTCACTTCTTAATCGGGCAATATTTTTATTTATCATATCGTTATTTTCTGCGTGAAAACCTATCATTACCCCCGTCTGTGCTACTTTTTCCATCAGCTCGTATTGGTCTCCGGTGTTTGGCGCAGTAAGCCCGATAAACTCCTCTTTTCTCCCCGGAGGAGCTTCGTGTAAAAAAGTTTTAAAAGCAACAATACCAGATTTTGCACAGGGGATAATATCATTCAGGCAATCCGTTCCTGCAGCTCCAAAAAAAGCCATATCAACCACAGCTTCTTTTTCGGCAATGTCCATTCTTCTCTTTACTATTTCAGGGGAATGCGGTGGAGGAATAGAGATAGGCATTTCAATTATAGTAGTAACTCCGCCTAAGGCAGCATCTTTTGTGCCGCTTTCGAAGGTTTCCCTTTCATCATGACCCGGAGCCCTGATATGAACATGGGGGTCAACAGTACCGGGTAAAACCATTTTCCCTTCTGCGTCAATAACTTCATCAGCCTCTAATTTTTCTTTGCTTATGGCAGTAATTATTCCATCTTTTATCCCTATATAACAATCTATCAATCTGCCATCTGTAAATACTTTATCTGATTTGATTACGAGGTTAAACTTATTCATAAATTATCCTCCGTATTGTTACTCTTCAACTGTTAGTTTATATTATAACCTAATACTGCTTCATAAAAAAATTATTTTTGGATTACACCCTGCCAGTAACTAATGCCAAAAGTGCCATTCTGACATAAAGTCCATTGTGGGCTTGTCTAAAATAAGCAGCTCCCTCATAATCATCAACATCAGTAGATATTTCATCAACTCTCGGTAGGGGATGAAGGATGGTGATGCCTTTTTTAGCCTGATCAATCAGAGCTCTATTTATAATATATAAACCTTTAAGTTTTTCATATTCCACTGGATTTTCAAACCGTTCTTTTTGTATCCGGGTAACATAGACTATATCACTAACCGATAATGCTTTCTTTAAATCATCAGTCTCTTCAATTTCTGCCCCCCGGCTTCTTAAATCAGCGGTTATTTCTTCAGGCATTCTTAGAGCTTTTGGGGAAACAAAGATCATTTTATTACCGTAGAGAGCCATTAAATAACCCAAAGAGTGAACAGTTCGCCCATATTTTAAATCTCCTACAAAGGTAACTGTATGACCACTTAAAGTCCCTTTTTCTTTTCGAATGGTGTATATATCTAAAAGAGCCTGAGTGGGATGCTGACCACTTCCATCGCCAGCATTAATAAAAGGATGAACAGCATTATCAGCAGCAATCTGTGCTGAGCCCTTCATGGGATGACGCATAACAATGACATCAACATAGCCATCTACCGTTCTGATACTATCTGCCAAAGATTCTCCCTTGGCTGCAGAAGAACTGGCTGCGCTAGCTACCGTAATTACCCGGGCACCCAGCCTATTGGCAGCAGTTTCAAAAGAAAGACGGGTCCGGGTGCTGGGCTCAAAGAACAAGGCAGCTACTACCTGGCCTTCCATATTCTTAATAACTTCCCCGTCTTTAACCCGTTTTTCAAAACTTACGGCAGTGTTCATGATTAAATCAAGTTCTTGAAGCGAAAATTGAGCAGTATTTATTATATCTTTTCCTTTTAACATTAAATAACCCCCTAAATTATTTTTATTAAACTATTTAAATTTTTTTTAAATTTTATTCCCTTGATCCTTTTATATTTTTACATCACCAAAGTAAGCAAGTTTGTAGGAATTTTTAAAAATGCAATTATGTGATATGACTAATTATATATAAAGATACTATCCAATATCAAACTTTTTGCGGGATAAAAATCAAAGTATTTTTAAAATGGGAAAAATCAATCGCCATCGGTAATGATTTTTAATTTCCTGGGCGCTAAAATCAACCACACTTCATCACCGATATTTAAACTCATGCTGGCAAATATCTCCTGAGGCAGCTTTACCTTTAAAGAATTTTTTCCGGTCATAACAGTACAACAGACCGTAGAAGATGAATCATTAATTTCAGTTAATTTCCCTTTGACCCTGTTTACATCGGGTCCGGGAGGTCTGGTATCAGAAAGATAGATGTCTTCCGGTAAAATCGCCACCTTCTTTATTTTTTCTCTTTCACTGTAAACTACCAGAGCAATATCGCCGCATTTTACCTCTATTAACCCAAAACCTAATCTATTACAATAATTACAGGTTAAAATATTGGGTGCCCCAATAAAATCATTAACCGCCTCTGTAGGATGAAAAAATATTTCCTTGGGAGAGCCTATTTGTTCCACTCTGCCTTTATCGAGCACAGCTATTCTTTCTGCCATTTCTTCTGCCTCATAGAAATTATGAGTAACATAAATGGTGGTGATGCCCAATTTTTTCTGTAGTATTTTAAATTCAGTCCTGAGATATTTAGAAGTACGGTAATCCAAACTGTTCATCGGTTCATCAAGAAGTAAGATACGAGGAGAATTGGCTAAGGCCCGGGCTAAGGCCACTCTCTGTTTCTCACCCCCGCTCAATTCTTTGGGATAACGGGAGGACAAGTGTTTTATCTTCATTATTTGAAGTAGTTCCTCAACCTTTGCGTTTATTTCGTTTTGAGATTTTTTTTGAATTCTCAAACCATAAGCAATATTAGCAGATACATCGAGATGAGGGAATAGATTCAATTCTTGAAATAGGTAACCTATTCTCCTCTTGTTAGCGGGCAACCTGTCTATTGGCTTATTATCAAAAAACACAGACCCTTCATATTCGATTAACCCGGCAATAACATTTAATAAAGTGCTTTTCCCGGCACCATTCGGTCCCAATAATACCAACAATTCTTTATCAAATATCTCCAAATTAATATTTTTACAAACATATTTAAAAATGTTTTTAAGCTTGATAGATGACATATTACCTCCATCGATTAGTCAGCTTCTTTTCTAAGAAAGCAAAAAAATTCTCAAAAGAAAGACACATTATTCCTAAAACTATTAGACAGACTATAATAATGTCTATACGGATAAGGCTTTCGGCTTTCATCATCAGTGCACCAACCCCGGTAGGGATAGCTACCATCTCTGCTGCTATTATCACTCGCCAGGCCATCCCTGATTCTAATTTCAATCCGGTAAAAATATTGGGTAAAGCAAGGGGAACAACCACTGTACTTAAAATTTTTAGATCAGAAGCACCTAATGTTCTGGCCACAAAGATATAGTTTTTGTCCACATTTTTAATACCGGTAACTGTATTATAAAGGATGGGGAAGAAGGAACAGATAAATACTATGGCAATCGGTAGGATTTCACCAATGCCGAACCACAACATCAATAAAGGGAGCCATCCCAGGGCAGGGATAGGATAAATTAAGCTGATTATCGGATTTAGTGCTTTGTTGGCTACATTGTTCCACCCCATTATAATTCCGATAAATAGTCCGGCAATAGAACCAGCGGAAAAACCAATAAGGACTCGGATTAAACTGCTCAAGAAATTACGTCCCAATACTCCACTGACTGCCAGATACCAAAATTCCGTTACTACAGCAGAAAATGGAGGGAAGAAAAATTGACCGGGTATCAAGTCCAATCGAGCAATTATCTCCCATATTCCCAGAAATATAATAATAGGAGTTATCTCCCATTTTAATTTAAATATTTTAACTATTTTCATGGTTTTATAAAACTCAAATCCAAAATATCTCCCGCCTTAAAGCTGCTATTAATGTAACCTAATTGAGCGACATAATCTATTGCTTCCTGAATCATTGCAAGATCAATATCGGTAGTATATTCTAACCTATTCATGGACCTTAATAAAACCTCGGGAGTAATCTCTGTCTTGGTAGCTATAGCAGTTATTTCCACCGGAAAAAGGTTTCCCCCGGATTCCTGTAATTGCCGAGCCACAATCTCTGCTGCTTCCTGTGGATACTGATTAATCCAATCAGTCGCTTTTTGTGATATCTTTACTAATTTTTTAACGACTTCAGGATTGTCTCTTATCAATTCATCTTTAACCACCAGAACACTCCCCTGCATTTCAGGCCAAACTTCCTGACTCATCAGCAGCATCTTAAAACCAAGATCTTCGGTCATAGTCGCCCATTGTTCGGGTAAAAAGGCGGCATCTAATTGCCCGGTATTGACGGCTAAAACTTGCTTTGCTGGATTCATGCGCTGGATATTATTTAATATTTTCTTCTCGTTTAAATTATATCTATCTATGGTTTTGTGGAGAAGAACATCTACTGCCCCTCCTTCCCTAACACACCCGATGCGAATATCTGACCCTTCTAAATCTTTAATACTTTTTATCTTGTTAGGGTTGACTACCAAGCCGTAACCATATTTATGTGTTCCGGCAATTATTTTCATGGGAACTCTGGCATTAGCATAGACATTTATAGCTGGGATTAAACACATATAGGCCACTTGAATATCCCCTCGAGCTAAAGCAGAAGCCAAAGCCATACCGGTTACATAGCTCTCATAAGCAGTCAAGTTAAGCCCTTCTTCCTCAAACCAACCTTTGTCTTGACTTATATAAGCACAGGCAGCATGGTCCATAAATTCTACCGCCATACCTATGGGTATTTCTTTCTCCAAAA